>DASPSI010000016.1:0-68938 GCA_035624015.1 Methylocystis sp.
CCAATCCAACGGGGCCGATGCATGTCGGCCACGGCCGCGGCGCGGTGTTCGGCGACGCGCTCGCAAATCTCTTGGAATTCGCCGGTTGCGAGGTCGCGCGCGAGTATTACATCAACGACGCCGGCGCGCAGGTCGACGTGCTCGCACGGTCCGCGTTTCTGCGCTATCTTGAGGCGCTCGGCGAGGAGATCGCGATCCCCGACGGCCTCTATCCCGGCGACTATCTCAAAAGCGTCGGCGAGGAAATCGCCGAGAAATACGGCCCATCATTGCGGGAAAAACCCGAGAGCGAATGGCTCGGCCCCGTGCGCGACATGGCGATCGAGGCGATGATGGCGATGATCAAGGACGATCTCGCCGCCCTGAATATCACGCATGAGGTGTTCTTTTCCGAGCGCACGCTGCACCGGAAGATAAACGGCGTTTCCGAGATCGATCGCCAGATCGAGGAGTTGCGCGCGCGAGGGCTCGTTTACGAGGGCCGGCTGCCGCCGCCGAAAGGCCAGCTTCCCGACGACTGGGAGGATCGGGAGCAGACGCTGTTCCGCACCGTGGATTTTGGCGACGACACCGATCGCCCTTTGAAGAAATCCGACGGCTCCAACACCTATTTCGCCGCCGACATCGCCTATCACAAGAGCAAGATCGACCGGGGCTATCGGACGCTCGTCGATGTCTGGGGCGCCGATCACGGCGGCTATGTCAAGCGCATGACGGCGGCGGTCGCGGCGCTCTCCGACCGTCAGGTCGCGCTCGACGTGAAGCTCTGTCAGATGGTCAAGCTCATGCGCGGCGGCGAGCCGGTCAAGATGTCCAAGCGCTCGGGCGATTTCGTCACGCTGCGCGAGGTGGTCGACGAGGTGGGCGTCGATCCCGTGCGCTTCATGATGCTCTATCGCAAGAACGACGCTCCCCTTGAGTTCGATCTCGCCAAGGTCATCGAGCAGTCGAAGGACAATCCTGTCTTCTACGTGCAGTACGCGCATGCGCGCGGCAAATCGGTGCTCCGACAGATGCTTCTGGCCTTTCCCGACTTCGATTCGAGTCCCGCGGCGCTGGCGAGAGCAAAGCTCGAGCTCTTGGCGGACGAAGGCGAGCTCGAGATGGCGCGCGTCATCGCGCAGTATCCGCGCCTGATCGAAGCGGCGGCGGCGGCGCACGAGCCGCATCGCGTGGGGTTTTATCTTTACGAGCTCGCAAGTTGCCTGCACGCGCACTGGAACAGGGGCAAAGATCGGCCACAATTACGGATTGTTAATATCGACGCGAGAGATTTATCTACCGCGCGCGTCGCGTTGGTCTTATGTTTAATCGGCGTGCTGGCGTCAGGCCTCAAGCTGCTTGGCGTGGCGGCGCCCGACGAAATGCGCTGAGCCGAGATGGGATCTCGGCTGCGGCGCCGTTCCGCGCCCAGAAGCGCGGTCGATAGCGTAGCAAGGTGAGCCCATGCGCGAATCCACAACCAGGCGAGCGGCGATCGACATCGACGATTTCGAGCGCCGCCTGCGAGCGCCGAACACCGATCGGCCATCGCCCAGCGACCCGTTGAGCGAGCTCGCGCGGCTGATGCAGGGGGGCGAGCCCACCGAGCCGGCGCGGCGCCTGGACAGGCTCTTCGCGGCCGAGAGCCAGGCGTCCGCGCCGCAGGCGCGTGCGGCGCCCGGCCAGGATCACGCTTTCCCGGCGGAGCTGCGCGGCGCTTTCGATGACGGCTACGCGGCCCCTTACAGTCATCGGGAGGCCGCCGCCGAGCATGGGGCCGAGCACGCGCAAGCGGCGCCCGAAGATTACTACTCCGAGCACGGCGATCATTACGCCGATGAAGCGTACGCCGAGCACGCGCAGGGTTCGGCGTATCCCGCTTATGAGGACGACGCCTCCTATCTTCATTACGGCGCCGAGGAGCCGCCGGCGGAACGGCCCGGACGCTTTGCATCGTTGCGTTCGCGCTTTCGTCCCTGGCACGCGGTCACGGCGCTGTCGCTCATCGGCGTGAGCGCTATCGCTTATGGCTTCGCCCATCGCGCCGGCGCGATCGGTTCGCGCGAGATCGCGGTCATCACCGCCCCGACGGGCCCGGTGAAAGTGGCGCCGCCCGTGGCGCTCGCGGAGCAGACGCCCGAAGGCGCCGACGCTGCGGTGTTGGATCGCCAGGAGCAGGCCCAGGTCAAGGGCGTGGTGTCACACGAGGAGCAGGCGATGGAGCCGACGGTAGAGCCGCGCGCCGCTCCCACGTCCATTGTCGGCGGCGCGGCGCCGAAGCGCGTGAAGACCGTCTCGGTGCGCCCGGACGGCTCGCTGATCGACAATCCGTCGCTGCCGCCGGCAGTCTCTAAGGCGACTGCGCCCGAAGCCGCGCCAAAGCGCGCGCCGGAGACGACGCCCAAGGTCGCGATCAAGCCTCCGGTCACTACGGGCAAGCCTGAAACGCCCCTGCATGCGGCGGAGAAAGCGAAGCCCCTACAAAAGCTCGCGCAAAAACCTGCCCCCGAGGCGGTCCCAGCTGATGAAGCCGCCAACGACACAGCGGCGGGAGATGCGACCCATTCGAATTCCAGGGGCGGCTTCGCTGTGCAGTTCGGCGCCGCGGGGTCGGAGGCCGAAGCCCGCGCGATGATGAGTAGGATCGCCGCGAAATACGGCTCGAAGCTCGGCGGCCAACGCCCGACATTCAAGATCGCGAAGGTCGGGGACAAAACGGTCTATCGCGTTCGCGTGCATGGCATCAGCAAGGAAGCCGCGGCCAAGGTCTGCAATGAGGTCAAGGCGGGCGGAGACGCGTGCTTCGTGGCTGGAGCGAACTGATCCCCCTCCCCAGCCTCCCCCGAAGAGGGAAGGCGACGGAGGCGGCGCGGCAGGCGGGAGCAAACCCTCGGATGACTCGGGCCTTCATTTGCGGCCTTGCCGGCGTCGATCTCGCTGCGAAAGAGACGGCGTTCCTGCGCGAGACGCAGCCATGGGGCGTGATTCTGTTTCAGCGCAACGTCGGCGCGCGGGAGGACGTGCGCCGGCTGACCGACGAGGTTCGGGCGGCGCTTGGGCGCGACGCGCCAATCCTCGTCGATCAGGAGGGTGGCCGCGTTCAGCGTCTCGGCGCTCCGTGCTGGCGCGCCTATCCCAGCGCCGCGACCTTCGAGCGCAAGACCGCCACGCCGGAAGAGGCCGAGCGTCTCGCCTGGCTCGGCGCGCGGCTTATAGCCCATGATTTGCGCGAGGTGGGGATCACCGTCGACTGCCTGCCGGTGCTGGACGCGCCGCAACCGGGCGCCCATGACGTGATTGGCGATCGGGCCTACAGCCGCGATCCAGCCGCCGTCGCGCGTCTCGGTCGCGCAGCGGCCCTGGGACTGCTCGCAGGCGGCGTGCTGCCGGTGATCAAGCACATTCCCGGTCACGGCCGCGCGAAATCCGACAGCCACCGTGAGCTTCCTGTCGTCGATGCGCCGCTCGCGGAGCTGGGGGCCGTGGATTTTCCGCCTTTCATCGCCAACCGCGACCTGCCGCTCGCGATGACCGCGCATGTGGTCTACACAGCGCTCGACGGGAGCGCGCCGGCGACTCTCTCCAAGACGGTGATCAGCGAAGCGATTCGCGGCCAAATCGGTTTCGGCGGGCTGCTCATGACCGACGATTTGTCGATGAAAGCGCTTTCGGGCGGCTTTAGAGAACGCGCCGAGCGGGCGATCGCCGCGGGCTGCGATGTTGTGCTGCACTGCAACGGCGATCTCGCGGAGGCCGGCGCTGTCGCCGAAGGCTGCGGCGAACTGGTCGGCGCCGCGGCGCGGCGAGCCGAAGCCGCGCTCGAAAAACTTGTGAATATTGAAGATTTCAATTCTGTGGACGGCGCCCGTGAGTTCGAAAAGGCCCTTGCTTGACGGGCGCAGGGCCGATAGCCATGAGACGGGCGTCGCAGCGTTGAGGATTTAGGCGTTCGCTTAGTGACAGGCTGAAAACCCGAAGAGCCAATGGCGCAGCAACTGGAGTTCGATTCGACGATCGAGGTCGAGCGGGGAGAATCCGAGCCCGCCTTTCTCGTCGATCTCGATGGTTTCGAAGGCCCGCTCGATCTGCTGCTGGAGCTCGCCCGACGTCAGAAGGTCGACCTTTCGCGCATCTCCATCCTTGCGCTCGCCGAGCAATATATCGCCTATATCGAGGAAGCCCGGCGCCTGCGCCTGGAGCTCGCCGCCGATTATCTCGTGATGGCGGCCTGGCTCGCCTATCTCAAGTCGCGTCTGCTGCTGCCCGCGCCGCCGAAGGCCGAGGAGCCTTCCGCCGCCGACCTCGCCGCGGCCTTGGCCGAGCGCCTGCGCCGGCTTGAGGCCATTCGCCGCGCCGCCGACAAATTGGCCGAGCGCGCGCGCTTGGGCCGCGACGTGTTTCTGCGCGGCGCGGCGGAGGGCATCGACACTTCGCGCGGCTCGCGCTTTCAGGCGACGCTCTATGACCTTTTGTCCGCCTATGCGCGCCAGCGCCAGAAGACCGCGATCTCCAAGTTCACGCTGCGCCAGCGCACGGTTTGGTCGCTCGCCGAGGCGCGCGAGGCGCTGGAGCGGCTCGTCGGGACCGCCTTGGAATGGACGGTTTTGGACGATTACCTTCTGCAGTTTTGTCACGATGCGCCGACGGCGCGCACCGTACGCGCTTCGGCCTTCTCGGCCACACTTGAGCTGGTTCGGGAGCGCCGCATCGAATTGCGTCAGGATCGGCCATTTGCGGCCATTTGGGTCAAGCGCGGCGAGGACGCTTCGCCACCGGAATTATTGTGACGCGCGACGACAACAGGGAGACACCCCTTGGGGCAGGCTGCTGCAAAGATCGAGCTGTTTAACGGGGCTTCCGATGACGCTCTGTCTCAGGCCGAGGATCGGCTGCGTGAAGCCGCCCGCATTTGCGAGGCCTTGCTGTTCGCCGCCGGCGAGGCCGTGGACGAAGCGGAGCTTGAGCGGCGTCTCCCCGACGGCGCGCCGCTCGACGCTGTTTTGGAGCGGCTGCGGGTCGACTACGCCCAGCGCGGGGTCAATCTCGCGCGCGCAGGCAAGAAGTGGTTCTTCCGCACCGCGCCCGATCTCGCCTATGCGCTGACGCGTCAGCAGGTCGACGAAAAGAAGCTGTCGCGCGCGGCGCTGGAGACCTTGGCGATCATCGCCTATCACCAGCCGACGACGCGCGCCGAGATCGAGGAGCTGCGCGGCGTCGCCATCTCCAAGGGCACGCTCGACGTGCTGCTGGAGACCGGCTGGGTGCGTCTCCGCGGACGCCGCAAGGCGCCGGGCCGTCCGATTACCTATGGCACGACCGAGCAGTTCCTGATGCATTTCGGCCTGGAGCAGATCGGCGATCTGCCGGGACTCGACGAGCTGAAGGGCGCAGGCCTCTTCGACGGGCGTCTGCCGAAAGATTTCAGAATCCCGCAGCCTTGCGACGACCCCGCGCTGTCGGACGACGAGGAGCCGCTCGAGGCCGAGGCGCCGGCGCTGCTCGACCTCGATTTTGCAGAAGAGGCCGCGGCGGAGGCGGGGGAGGGCGAATAGCGGCTCTCGACGAACCGCGGTCCAAGCGCGAGAATGAGCTCCTGATTCGCGCGAAGAGCATCGCCAGATGGACGACGAGCTGCATCGGCCCTTAGGGCAAAATCGAAACGACGCGAAGCTTGGCGCAGCATCGCGCCGCTTCTTGACGACCGCAGGGCTGGGGCTCGGGGTCGTCTCGCTTGGCGCGGTCGCGCTGTTCTTCGCGACGCGCGATCCTTTAGAACTCAGCCTCGGGGGGCGGCCCTACGCTGTCGCCAGGATCGAGCCCTACGCACCGCCGCCGGCGCCGCCCCAAGAGGTCGTGAGGCCGCCCGCCGCCGCCGAGGCGGAGCCGCCGGCGCCATCCGGACGCGACCAGATCCTTTCGGTTAGCGAAGCGGAGCAGCAGTCTGGCGTCAAGGTCACGCGCAACGGCTCGAGCGGTGGCGGCGGGCCGATCATTATCGAGGTCGAGTCCTCGGGCGTGCGCCTGCCGCCTTCGCCCGACAAGCGTGTCGCGGAAAAAAGCCGCTTCGGGGTGCTGCCGCGCATCGGCCCCGATGGCGCCAAGCCGATGGACGTCTATTCGAGGCCTTACGTCGCGCCGGCGCGTCTTAAGGCCACCGCGCCGAGGATCGCGCTCGTCGTCGGCGGCCTCGGCCTCAATGCGCAGAGCACGGAGGCAGCGATCGACCAGCTGCCCGAGTCCGTGACGCTCGCCTTCGCACCCTATGGCGCGACGGTGGCGGAGGCCGCGGCCCAGGCCCGCGCGCGCGGCCACGAGACGCTGCTGCAAGCGCCGATGGAGCCTTTCGACTATCCGCAGAACAACCCGGGGCCGCACACGCTACTCACGAGCGGCGGCGAGATCGAGGACCTGCGCTGGCTCATGGGCCGCTTCACCGGCTACGCTGGGGTGGCGAGCTTCCTCGGTGGACGCTTCACCGCCGACGAGAAGGCGCTCTCCTCGGCGCTCGGCGAGCTCGCGCAGCGCGGCCTGTTCGTCCTGGACGACGGCGGCTCGCCGCAGTCGCTGATCACGGATGTGGCGGCGCGGCTGTCCCTGCCCGCCGTGCGCGTCGACGTCGTGCTCGACGGACGCGGGACGCCGCAGGCGCTCGACGCGGCGCTGGCGCAGCTCGAGGCGCAGGCGCTGAAGAACGGTTCGGCAATCGGCTTCGCCAACGCGCAGCTGACGACGATCGCGCGTCTGGCGCGCTTCGCCCGGGAAGCTGAGCGGCACGGCATTGCGATCGCGCCGGTCTCGGCCACGCTCGAGGCGCCGGGTCACACCGCGGCGATCGGAGGGAAATGAGCGAGCGACTTTATCGTCCCTGCGTAGGCGTGATGTTGGTGAACCGCGCCGGGCGAGCCTTTATTGGCAGAAGGCGCCCCAAAGGCCCTGACGACCGCACCTCCGCGCGGTTCGAATGGCAGATGCCGCAGGGCGGCATCGACGAAGGGGAGACGCCGCAAGAGGCGGCGCTACGCGAGCTTTACGAGGAGACCAATGTGCGCAGCGTCGAGCTTTTGGGCGAGATCGGCGATTGGCTGAGCTACGATCTGCCCGAGGACGCGCTGGGGCGCTGGCGCGGCAAATATGTGGGCCAGACGCAGAAGTGGTTCGCGCTGCGCTTCTTGGGCGACGACGCCGAGATCGACATCGCTCACCCCGCCGGCGGCGCGCATGACCCCGAGTTCGAGGAGTGGCGATGGGAGCGCCCGACGCTGCTGCCGGCGCTGATCGTGCCGTTCAAGCGGGCGGTGTATGAGCGGGTGGTGCGCGAATTTTGCGCGTTGCTCTGAGGTTTCAGGAAATCCGACGCGCTGCGATCATCATCTGTTCGGAATGTAGCCGTCAGGGCTGCGCCTGACGGGAAGCTGTACCGAGGGGCGTCGAATTATCGGAGCAGGGAGAGGCTCGATCACGCGATTCGCTGTCGCGCCAGGGGGCGAGCAGTGCGACTGAACGTCCGATGAGCGCGCCTCGGCCAACGCCGTTTGCGAGAGACCGTTCTGGCGGACGTAGATTCTTGCAGGATCCTTGATAATCCAGATGCCAATCTTTGGGATCTCGACGTTGAACAGCGCTCCCCATCCGCGCAGCATTTGGCAAAGCCGATTCGTGCGGGTTCGATCGGAGACGTCCGTATAGTCGTCTGAGCTCGCCGCAACTTGGCCGAAGGCTCCCGAATGGAAGCCGGCAAGCAGCTTGGGATGATTATTCGCGATGTCGAAGGCCGCTGGACTTTCAACGGCGATTTTCGCGTGCGCTTCCTTTGCAGCCCCTTCAACCTTGAAGATCGTCGGCCTGTTCGCGACCACCAGGACCGCGGCGTCGCCCGCTTCCGCGAGATTGAGCTCGACTAGATTGGCCGGCTCGACTTTTTCGGGTTGCGCAGGCGAGGTGTCCAGGATCGCAACATACAGAGATTTGCTGGTTTGAGACGCCTCGCCAGGCGAGGATCGCAACAGCTCGATCTTCTGTAAGATGTTTGCGAGCGTGGCGGCGTCTCCGCCGATCGCAAAGTCGCTCGGTTTTGCGTCGCGCTCCACGATCGCCCTGAATAGCTCGCTTCGAGCGTCCGCAGCTTGATTGGCGTCGATTTTAAGGGCATTGGGCCAGATATTGATGCTGATTGCTGGATGCGGCTTCGAGGCGATGACGATCGCGACGGCGCCGGCGCCGCTGAGAACGAACAAGAATGCGGCGATCAGAAGAGTGTGCTTCGATTTTTCCACCGATCTCAAAACCTTGCAAAAGGCGTCAAGCATTCGGAACGCGGTCGTGCAAGCCTCGCCTAAATCAGGCCTTCAGCCATGGCGAGCAAAAGTAAACAAACGACTGAAATTTGCAAGACACAGGTCAGCGGAGGCGTCAATCCCCTTGTTCCTCTTCATCACCTCGTAAGTCGCTCGGCGTCACGAAGCGAAAGAGCCGAGCCGTCCCGCGCTCGACATTCGCCCAGCTAGGGCTCGCAAAATCCAGGATCGCGAGCGCCGCCGTAGGAAATTTCGTGCGCAGCTCTTGCAGTTGCGCCGGCTCGCCTTCTCCCGCCAGCGCTTCCGCGAGCTCCGCGAAGCCCGGGTTGTGGCCGACGACCAGCAGAGTCGAGACCCGGTCGGGCGATTGGCGCAGGATGCCGAGCAGATGTTCCGCCGTCGCCATGTAGATGGAATTTTCGATCAAATGCGCCACATGTTGCGGAAAGGCCTCCAGCGCCAGCTCCAGCGTCTGCTGGGCGCGGCGCGCGGTGGAGGCTACGGCGAGCTCGGGCGTGATGCCCTCGCCGACCAGGAACTCGCCGATCAGGCGGGCGTCCTTGCGCCCGCGCCCGGTCAGCGGGCGCTCGCGGTCGCCCCCGGCCGAATGCCGGTCAGCCTTGCCGTGTCGCAACAAAAGCAATCTTTTCATGGGGCCTTTCCAGCGGGCGCGCCGGCGGCTGGACCGCCGCCGTCCTTTCGCGCTACTCGCTCCTTTAAATGCAATTTCGTCCCAAAGACAGAGCGCATCATGCCGCACTATTTCGCCTATGGGGCCAATCTCGACCGCGAGGCGATGCGCCAGCGCTGTCCGCGCTCGCGCGTCCTTTGTCGCGCGCGGCTCGCGCGCCATCGTCTCATCGCCATGAGCGACGGATTTCTCAGCGTTGTCCCTGATCCGCGCGCGAATGTTTGCGGCCTGCTGTGGGACTTGGCCCTCGCCGACGTGCGTGCGCTCGATTTGTTTGAGGGCGTCTCGCGCGGAGACTATAAAAAGTGCTACATGCCAGTGCTGCGCGAGCCTTTCGGCTCCGTCAAGGCGCTCGTTTACGTCGGCTGGACGGCGGCGGAAGGCGCGCCACAGCCGGCTTATTTCGCGGCCATCCTCGCCGCGGCGCGCGCCGCGGCGCTGCCCGCCGTCTATCTCGCGCATCTCGAGACTCTCGCGAAGATCAACAGGCGAAACCAGCAATGACTGAGAATGTTTCCCTTGTGCACAGCGTCGCCGAGCTGCGCGCCGCGGTTGCGGGCTTTCGCGCCGCGGGCGAGAGGGTGGCTCTCGTGCCCACTATGGGCGCGCTGCACGCGGGACATCTCTCGCTCGTTGAAGCGGCGCGACGCCATGCCGAGCGGGTCGTCGTGACGATTTTTGTCAATCCTGCGCAATTTGGGCCTTCCGAGGATTTCGCCAAATATCCCCGGACGCTGCCGGAAGACCTTACGCAGCTCGCCCGCGTCACGGCGGATCTGTGCTTTGCGCCGACCGTCGAGGAAATCTATCCGCGCGGCTTCGCAACGCGCGTCGAAATCGACGGGCCGGCGCGCGTGGGGCTGGAGGATCGCTTTCGTCCGACGCATTTCTGCGGCGTCGCGACGATCGTCGCGAAGCTCTTGAACCAAGCGCAGGCCGATGTGGCGATCTTCGGCGAGAAGGACTATCAGCAGCTGCTGGTCATCAAGCAGCTGGCGCAGGACCTCGACATCGCTACGCAAATCCTCGCCGCGCCGACAATGCGCGAGGAGGACGGTCTCGCCATGTCCTCGCGTAATGTCTATCTTTCCGTCGAGGAGCGCCGCACGGCGCCTGCGCTCTATGCGGCGCTGAATGAGGCGATGCGGGCCATCGCAGGCGGAGAGGCCGTCGAAGCCGTTCTGGAGAAGACACGAGCGAGCCTCGAGGCCTCAGGCTTCGTCATCGATTATGTCGAAGCTCGCCATGCGCAGACCCTCGCGCCGCTCTCCGGCCAGCGCGAGGCGCCGATGCGGCTCCTTGCCGCGGTCAGGCTCGGCGGCGTTCGATTGCTCGACAATATTGAGGGTTGGGGATGACAGTCCACGCCGAGCGCTTTCTCATCACTGGGCTTGTGCAGGGCGTGGGCTTTCGCGCCTTCGTGGTGCGCGAGGCCGGACGGCTGGAGCTTGCCGGCTGGGTGCGAAACCGCGGCTTCGACCAGGTCGAAGCCGCGCTTCAGGGCGAAGCCGAGGCGCTCGACGTTTTCGCTGTTCTGGCGCAGCGGGGGCCCGCCCTCGCCGAAGTCGAGCATCTCGAACGCGAGCCGGCGGGGCCGGATTTGTTGTCGCTTTCAGCCGGCGCGCGGGGGTGCGTCGCGCTCGCGAGCGTTTGAGGCGGTCTGCGCTATTGGACGGCGGCTGTGCGGGCGGGCTTTGTGCCCGAGGACGCCTGGGGGACGCGCTTCCAGGTCTCGCCGCCGCAGAGAACTCCAAGAATGCAACCCTTAAGCGTGAGCTCGTCGTCGGAGGTCAGCGTGATGTAGCCGTCGTACACCTTGCCGTCATCGGAATTATAGAGCTTGCCGCGCCACTCGTTGGCGGCGGTCCTTTTGGCTCCCCGCAGGATCACGGTGCCGATGCCGGCCTTGTCCTCAGGTCGCGCCGCATCGACGACCTTGGCGCAGAGTAGTCCGCCACAGTCGTAGAAGCTGAATTTCACGCCCCCCTCGGGGCGCAGCCAGAGGCCGTAAGGCTCTTTCACGTCGGAGGCGGCGGCGTAACCGATCGAGCCGAGGGCGATCAGCGCGGCGAGAGCGGCGTGTTTGAAGCTAATCATTGCTCGTTACTCCCGATGCTATGACGATGAAACATGCTCCCTGGACATGGTGGCGAATCTTCGGCCTCCTGACGTTAATAAAGCGACAAGCACGATTGGTAGTTTCGCGCTGGGCCCGATTGACAGGCGAAGCGTCGTTGGTTTTGCGGCGGCGCGCCGCACTTGCATCGGGGGTTTCGGCGCCCATTTCAAGGGCGAAAGCGCCGGTCTCACTCAAGCCGAGGCGTGGCGCTTTGTCTTGGGAGACGACAATGAGCGATGTGCAGAAGAACGAACCCGCAAAGGCCCCTTCACAAGCGCCGACGCCGTTCGATCCGTTCGAGTGGCGGCCCTTCGACCTCTTTCGCCGCTTCGGCAGCCTGATGCATGACTTCCCGCGCAGCAAGAGCTTCCCGGAGTTCGAAGCCTTCGACCGCATGTTGACGGGTTTCTCGGCGCATCCCGCGGTCGATCTCGCCGAAAAGGAAGGCGAGTATGAGATCACCGCCGAGCTTCCGGGCCTGGACGAAAAGGATGTCGAGCTGCGGCTTTCGAACGGCGTTCTGTCGATCAGCGGCGAGAAGAAGGCGGAGCGCGAGGAGAAGGATAAAGACTATCACTTTAGCGAGCGCCGCTACGGCTCGTTCCGTCGCGCATTCCGCGTGCCGGAAGGCGTGGACGAGAGTAAGATCGAGGCGCATTTCGAGAAGGGCGTGCTGACGGTGAAGCTCCCAAAAACGGCGCAGGCCGCGGATAACAGCAAGAAGATCGAAATCAAGTCGAAGTAAGTCACGGACGGATCGGCGGCGGAGGGACCGCCGCCGGGGCTCTTCAGCCGATGATCTCGTTGCCCGAGAAGAACTGGGCGATCTCCACGACGGCCGTCTCAGGGGCGTCGGAGCCGTGAACGGTGTTCTCGCCAACGTTGAGGGCGAATTGCTTGCGGATTGTGCCTTCCGCCGCGTTGGCGGGGTTGGTGGCGCCCATGACCTCGCGATAGCGCGCGATGGCGTTTTCGCCTTCCAGCACCTGCAGGACGACCGGCGCAGCGGACATCTGCTCGACGAGCTCGCCGAAGAAGGGGCGCTCCTTGTGGACCGCATAGAAGGTCTCGGCCTGCTGGCGCGTCATGTGGACGCGCTTTTGCGCGACGATGCGGAGGCCCGCCTTTTCGATGAGGGCGTTGACGGCGCCGGTGATGTTGCGCCGGGTCGCGTCGGGCTTGAGTATGGAAAAAGTGCGTTCGATCGCCATGGCGCGCCGTCTCGTCGGTTGGAGTTTTGGATTGCGCGGCGCTTATAGCGGCAAGGGCGCAGCTTGCGCAACATCGGCGAGCCGAGACGGCCGCAGCTTTCGAATTCTGGCGCGCGACGCCGCAGATCGCTTTCCATTGGGGCCGCTGCCGTGGGAAAGCGCGTCCGTAGAATGACAGGGCCACCCTGCTGCGCTCCGTTCCGATCGCGCATAAAGCGACAGGCACTGACGCAATCTAAAATCTTGCCTTGGCGCGGGCGGCGATCGTCCCGCGTCACGCCCTATCGACGCGCAGCAGAAAATCTCTCAAAGTTGGCCGCTGATTCGGCGGAGCGCACCTGATGCATTCGACACTCGATCTCGACCTGGCGGGGTCCGGCCGCCTTTCGCTGCCGCACCGCATCATTCTGGCCGAGGGCTGGACTCGGCGCGCCCTGGCCGCCGGCGCCGGGGCCGGCGGCGCGCTCGCGCTCGAGCCGATCGGCTTCACGCCCGCCATGGCGATCACGCTCACCGCCGCCGTATGGCTCATCGACGGCTCCTCCGACGCCCGTGGCGCACGGCTGCGGCTCGCCGCGCTCGGCTCGGCCTTCGCCGACGGCTGGTGGCTAGGCTTCGGCTATTTTGTCGCTGGCCTCTGGTGGCTCGGCGCGGCGCTCCTCGTCGAGGCCGATCAATTTGCCTGGGCCTTGCCGCTCGCCGTGCTCGGACTTCCGGCTGCGCTCGCGCTGTTCACCGGTTTCGGCTTCGCGCTTGCGCGCGCCCTGTGGTCTCCTGGTTCCGTCCGCATCGTCGCGCTCGCGGTCGGACTTGGCGGCGCCGAATGGTTGCGCGGCCACGCCCTCACCGGGTTCCCCTGGAACGACTTCGGCATGGCGCTGGCCGAAATCCCGATCCTCGCGCAAAGCGCGGCGGTCGTTGGTCTTCACGGTCTCGACCTTTGCGCGATTCTCATCTTCGCGGCGCCGGCGACACTGATCGATGGACGCGGTTGGCGTTCGCCCGCGCTGCTTTTCGCGTTGTCGCTGCTCGTTGTCATGGGCGGCTATGGCGCTCAACGCCTCGCGCGGTCCGAGACGGGCTTCGTGGAGGGCGTCAAGCTGCGGCTCATGCAGCCGAACCTCCAGCAGGACGCCAAATTCAAGCCGGAGAATGGCCAAGAGATCCTTCGCAACTATCTCGCGCTGTCTGACCAGGCGACGGCGCCGACCCATACCGGCGTCGCCGACGCGACGCATCTCATCTGGCCCGAATCGGCCTTTCCCTTCGTGCTTTCGCGCGAGCCGCAGGCGCTTGCCGCGATTGCGCGCACCTTGCAGGGCAAGACGCTCATCACTGGCGCGGCGCGAACGGAAGAGCAGCACGGACGCGCCAAAGTATACAACGCCATAGAAGTGGTGCAGAACGGCCGCATCCTCGGCGGCTATGACAAGAAGCATCTGGTGCCGTTCGGCGAATATCTGCCGTTCGAAACGTTGCTGCGCCCGCTGGGCGTGCGCCATCTCGTGCCCGAATCCTGGGACGTCGGCGAAGGCCCGCGCCGACTCGAGGCGCCGGGCTTGCCGACTGCCGCGCCGCTCATCTGCTACGAGGCGATCTTTTCTGGCGAGGTCGTCGAGCCCGGCGTGCGCCCCCAGTGGCTGCTCAACGTGACCAATGACGGCTGGTTTGGCAGGACCAGCGGTCCCTATCAGCACTTCGCGCAAGCGCGGCTGCGGGCGATCGAAGAGGGGTTGCCGCTCGTGCGCGCGGCCAACAGCGGCGTCTCGGCGGTCGTCGACGCTTACGGCCGCATCCGCGACCAGCTGCCGCTCGGCGTCGCGGGCGTCATCGATCAGCCTCTCCCCAAAGCCGCACCCGAGCCTTTTTTCGCGCGTCTTGGGAAGGTCGTTTTTGGCGCCCTCTGGGGCGCGGCGCTGCTATGCTCTCTCGTGTTCAGGGCGTTGGGCTAGATTGGAATCGTTTCAGTCTGGGCCGCCTGACAGCCAAATCCACCGTGGCGTAATTTGACAGCGAGCTAACGTCTTGCGCGAGCTGCGCGGATTTCTAGGCGTATTGGCGGCGTTCCTTCGCGCGATTATGTGCCAATATGCAACTTACAATAGAATTTCTTGCGTTCATGATGAGGGGAAATCAACCATTCGCGTTATTCTACATAGCTTTATTGTTCACGGCATTTGCCAAAGCCGGGCAATTCGGGCTAGAAAGCGATTGGAGGTGGGCTACCCGTGAAAAAAACACCTGACCCTATAGATCGTCATGTGGGCAGCCGCGTGCGCATGCAGCGCGTGCTCATGAAAATGAGCCAGGAAAAGCTGGGAGAGGCTCTGGGGCTGACCTTCCAGCAGGTTCAGAAATACGAAAAAGGCACTAATCGCATCGGCGCCAGCCGATTGCAGCAAATATCCAAGACCCTGAATGTGCCGCCCTCGTTCTTTTTCGAGGGCGCGCCAAGCTCGGGAGCGCCGGCGGACCGGCAAGGATTTGCGGAGGAGGGGGGGTCCTCCCAGTTCGTAGTCGACTTTCTCGCAACGGCGGAGGGGCTGCATCTCAATCGCGCCTTTGCGAAAATCCACGACACGAAGGTGCGTAAGCGCATCATCGATCTGGTCGTCGCGATTGCAAACGCGGAAGCCGACGAGGCCGCGTCAACAACCGAGGCGCCCGCGCCCGCCGAAAGCGCAGCGAATTAAAGGCAAGGGCGACGCTATTGACGGCGAGCGGTTAGCGCGGCTTGACGCAATAGTCTCGCGCTGGCAAATGACGCCAGTCCGCGCGTGGTCGCGCGGACTGGACGATCGCGATTCAGGCGTGCATCGAATGAGGCGCGCATGGGAGGCAGACACGTGACGCGGAAGAATTATCTTTTTACGAGCGAGTCGGTTTCCGAGGGACACCCAGACAAGGTTTGCGATCGAATTTCCGACGAGATCGTCGACGAGTTCTTTCGCGAGGGGATGAAGGCCCGGATCGATCCCTATGCGATCCGTGTTGCTGCTGAGACGCTGTGCACGACGAATCGCGTCGTGATCGCCGGCGAGGTTCGGGGGCCGCATTTCGCCTTCGAGCACATTGAAGACATAGCGCGACGCGCCATCAAGAGCATCGGCTACGAGCAAAGCGGCTTCCATTGGGAGAAAGCCAAGGTCGAGGTGCTGCTTCACGGGCAGTCCGCGGATATTGCCCAGGGTGTCGACGCGGCCGGGAACAAGGACGAAGGGGCCGGCGATCAGGGCATCATGTTCGGCTATGCCGTGCGCGAGACGCCCGAGCTCATGCCGGCGCCCCTCTTCTATGCGCACAAGATCCTGGAGCAGCTCGCGGCGGCGCGTCACAGCGGCAAGGAGAAGGGGCTTGGTCCCGACGCCAAGAGCCAGGTCACGCTGCGCTACGTCGACGGAAAGCCGGTGGAGGCGACGCAGATCGTGCTCTCCCATCAGCACACGGACGAGAGCCTGACGCCCGAGGACGTGCGCCGCATCGTCGAGCCGTATATCCGCGACGTGCTGCCGGCGGACTTCATATCGCCGAGGACCATCTGGCACGTGAACCCGACCGGCAAGTTCTTCATCGGAGGGCCCGACGGCGACGCGGGCCTGACGGGCCGCAAAATCATCGTCGACACTTACGGCGGCGCGGCGCCGCATGGAGGCGGCGCCTTCTCCGGCAAGGACCCGACCAAGGTCGATCGCTCGGCGGCCTACGCCGCGCGTTATCTCGCCAAGAACATCGTGGCCGCCGGCCTCGCCGACCGCGCGACGATCCAGCTCTCCTATGCGATCGGCGTGGCCGAGCCGCTTTCGATCTATGTCGACCTGCACGGCACGGGCCACGTGCCGGAGGAAAAGATCGAGGCCGTGCTGCCGCAGGTCATGCGCCTGACGCCCAGGGGCATCCGCGAGCATCTCCAGCTCAACCGACCGATCTACGCGCGCACCTCGGCTTACGGCCATTTTGGCCGCGCGCCCGACGCGGAAGGAGGCTTCTCTTGGGAGAAGACCGATCTCGCCGAGCAGCTGAAGGCGCATTTCGCATAGCCTCCTCCCGGGTCGCAGGGCGAGCCTCCTTTTTCCATCGTTGGAGAAGGAAGGCGCCTCCGACGCCGTAACGCATTTCCTCCTGTGACCGAACCCTTCTTGCACAGCCGGCTGCATGGTCGATCGAAGGGCAAGGCGCTGCGACGTCACCAGGCGAGACTGGTGGCGGAGTTGCTGCCGGAGCTTTCTCTCGATCTCGGCAGACCTTTCGCGCCCGCTTCACTATTTCCGACGCCGAAACGCGCGCTGCGGCTCGAGATAGGTTTTGGCGGCGGCGAGCATCTTGTGGAGGCGGCGACGCGCGAGAGCGACATCGGCTTCATCGGGTGCGAACCTTTCATCAACGGCGTCGCCAAGCTGCTGGCGCAGATCGAGCGGCGCGGGCTCGTCAACATCAGGCTCTTCAGAGGCGACGCCGCGCTGGCGCTGGATTGGTTGCCGGAGGAGAGCCTCGATCGCGTCTATCTCTTCTATCCCGATCCCTGGCCCAAGCGCCGGCAGCGCAAACGGCGCTTCGTCAGCGAGGAAAATCTCGACCGCCTCGCCCGCGTCATGCGAAGCGGCGCCGAGCTTCGCTTCGCCACCGACATCGACGATTATGCAGCCTGGACCCTGGCGCGGCTGCGCGCTTCGACGCGCTTCCTGTGGACGGCGCAGGCCTGCTCGGATTGGAGAACGCCGTGGGACGGGTGGATGCAAACGAAATATGAAGGCAAGGCGATCGCAGTCGGACGCCCGCCCGTCTATCTGACATTTCGACGCCGCTGAAAAATCGTGCCTCTCGCGAGAAAATTGCGATAAAGAAAGCGGCGTCGCTTGCGCGAACGAGCCTTGAGGAGAATTGAAACAATGACTTCAAACGAGTTCGCAAAAGACGCGGCCTCGGGCGGCGCCGGGACGATCGAGACGACCGCAGCGAAATTCCGCGCCGACGTGCTGGAAGCCTCGCTGCGGCAAACCGTGTTGGTCGATTTCTGGGCTCCTTGGTGCAACCCTTGCCGTCAGCTCGCGCCCGTGCTCGAGCGCCTCGTCGCCGCGACGAAAGGCAAGGCGCGTCTCGTCAAGATGAACATTGATCAGGAGCCTGACATCGCCGAACAACTCGGAGTGAAGTCAATTCCTGCGGTCGTCGCCTTCCAGCGCGGCCGCCCGACCGACGGCTTTGTCGGCGCGCTGCCGGAAAGCCAGATCAAGGGTTTTTTGGAGCGACTCGTGGGTCCGATCGAATCGGACGCCGAGGCTTTAGAGGTGGTCGAGGCGATGATCGCGGCCGGCGACCTGGCGGGCGCCGAGGCCGCGCTGCTCCAGTTCGTGAGCTTCGAGCCGCCGCAACCCCGGGCGTTCGCGCTGCTGCTGCGGGTTTACACCGAGTCCGGCAGGCTGGAGGAAGCGCAAGCCCTGCTTGCGGGCGCCCCCGACACGCTGCGGCGAGAGGCCGCGGTCGCGGCGGCCGCGGCGGCGCTGGAGAACGCCCTTGCAGCGAGCTCGCTCGACGAGATTTCCGACCTCAAGCGGCGCGCCGCCGACAACCCCGACGATCCACAGGCGCATTTCGATCTGGCTTTGGCGCTAAACGCCAAGGGCCGCCGGGAAGAAGCGGCGGCGGAGCTACTTGACATCATTCGTCGCGACCGTAGTTGGAACGACGACGGCGCGCGCAGGCAGCTCGTGCAATTTTTCGAAGCCTGGGGCCCGGCGGATAAAGCAACGACGGCGGCGCGCAGAAAGCTGTCCGCCATGCTCTTCTCCTGAAAGGCTAGACGACGCTCTCGAGGAAGGACATGTGGGGTGCGCACGCCATGGGCATGAACAGACGTTATGCCTCGCTCGCCGAGCTTCCTGGAACGGCGCGTCTGTTTCCGCTCTCGGGAGCACTGTTGCTGCCTCGCGGCGAGCTGCCGCTAAATATTTTCGAGCCGCGCTACCTCGAGATGGTGGACGACGCGATCGCGGGCGACCGGCTCATCGGCGTCATCCAACCCTTGGCTTGCGGGGATGGGGCCGAGCCGAAGCTTTATCAGATCGGCTGTCTGGGCCGTCTCACCCATTTCTGCGAGATGGGAGACGGGAGATACCTCATCACGCTGACCGGCGTCGCGCGTTTCAAGGTCATCGCCGAGGCGCCACCCACCGGGCGATTTCGCCGCTGCGTCGTCGCTTTCGACGAATTTGCCGGCGATCTCGAGGCCGGGGCTGGCGAAGCGGCGGTGGACCGCGGACGCATGATACTGATGTTGCGTGAATTCGCCGAGGAGACGGGCGTTGAGGTCGATTGGTCGAGCATCGACGCGGCGCCGACCGAAACCCTCGTCAATGCGCTGGCGATGATGTGTCCTTTCGGGCCTCGCGAGAAGCAATCGCTGCTGGAGGCGATCGACCTCAAGACGCGCGCCGAAATGCTCATCGGACTCGCGGCTTTCGAGCTTGCGCAGGAGACGCCCGGCGAGCCCCGGCAGTTCCATTGAGGGGCTAGGGAGCGCAAGGCGGGTCCCGACCGCACGTCAACAAAGTTGTAGCAGAGCCTAAATATGATCGGCCTCGAACCGTAATTTTGGAGGACTCCCATGGCCGACGCTTACATTTTCGACGCCGTCCGCACGCCACGGGGGCGTGGCAAGGTTGATGGCTCGCTGCATGAGGTCTCGACGCTTGGTCTGGCGATCACGGCGCTCAAGGCCGTGAAGGAGCGCAACAATCTCACTGGCCCCGAGGTCGATGACGTGATCTTGGGCTGCGTCGATCCCGTCGGCGAAGCGGGCGGCGACATCGCACGTGCCAGCGCCCTCGCCGCTGGCTTCACTGACAGGGTTCCCGGCGTGCAGATCAATCGCTTTTGCGCCTCCGGCCTGGACGCAGTGAACTTCGCCGCGGCGCAGATCATGTCGGGCCAGCATGATCTCGCGATTGGCGGCGGCGTGGAGAGCATGAGCCGCGTGGGCATCGGCGCCTCGGGCGGCGCCTGGCCGGTCGATCCGACGATCGCGATTCCCTCCTACTTCATGCCGCAGGGGGTGTCCGCCGACCTCATCGCGACGAAGTATGGTTTCTCACGTGACGATGTGGACGCCTATGCGGTGCAGTCGCAAAAGCGTGCGGCTGCGGCGTGGGACGAGGGCCGTTTCTCGGGCTCAGTCGTTCCGGTCGAGGATGTGAACGGCCTCACGATTCTCGACAATGACGAGCATCGCCGGCCTAATACCGACATGCAGTCGCTCGCCTCGTTGAAGCCTTCGTTCATCATGCTCGCCGATATGGGCGGCTTCGACGCGGTGGCGATTCAGGCCCATCCCGAGATCGAGAAGCTGAACCACGTCCACCACGCCGGCAATTCGTCGGGAATCGTCGACGGGGCGGCCGCTGTGCTGGTGGGCTCCAAAGAAGCTGGCGAGCGCATCGGCGCCAAGCCGCGGGCGAAGATCAAGGCCTTCGCCAACATTGGCTCGGAGCCTGCGCTCATGCTGACCGGCCCCATCGATGTGACCAGGAAGCTGCTCGCCCGCGCCGGCATGTCGCTCGCCGACATCGATCTCTTCGAGGTCAACGAGGCCTTTGCGGCGGTCGTGCTGCGTTTTCTGCAGGCCTTCGAGCTCAACGACGCCAAGGTAAACGTCAACGGCGGCGCCATCGCCCTCGGACATCCGCTCGGCGCGACCGGCGCGATGCTGGTCGGGACCGCCCTCGACGAGCTGGAGCGCACGGGGAACGGCACGGCGCTCGTGACCTTGTGCATCGGCGCCGGCATGGGCACGGCGACGATCATCGAACGAGTTTGATGATCTCCTTGCGCAGAGGAACGGGCATGATCACGCTCTACTGCTTCGGTCCGTTCGAGGGCCTTCCAGACGCTAGTCCCTTCGTCATGAAGGCGATGGTGCTGCTGAAGCTCGCCGGACTCGAGTATCGCCAGGACCGCACCGGCTACCGGCGGGCGCCGAAGGGGAAGCTGCCGTTCATCGACGACGATGGGACGATCGTCGCCGATTCGACCTTCATTCGCTGGCATATCGAGAAAACGCGCGGCCTGGATTTTGACGCGCATCTGAGCCCGGAGCAGCGGGCCGTCGCCTGGGCGACGGAGAAGCTGTGCGAGGATCACCTCTATTGGCTCGTGGTCAAGGATCGGTGGTTCAACGACGAGAATTTCCGCCGCGGTCCAGCGACGTTTTTCCAAAGCGCGCCGGCGCTTGTCCGCCCTTTGATCATTTCGATGGTCAAGCGCGGAATTGCGAAGGCCGTCCATGCGCAGGGCCTCGGCCGGCACAGCGCAGAGGAAGCGGCGCAACTTGGACGCAGGGACATCGAAACGCTCGCGACGCTGCTCGGCGACACGCCTTACTTCTTCGGCGAGAAGGCCAGCGGCGCTGACGCGACGCTATTCGCCTTTGTGGCGGGTGTTCTCTATAAGGGTTGGGACTCGCCGCTTCGCGCGGCGGCGGAGCAACATCCGAACCTCGTCGCCTATCGCGATCGGATGATGCGACAATATTTCCCCGAATTCGCAAACGGCTAATATGGTTCCTCGCATCTTGCGAGAGGCCGGCCTCGTGGACTTGGGATGATGTCGTCGAGAGGAGCACGCCATGAACCTGCATAACTTCCGCTTCGAAACCGGCGCCGACGGCGTGGCGATCCTGACCTGGGACATGCCCGAGCGCTCGATGAACGTCATCACGCCCGAAGTCATCGACGAGCTCTCGCAAGTCGTCGAGCGCGTGGCGTCGGACGGAGCGATCAAAGGCTGCGTGATCGCGTCAGGCAAGAACGCGTTTTCGGGCGGCGCCGATCTCTCCATGCTTCAGCAGAGCCGCGCCGCCTATGAGAAGGCGCTGGCAGAGCAAGGCCTCGACGTCGCCAATAAAATGTTCTTCGAGAGCGCGCGAAAGCTTTCCGATCTTTACCGGCGGCTCGAAACCTGCGGCAAGCCTTTCGCCGCCGCCGTCGATGGCGTGTGCTTAGGGGGCGCTTTCGAGCTCGTGCTCGCCTGTCATCATCGCGTGCTCGCTGACAATGACCGCACCAAGGTCGGGTTGCCGGAGATCAAAGTCGGACTCTTTCCTGGCGCTGGCGGAACGCAGCGCATCGCGCGGCTGCTGCCGACGGGCGACGCGCTGCAATTCCTGTTCAAGGGCGAGCAGGTTCCCGCCAAGACCGCCAAGGCCGCGGGGCTTGCGCACGAGCTGGCGCCGCAGGGCGAAATCGTTCAGCGCGCGGCGGCCTGGATCGTGAGTGGAGGGAAGCCCGTCGCGCCTTGGGACCAGAAGGACTTCAAGCCGCCTTCCGGCCGAATCTTCTCGCCCGGCGGCATGATGATCTGGCCGCCCGCCAACGCCATCTATCGCCGCGAGACCTACGACAACTATCCAGCCGCCAAGGCGATCCTGCACGCGGTCTATGAAGGCCTGCAGCTGCCGATGGATCAGGCGCTGACCGTCGAAGCGCGCTGGTTCGCGCACATTCTGCGCTCGAAGGAGGCGGCGGCGATGATCCGCTCGCTCTTCCTCTCCAAGACCGAGCTGGAGAAGGGCGCGCGCCGGCCCAAGGACGTTCCGCCCACCAGGCTCAAGAAGATCGGCATTCTCGGCGCCGGCTTCATGGGCGCAGGAGTCGGCTATGTGTCCGCGAGCAATGGGCTGGAGGTCGTGCTGATCGATCGCGATCAGGAGACCGCCGACAAGGGCAAGGAGACCATCGACAAGCTCATGTCCGGCCAGGTCTCGCGGGGCAAGGCGACCGCGGCCGACAAGGAGGTGCTGCTCGCGCGCGTAACGGCGACGCCCGATTACGGGAAGCTTGCGGGCTGCGACCTTATCTTGGAGGCGGTGTTCGAGGACCGCGCGGTCAAAGTCGCAGCGACGAAACGCGCTCAGGAAGTCGTCGGGCCGGACGTCGTCTTCGCTTCCAACACTTCGACGCTGCCGATCGCCTCGCTCGCCGAAGCCTCGCTCAAGCCAGATAATTTCATCGGCATTCACTTTTTCTCGCCGGTCGAGAAAATGCTGCTCGTCGAGGTCATCCTCGGCAAGAAGACGGGCGATTCGGCGCTCGCGACAGCGCTTGACTTCGTGCGCCTCATCAAGAAGACGCCGATCGTCGTCAACGACTCGCGCGGCTTCTTCGCCAACCGCTGCGTGCTCGGCTACGTGCGGGAGGGTGCGATCATGCTGCTCGAAGGCGTGCCGGCGGCGATGATCGAGAATGTCGCGCGCATGGCCGGCATGCCGGTCGGGCCGCTGTCGCTCAACGACGAGGTGGGTCTCGATCTCGGCTGGAAGATCCTGCAAGCGACGAAGAAGGATTTGGGCGAGACCGCCGTCAACCCTGCGCAGGAGCGCGTTCTCCGCTTCATGGTCGAAGAGAACCAGCGCTTCGGACGCAAGAACGGCAAGGGCTATTACGATTATCCCGCGGCAGGCAAGAAGTCGCTGTGGCCGGGCCTCGAGAATCTCGCTGAGAAGAGGCTCGCTTCCGACACATTGGACGTGAAGGAGTTGGAGCGGCGCTTCTTGGTCGTGCAGGCGGTGGAGGCCGCGCGCACGATGGAGGAGCGCGTCGTCACCGACCCGCGCGAAGCCGACGTCGGCTCGATCCTGGGCTTCGGCTTTGCGCCGTTCACGGGCGGAGCGCTGTCCTATATCGACGGCATGGGCGTGAAGGCGTTCGTCGATCTCTGCGACGCGCTCGCCAAGAAGCACGGCGACCGTTTTGCGCCGCCAAAACTCCTGCGCGACATGGCGCAAACGGGCGAGACCTTTTACGGCCGATTCGGTGAGAAGGCCGAGGCGGCTTGAGCCGCCTTCGCTTCTCTCGCTTTCATCTCAAAAGTTTCCGGCGCCGTTCGATTAGTCCCGCCGTTGAGCTGTCCAGCGTCGCCGTGTCGGCGCCCGCGTCGGCGACAATCGGCGCGAGGCGATTCGCGAGCTCCTTGCCGAGCTCGACGCCCCATTGATCGAAGGGATTGATGTCCCAAATCACCGATTGCACGAACACCTTATGCTCATAGAGCGCGATGAGCCGGCCGAGCGTGCGCGGGTCCAGCCTCTTATAGAGCAGCGTGCTCGACGGACGATCGCCGGCGAACGTCTTGTGTGGCGCAAGACGCGCTACGTCCGCCTCCGAACGCCCTTCCTTGCGCAGCAGCGCCTCTGCTTCCGCGAGTGTGCGACCGCGCATCAGAGCCTCGCTCTGGGCAAGGCAGTTGGCGAAGAGCAGCTCGTGATGTCGCGCGTCCGCCGCGACAGGCTCGGCCGCGATCAGGAAGTCGATCGGCGTCACGTCGGTTCCCTGATGCAGCAGCTGGAAGAACGCATGCTGTCCGTTGGTCCCCGGCTCGCCGAAGATAACGGGTCCCGTGGCCATTTCGACTGTGGTCCCCTCGCGCGTCACGGACTTGCCATTCGACTCCATGTCGAGCTGCTGGAGATAAGCGGGAAAACGCGCGAGCCGCTGATCGTAAGGGATCACCGCGTGAGCGCCGTCCCCGAGAACGTTGCGGCGCCAAACGCCGAGCAGACCCATCAGCGCCGGGACGTTCTTGTCGAGCGGCGCCCGTTGAAAGTGCTGATCGACGTCGAAGCCGCCGCGCAAAAACGCCAGAAAGTTCTCCTCGCCGACAAAGATCGCGAGCGCGAGGCCAATTGCTGACCAGAGCGAGTAGCGGCCGCCGACCCAGTCCCAGAAGCCGAACACGTGGGCGGGATCGATGCCGAACGCCGCCGCCTTGTCGAGGCGCGTCGAAACTGCGGCGAAATGCTTCGCCACCGCCGCCTCGCCCAAAGTCGCGGCGACGCGGGCGCGGGCGCTCGCGGCGTTGGCCATCGTCTCCTGCGTCGTGAAGGTCTTGGAAGAGACGATGAACAGTGTGCGCGAGAGATCGAGCTCTGCCAGCGTATCCGCGAGATCGGCGCCGTCGACATTGGCGACGAAATGCGCGCGGGGCCCCGCGCCGCGGAATGGAGAGAGCGCATGCGTGGCCATGGCGGGTCCCAAGTCCGAGCCGCCGATGCCGATGTTCACCATATCGGTGAAAGGTTGCCCGCCGGCGCCCCGCACCCTGCCGCTTCGGACGGCTTCAGCGAACGCCAGGACCTTCGCCCGCTCCGCCTCGATTTCGGCGCGCATATCGACGCCCTGAATGATGATCGGGCCGCCGGAGAGATCGCGCAGCGCCATATGCATCGCCGCGCGCCCCTCAGTCAGGTTCACCGCCTCGCTGGCAAACAGCGCCGTGCGGCGTTCCTCCAAGCGCCGGGCCTTCGCAAGCGTCACGAGAAGATCGAGCGTTTCCTGCGTGACCTTATGCTTGGAGTAATCGAACAGCAGGTCGTCGAGCGTGACCGAGAAAGTCTCGAAGCGCTTGGCGTCGCGCGCCAAGAGATCGCGCGTATGGATCGAGGCCAGTTTGTCGGCGTGGTCTCGCAGGGCTTGGAAGGCGGCGGCGGGCATGAGAGCGTCTCGTCGAGAAGTTTGCATGATTCGCGTGCGCGAGAAACATAGCAAAATAACAAAAAGGGCCGCCAGCCGGGGACTTTCCGACGTGAGCCGGGCTCGCCAGCGCGAGAGGTCGTGGCGATCACCTTATTCTATTTCTATCCGGCATGCGCGCGAGGCCGCTTTCCCCCAGCGCTGCGTTCCTATCGTAACGATCAAACCTGGAACGAAACCCGTCCCTGGCCTGGGAGCCGTCTACCCTCGCTGCTCGACGGGCACATATTCACGTCTCGGCGAGCCCGTGTAAAGCTGGCGCGGACGGCCGATCTTGCCGCCCTGGTCCTCGATCATCTCCTTCCATTGCGCGATCCAGCCGACAGTGCGCGCCACGGCGAACAACACTGTGAACATCGCCGTCGGGAAGTTCATCGCCTTTAGCGTGATGCCCGAATAAAAATCGATGTTCGGATAGAGTTTCTTTTCGATGAAATAATCGTCATGCAGCGCGATGCGCTCGAGCTCGAGCGCCACGTCGAGCAGCCTGTCCTTGACGCCGAGCTCATCGAGCACCTCGCGGGTCGTGCGCTGCATGATTTTCGCACGGGGATCGTAGTTTTTGTAGACGCGGTGGCCGAAGCCCATCAGGCGAAACGGATCGCTTCTGTCCTTTGCACGCGCGATGAAGTGCGGAATGCGATCGACCGTGCCGATCTCCTCCAGCATCCTGAGCACTGCTTCATTGGCTCCGCCATGCGCCGGCCCCCACAGGGAGGCGATGCCCGCAGCGATGCAGGCGAAGGGATTAGCTCCCGACGATCCCGACAGCCGCACCGTGGAGGTCGAAGCGTTCTGCTCGTGATCCGCGTGTAGGATGAAGATGCGATCGAGCGCGCGTGAAAGAACTGGATTAACTTTATACTCCTCGCAAGGCACTGCGAAGGTCATTCGCAAGAAGTTAGATGTATAGTCAAGGTCGTTTTTTGGATAGACGAAGGGGTGGCCGATCGAATATTTATAAGCCATGGCCGCGAGCGTCGGAATCTTGGCGATCATGCGCGTCGAAGCGATCATGCGCTCGTGGGGATCGGCGATGTTCGTCGAGTCGTGATAGAAGGCGGAGAGCGCGCCGACCGCCGCCACCATGACCGCCATCGGATGCGCGTCGCGCCGGAACGCCTGGAAAAAGCGCGCCATCTGCTCGTGGATCATGGTGTGGCGCGTGATGCGATAATCGAAATCCGCCTTCTCTGCGCCTGTTGGCAACTCCCCATAGAGCAGCAGATACGCAGTCTCGAGAAAATCGCCGTGCTCGGCGAGCTGTTCGATCGGATAGCCGCGATAGAGCAGAACCCCGGCGTCGCCGTCGATATAGGTGATTTTCGACTCGCAACTCGCCGTCGAAGTAAATCCAGGATCGTAGGTGAACATCCCCGTCTCGCCATACAGCGGACGAATGTCGATCACTTTGGGGCCGACCGAGCCTTCGATGACGTCGAGCGATATTGTTTTGTCGCCGATGCTGAGAGAAGCTTTGTCCTGCGTCATCGGTCAACACCTTTCCTGAGCTTCGCCGTGCTTGGGACGCTCCCGTCCGCGCTAGCCGCGACGCGAACGTTCGATTCGCTGCCCGCGGATGGCCAGTCGTCGCGCGAGGGGCGCTTGCGGGGCGAAATTGTGCGACGCACAACGCTATAACAAAGCCCGCGCTTGTCAAGCGACCACGGTCTGGCTATCCCGAGTCCTCGCCCATCTCAACCCGCGGCTAGCGACCCCTGCCCGCGGGGCGTCCCGCCCCGCGTCCTTCCGATCCGACGCCTTCGCCTATCTGGCTTCTGCGCTTCTGAAGTCCACTGCCCATGTTGCCGCCTGGGCGCGGCTTGCGGAGGCGCGCACCCTTTCCGCCCCTGGACCGCCCCAGAGTTTCAGAATTGCGAGCGCTGCCCGTCCTTACCCGCGAGGACGAGATTCCTCTGCGCCGCTTTCATGACGCGGCGGATATCCCCCCAAAGGCCGACTGGGTTCGGTGGGCGGCCGGGGGTCGGAACCGTCGAATGCCCGGACGCGTGGCGCTTTAGACGAATCGGGGAAATGAGGTATATAGGGCGGCGAGGCGAAAGCCTCGCTTCTGTCCATTACCGAGAGCCAGACGCAGATAGGTCGCCGCCGCCATGAGTGACAAATTTGACCTTGCCGAATTGAAGCGCCGCATGCAGGGCGCGCTCGCCAGCCTGAAGCATGAATTCGGCGGTTTGCGTACGGGTCGCGCCTCGGCTTCTCTTGTCGAACCCATTCACGTCGAGGCTTACGGCCAGTCGCAGCCCCTAAACCAAGTCGCCACGATCAGCGTGCCGGAGGCGCGGATGATCTCGGTGCAGGTGTGGGATAAAGCGCTGGTTGGGGCGGTCGATCGGGCGATCCGGGACTCAAACCTCGGCTTGAGCCCCGTCGTCGAGGGGCAGACCCTTCGGATCAGGACGCCGGAGCTCAATGAGCAGCGCCGCAAAGAGCTGGTCAAGGTCGCGCATAAATACGCCGAGGAGGCTCGCGTCGCGGTGCGGCACGTCAGGCGCGACGGTCTCGACATTCTCAAAAAGCTGCTCAAGGATCACGCGATCCCTGAGGATGACGAGAAACGCCACGAGAATGAGGTGCAAAAGGCGACGGACGAGGCGGTTCGCGAGATAGACTCCTTGCTTGCGGCGAAGGAAAAGGAAATCATGTCGGTGTGAGTCGCGCCAATCGTCGGAGGGCGCGCCTCGTCGCGGCGGCCGGTGGCGGCGTGGAGGAGTCTAATCGAGCTGGATATGATGGAAAGCGACGTTTTAGGGCTGAAGATGAAAGCTGCGGAAATGGGCGCCGCCGCGCCCGAAACGCCGCGGCATGTCGCGTTGATCATGGACGGCAATGGGCGCTGGGCGGCGCAGAGGGGGCTCCCGCGTTTCGAAGGACATCGACGCGGCGTTGAAGCGCTGCGGCGCGCCGTGCGCGGCGCCATCGAGCTCGGCGTGCGCTATCTGACGGTCTATTCCTTTTCCGTCGAGAATTGGTCGCGGCCGCGCGAGGAGATCGAATCGCTGCTCGGCCTGCTTCATCGATTCATCAACAACGATCTCGCCGAGCTTCACGCGAGCAATGTCCGCGTGCGGATCATCGGGGCGCGGGCGGACCTTGCGCCGGACGTAGCGGCGCTATTGCGGAAGGCCGAGGAGCTGACGGCGGCCAATACGGGGCTGACGCTGGTCGTCGCGTTCAATTACGGGGCGCGGCAGGAGATCGCGGCGGCGGCTCGCGCCCTGGCCGCCTCGGTGGCGTCGGGGGAAATGGCGCTCGAGGACATCGACGCCGACGCTATTTCAGCGCAGCTATACACGGCGGGCGTTCCCGATCCGGATCTGATCATCCGAACCTCCGGAGAGCAGCGGCTTTCCAACTTCTTGCTATGGCAGGCGGCCTACGCAGAGTTTGTTTTTTTGCCAATACATTGGCCGGATTTCGACAAGGCGGCCCTCGAAACGGCCATCGCGGACTATGCTCACCGGGACCGGCGTTTCGGCGGCCTCGATTCGCTGCTGCGCAACGCGAAAACAGGCTCATGAGCGGTCTCGTTTCAAAGCAGGATTCGTCGGAAAAACCCGCTAAATTTGGAGATCTGGGCGTTCGGCTGATTTCCGCAGCGATACTCGTCGCTCTGGCTGTAGGGGCTCTCTACGCCGGCGGCGCCCTCTTTGCCGCCTTTTGGCTCATCACGGCTTGCGCCGTGAACTGGGAGTGGCAGGGCCTGCTCGGCGAATCCGGGCGCGTCCTTCGCGCGGCGGCTGGCGGCGTCGGGCTCGCCCTAGCTGCGAGTCTTGCGCAGATCTCTTCCGCCGAGGCCGGGTTTGCGGCCGTGCTCGTGTTCGCGCTCTTCGTCGCGTTGGCCGCCTCGAAAAGCATGCGCCTCTGGGCCTTGGGCGGGGTCCTCTATTCCGGAATGCTTGTCGTCGTTCCCATTTTGTTGCGCGACTCAGAGATGGGGGCCGTCGCAATCGCCTGGCTCTTCGCGATTGTCTGGGGCTCGGACGTCTTCGCTTATTTCGGCGGACGCTTTTTCAGCGGCCCCAAGCTGTGGCCGCGCGTATCCGCCGGCAAGACCTGGTCCGGCACGATCACGGGGCTTCTCGCAGGCGCGCTCCTCGGCTTGGCGACCGCGGAAATCGGAACGAAGGGGCAGGCTTCGGGCATGGCGGTCTTCTTCATCAGCGTCGTGACGTCGGCGGCCTCGCAGCTGGGCGATCTTGCCGAATCCGCGATCAAGCGGCGATTTGGCGTGAAAGACTCCAGCCGGCTCATACCCGGGCATGGCGGAGTCATGGACCGCATCGACGGCTTCATTTTCGCCGCAGCCTTCGCCGCGGCTTTGGGCGCGGTTCGCGGACTTCCGTCCGTCGCCGCCGGACTCTTCTTCTGGTAGGCTAGGGGCAATGGATCAATGTTGCACCGCGAATGATGCGCGCGACGCGCACCGCCACCCGCCGCGTCGGATTTCGCTTCTCGGCGCGACGGGCTCGATTGGCAAGTCCACAATCGATCTCATCAAGCGCAACCCCGATCGATTCAAGGTGGTCGCGCTGGTCGCCGGGCGGGATTGCGGGGCCTTGGCTGATCTGGTGCGAGACCTCAAACCCGAATTTGCCGCGCTGCGGGACGAAACTCGCCTCGGCGATTTCAAATCCGCTGTCGAGGGAACCGGCGTCCCGGTCGGAGCAGGCCGCAGCGCCGTGATCGAGGCCGCGAAGCTGGACGCGGATCTCGTCGTCAGCGCGATCGTGGGCGCTGCTGGCGTCGAGCCGACTCACGCCGCGTTGGCGCCTGGGCGCGTCATCGCGCTCGCCAACAAGGAGTGCCTCGTCTGCGCCGGCGCGCCCTTTATGCGGGCGGCGCGCGAGGCCGGGGCCGTGCTGCTGCCTGTGGACAGCGAGCATAACGCAATTTTTCAGGCGCTGGGGGGAACGGATCCCGCGACGATCGAGCTCATGACGATCACCGCTTCAGGCGGTCCATTTCGGCAATGGTCGAAAGAAGCGATCGAAAGTGCGACGCTGGAGCAGGCGCTCAAGCATCCGAACTGGTCGATGGGTCCAAAGAACACGCTCGATTCGGCCACACTGATGAACAAGGGGCTAGAACTCATCGAGGCGCATCATCTCTTCGGCGTTCCGGCGGAGCGGCTGACGGTCGTCGTGCATCCCCAGTCCATCATTCATGGTCTCGTCTATTTCGCTGACGGCTCAGTGACGGCCGGCATGGCGGCTCCGGACATGCGGGTGCCGATCGCGCACTGCCTCAGCTATCCGGATCGAATGCAGGCGCCGACGAAGCGCCTTGATCTTGCGACGATCGGCGCTTTGACTTTCGAGAGGCCGGACCTCGATCGCTTCCCCGCGCTGCGCATTGCGCAGAGCGCCCTAGCGGCCGGCGGCGGCCTGCCGACAGTGCTCAACGCCGCGAACGAAATGGCGGTGGAGGCCTTTCTCCATCGCCGCATCGGTTTCGCCGACATCGCCCGGCACGTCGAGGCGGCGATCGAGGCCGCGCTCAAGCGCGGCGCGAGCCGCGAACCCGCGACAATCGCCGAAGCTCTAGCCGTTGACCATAACACCAGAGAATTGTCGCGAGCTCTCTTGGCCGCCTGAGCCGCTTGCGGCATATTAACGTTTTAGTAACCAAGGGGGCCCTCCGCGGGCCGCCGGAAGGGTCCGCGTTCTCGGTGGAGCAAAGCATCCAATGGGCTTCCTCATGACAATCCTCGGCTATCTCGTGCCTTTCCTCGTCGTGCTGAGCGTCGTGGTGTTCGTTCACGAATATGGACATTTCATCGTGGGGCGCTGGTGCGGGATCAAGGCCGACGCTTTTTCGCTGGGGTTTGGTCCGGAGCTTTTGGCTTTCGACGATCGCAAGGGCACGCGTTGGCGCATCGCGGCCATACCGCTCGGCGGTTACGTGAAGTTCCACGGCGACGCGAACGGAGCCAGCATTCCCGACCCGGAGGCGATCGCCGCGATGCCCGAGGCGGATCGCGCCGTGTCCTTCGCCGGGCAGGTGGTTTGGAAGCGCGCAGCCACGGTGTTCGCCGGGCCGTTGTTCAATTTTTTGCTCGCCATCGCGATTTTTGCCGGGATGTTCGGCTATTTCGGCAAGCCCGTGCTCGTGGACGGCGCGCCGGTGCTGGCGCCGCGGCTGGCTGCCGTCCTGCCGAAAGGCGCGGGCGAAGCGGCGGGATTTAAAGCCGGCGACATGGTTCGGTCCGTCGATGGCGCGCCGATCGAGAGCTTCGCCCAGTTCCAGCGAGTTGTCTCGGCCTCCGCAGGGAAGATGCTGCGCATCACGGTATTGCGCGACGGGGTGGAAGCGACTCTCGAGGCTGTGCCCGCCGATACCGAAGTCGAGGTCAATGGCAAGAAGACCCGGGTGGGAAGGTTGGGACTGAACGCCAGCGACGACTTTCGTGACATGAAGATGCAGCCCTGCGGTCCAGTCGAGGCGCTAGGTCTGGCGGTCCAGGAAACTTGGAACATCGTCGCGCAGACAGGTCGTTATCTTACGGGATTGATCGCCGGACGCGAGAGCGCCAGTCAGCTCTCGGGCCCCATTGGCATCGCCGAGGCCTCGGGCAAGATGGCGCAGCAAATTCCGAAGCTTGGCGTCTGGCCGCTCGTCAATCTGATTGCGCTTCTCTCCGTGTCCGTCGGGCTGCTCAATCTGTTCCCCGTGCCGCTTCTCGATGGCGGGCACCTCATGTTCTTCGCTATCGAAGCCGTCCGGGGACGCGCGCTCAATGATCGGCTTCAGGAATACGCATTCCGCGTCGGTCTGGCGCTCGTATGCTCGCTCATGTTGTTTGCGACATACAATGATCTCGCGCGGCATCTGCGTCATTTCGCGGGGTTTGGCCTCTGAAGGCAGTCTTCTGGGTTGTTTGCGTCCCGCCGTCCCTCCACCGGGGCGGCGGGGCTTTACTTTTTGTTTACCACTAGAGGCCGGTTTTTAATTGATGTGGCCATTTCGCCACGCCTTCGCCAAATTGCTTCGGCATGGGTTAATCGCCTCTTGCAGGCTCCAACAAACCCTGTAGAAGGTTCAAGCGGAGCCAGCGACGAACGCTACGACGGCGGGCGCGACGCGTCCGCCGCAGACAGGGCGCCGGGCCGGTTGGGCGGCGAAGTTGTGACAAGGACAAGGATTACATGCCCTCACTCAGCGCTTTTCCGAAACGTCCTTCTTTGGCGCTCGCGATCCTCGCGACCCTTGTTGTGGTGGGATTCGCCGCGCCCGCAGCGGCCGCGGCGATCGAGGTGGAGGGCGTCTCGCGCGCCGAGGCCGATGTGATTCGCTCCTATTTTGCGGGAACGAGCCCGGAGGAGATTGAAGCAGGACTGCAAGCGTTGCGCTCGAGCAACAGATTCTCGAGCGTTTCAGCGACGCGCGTCGGCGATCACATCGTGGTTCGGGTCGCTGCGGGCAGCGCCATCATCAATCGCGTGGTGTTCGAGGGCAACAGCAAGGTCAAGACCGAAAATCTGGAGCCCGAGGTGCGCACCAAAGCGCATGGCGCGTTCAACGCTCAGGCCGCCGATCAGGACGTGGCGCGGATCACCGAAATCTATCGGCGCTCTGGCCGCGCCGCGGCGAGAGTGTCTTATCGTACCGTCGAGCTGCCCAACGGTCGCGTCGATGTGGTCTTCACCATCGTAGAGGGCGACAAGACTGGCGTCCGAGAAATTCGATTCGTAGGCAACGAGGTCTATTCCACCAGCCGTCTCGTCGGGATGATGGAGACGACCGAGATGAACTATCTGTCGTTCTTCAAGACGAGCGATGTTTACGATCCCGATCGCGTGGCCTCAGACTTGGAACTCGTCCGCCGGTTCTATCTCAAGAACGGCTATGCGGATTTCCATGTCGTGAATTCTGAGGCTAATTACGACCCCGCGCAGCAAGGATATATTCTGGTCATCACCGTGTCGGAGGGGCCGCAATATCGGGTCTCCGCGGTGGATATGGAATCGCATCTTCCCGACATCGACGCCGAGGCGCTGCGGCCCTTCGTTCGCGTTGCGCCGGGAGACGTCTATAACGGCGACGCCGTGGAGAAGAGCATCGAGGCGCTGACGCGGGAAGTGGCGCGGAAAGGCTATGCCTTCACGCAGGCGCGCCCGCGCGGACAGCGCAATCCCACTGATCGTACGGTGGCGATTCGCTTCGTCCTCGACGAAGGGCCGCGCGTCTATATCGAACGCATCAACATTCGCGGCAACACCAACACCCGCGAATATGTGATCCGCCGCGAGTTCGAGATCGGCGAGGGAGACGCCTACAACCGCGTTCTCATCGACCGTGCAGAACGCCATCTCAACGGGCTCGGCTTCTTCAAGAAGGTCAAGATCACCAACGAGCCCGGCTCGGCTCCGGATCGCGTGATCATCAATGTGGACGTCGAGGATCAGCCCACGGGCAATTTCAGCGTCTCGGGCGGCTACTCCACGACCGAGGGCTTCATTGGCGAAGTGTCGGTGTCTAACAACAACTTCCTCGGCCGCGGCGAGGCCGTGCGCCTGGCGCTGAACGAAGGTCAGCGGTCCCGCGGCGTCAACTTCAGCTTCACCGAGCCCTATTTCCTTGACCAGCGCATGTCCGGCGGGATCGATCTCTTCGCACGCAAGAGCGACGCGTGGAACTACTCCTATTACAGCACCACCTCTTATGGGACGACGCTGCGGGTTGGCGTGCCGATCACCGAAGAGATCAGCTTCTCGCCGCATTATTCGGTCTACGCGACCGAAATTTCAATCCCGAACGATTCGAGCCATCCTTACGACGACTGTCAGAACCCGCTTCCGGGCTATACCCCGGGCTACGGTTATATTTTCGCGCCGACGCCTGGCAGCCAGAATATCGTTTATAACTGCTTGAACAACGGCGAGGCCTCGCTGGCGATCAAGCAGTCGCAAGGGACGCGCGTCACCTCGGCGGCTGGCTACACCATCGGCTACAACAACCTCGACAACTTCAGAAATCCGAAGAATGGCGCCTCGGTGACTTTCACCGAGGACTTCGCGGGCCTCGGCGGCGACACGCGCTATGTGCGTTCGAGCGGCGACGCGCGCTATTATTACGAATTGCCCTTTTTATCGGATATCGTCGGCATCGGCCGCGTCCAGGCCGGTAATTTGACGCCGATCGCCGGCTACCAGCCGCGCGTGTTCGACAACTTCAACCTCGGGCCGAGCCTCGTTCGCGGATTTGCGCCGGGCGGCATCGGACCGCGTGACGTATCGAATTTCACCAGCACGAAGGGCAACGCGCTCGGGGGCACGCAGTATATCGGCGGCACGGTCGAAGTGCAGTTCCCGATCTGGGGCCTGCCGAAGGACATCGGTCTGCGCGGCGCGGTCTTCAGCGACGCCGGCTCGCTGTGGGACTATCAGGGGACGAGGAACTTCAGCAAGTATCTCTTTCACTCGAGCGTCAACCTGCCTTGCACCTATCCCTATCTCGACGGCCAGTACGGGCAGGGCACCTGCCTCCTGACGGGACCGCTTTGGAGCGCCATTTACGGCGGCAGCGACACGTCGTCTTTCAGGATACGCCAGTCTGTCGGCGCCTCGCTGTTGTGGCAGTCGCCTTTGGGGCCCATTCGCTTCGATTATGCGGTCGCGACAGTGAAGGGTCCCTATGACGTGACGCAGCGCTTCCGTTTCTCGGGCGGCACCAGCTTCTGATCGGCTAAACAGTTAGCCCATAAGGCTTGACCCTGGACTTCGGTCCGGGGCCAAGCGGAAGCGGTTGCTGCTCCGAGGTCGTCCGCCTCTCCGCCTTTAGTCCAAGCCATTTCTGCCCGGTTGCTTCTAGGCGCTCTCTTCACTGTCGGCTTCGTCCGCCCAGGACGTCTTTCCTCCCCCTCGGCTTCGCTGCTATGGTCCGCCAAAGAGCGAACCATGACTGATCCTCGAAAGGCGGAGGCTGTGAGCGCGCTTGGCTTTTATGAGACCCCAGCCGGCCTGACGCTCAGGGGCCTCGCGGACGTGACCGGCGCGGAATTGTCCGGCGCGCGGGCTCAAGAGATCGAAACGACGGTCGTTTTCGGCGCGGCGTCGATCGCCGACGCTCGCCCAGGCGAGGTCACATTTTGCGACGGTCCACGCTTTTTCCCCGCGCTGCGCGTTTGTCGAGCGACGGCCTGCCTGCTTCGCGCTCGCGACGCCCACGCCTTGCCCAAGGGCGTCGCCGCCCTCGTCGTCGACGATCCGCGCCGCGCCATGAACCGGGCGCTGACTGCGCTCTATCGCAGTGCGTTGGCGCCAAAGCCGCTGTTCACTTCGGCTGGAGTCGCGGCGGGGGCGAGCCTGCATCCCACCGCGAGACTCGAGACGGGAGCGATCATCGAGCCGGCCGCGGTGATCGGCGCCGATGCTGAAATTGGCGCTGGGACGGTCATAGGTCCCCACGTGATCATCGGAGAAAAAGTGAAGATCGGCCGGGATTGTCGCATCGGCGCCCATGTGTCCATCACCCACGCCTTCATCGGCGACCGAGTCGTCATCCATGCCGGCGCGCGCTTGGGGCAAGATGGGTTCGGCTTCGCCCAATCCGTGAGACGGCTCGAGAAAACGCCGCAGCTCGGTCGCGTCATCATTCAGGACGACGTGGAGATCGGCGCGAACACGGCGATCGATCGCGGCGCTTTGCGGGACACGGTGGTCGGAGAGAGCACAAAGATCGACAATCTCGTGCAGATCGGTCACAACGTCTCGATCGGGCGCGGCTGTGTGATTGCGGCGCAGACGGGAATCGCGGGCTCTTGCGAGATCGGCGATTTCGTGATGGTCGGGGGGCAGGTGGGCGTGGCCGCGCACACGCGGATCGGCATTGGGGCTGCCGTCGCCGCCAAGTCCGGCGTCATGCGCGACGTCCCGGCCGGCGTCCGGGTCGGCGGGTCGCCGGCGCGGCCCTTACGGCAATTCCTGCGCGGCGAGGCGCTGCTCGACAAGCGCAGCGCGCGCGCGCCGCGAAAAGAAGATTAAAGATAGCCGGCGCGAGGGTTCGCCGCCATCGGGAGGAACCAATGACCGACGCCACTGAGGGCGCCACGCTCGAAACCTTGGACATCATGCGCATCTTGGATTACTTGCCACATCGCTATCCGTTTCTGCTCATCGATCGTGTCGTGGCGATAAAAGGCGACGACTCCGGCGTCGGAATCAAGAACGTCACGATCAACGAGCCGCACTTTCAAGGTCACTTTCCCGCACGTCCGGTCATGCCGGGCGTGCTGATGATCGAAGCCATGGCGCAGACGGCGGGCGTCATCGCGATGCACGCGCAAGGACAGACCGAGCGGCCGAAGAGCGTCTACTTCGTCACGATCGACCAGGCGAAATTCCGCAAGCCGGTTGGCCCTGGCGATCGGATCGAGTTCCACATGACAAAGACCGCGCATAAGCGCAACATTTACTGGTATCAAGGCCGCGCCATGGTCGACGGCGTGTTGGTCTGCGAAGCCGGGATCAGCGCGATGGTCGGGGCCTGAGGTGTTGCGCGGAGAGCGATGTCTTGACGCCGCGAGTGCATCCTTCTTCCGTCGTCGAGCCGGGCGCCCGCATCGGCGACAACGTGACGATAGGTCCATTCTGCCATATCGGCGCGAAGGTCGGTTTGGGGCGGGACGTCGAGATCGTCTCGCATGTTGCGATTTCTGGTGACGTCCATATCGGAGCAGGAACGAAAATCTATCCATTCGCCGCAATCGGCGCGCCGGCTCAAGACCTCAAATCGGTTGGGGAAGAAGGACGCGTGGTCATTGGCGTCGGCTGCGTCATTCGCGAGGGCGTGACGATCAACGCGGGGACGAAGGCGGGCGGGGCCGTGACGACCGTCGGCGACCGTTGCGCGCTTTTAGCTTACAGCCATATCGCGCACGACTGTCGCTTGGGCGATCGCGTCATCCTCGCGAATAATGTCGCGCTCGGCGGGCACGTCCAGCTCGGCGACCAAGTCGTCATTGGCGGCGGCAGCGCTTTGCATCAGCACGTGCGGATCGGCGCGCACAGCTTCGTCGCGGGACTTTCGGGCGTTGAAGCGGACGCGCCGCCTTTTATGCTGATTGGCGGCAATCGTGCTCATCTGTTTGGCTTGAACATCGTCGGTTTGGGTCGCTGCGGCTTCTCGCCCGAGCGCATTGCGCGGTTGAAGCGCGCCTATCGCGCGCTGTATTCGCGCCACGTTCCGACGCCGCTTGACGAGCGTCTCGAGCTTGCACGGCAACTGCCTGACGACGACGGCGATATTGCGCGCCTGATCGTCTTCCTGCGCGAACCGTCCGATCGCCCCGCGATGGCTCCGCGGGCCTCGCGCCGACCATGACGAAGCTCTTCCTTATCGCCGGGGAAGCGTCAGGCGACCAGCTCGGCGGCCTGCTGATGCGCGCGTTGCGGGCGCAAGATCCGACCGCGGCTTTCGCCGGCGTTGGCGGCGAGCAGATGGCCTGCGCGGGACTAGATAGCTTGTTCCCGATCTCGGATTTGGCGGTCATGGGCCTTGCTCCGCTCGCGCGGCTGCCGAAATTGATCTCTCGCCTCAATCAAACTGTCGCGGCGATATTGGCAGATCCGCCGGAATGTCTCGTGCTGATCGACGCGCCCGATTTCACGCATCGCGTGGCGAGGCGGGTGCGCGCCAAAGCGCCGCATATTCCGATCGTAGATTATGTGAGCCCCACCGTTTGGGCGTGGCGTCCCTGGCGGGCGCGGCGCATGCGCGCCTACATCGACCTCGTCCTGGCGGTTCTGCCGTTTGAGCCCGCCGCGTACCGGCGTTTATCGGGGCCGCCATGCGTCTATGTCGGTCATCCTTTGATCGAGGCTCTCCCGGCGTTGCAGCCTCGAGGGGAGGAGCGCCGCAAAGACGATCTGTTACTGGTCCTTCCTGGCTCGCGAGAGGCCGAGGTCAAGCGAATGCTGCCGCCCTATCTCGAGGCCGCGGCGATTTTGGCTGAAGAAAAATCGGATCTCGACGTCGCCATCCCCGTCGCGCCGCGCATGGCGGGCCTCATCGAAAGCCTGGCGGCGCAAGCGAGGATGAGGCCGCGGCTCCTCTCGCAAGATGAAAAGCACGCGGCCTTCCGCGCGGCGCGCGCAGCCCTCGTCACATCCGGGGTAGCGACCCTGGAGCTCGCGCTCGCTCAGACGCCCATGGTCGTCGCCTACAAGGTTTCATTCGCCGAGCGCCTGCTTAAATTTCTTGTCACGACGCCTCATTTCGCGCTGCCGAATCTCATTCTCGAACGACGGTCAATCCCCGAGCTCTTTCAGAACGAAGCCTCGCCGCAGTCGCTCGCGGGCGCCCTTGGTTCCATCTTTGATGAAGGCCCGCCGCGCTTGCGCCAAGCCGCCGATCTTGTCGAGCTGCGCGAGAGAATTCTCGATGGAGGCGCAAACCCGAGCGCCCACGCGGCGCGTCTCGTTTTGGAGCGTGCGGGCGCGGCCAAAAGTCGCGGGAGGGAGTGAGGCGAGCCACAAAAAAGGTCTTGGGCGTCGCCTAATTTTGAATTATTCTAAATTTGTTAAGCCCCCGCACGCCGGGCGGCGAGCGTCTCGGGGCAACCCCAAATGAGGAGCAAAAAATGGCCACGCTGAAGGGCAGCAAGACCGAAGGCAATTTGAAGGCGGCTTTCGCGGGCGAATCGCAGGCGAACCGGCGCTATCTCTATTTCGCTCAGAAGGCAGACGTTGAGGGCTACAACGACGTTGCGGCGGTGTTCCGCTCCACGGCGGAAGGCGAAACCGGCCATGCTCATGGCCATCTCGAATATCTCGAGAACTGCGGCGATCCGGCCACCGGCCTCCCCATCGGCTCGACCGCCGACAATCTCAAGGCCGCCGTCGCGGGCGAAACCCACGAATACACCGACATGTATCCGGGCTTCACGCGCGTCGCTCGCGAAGAGGGGTTTGAGGAGATCGCCGAGTGGTTCGAGACGCTGGCCAAGGCCGAGCGTTCGCACGCTGGCCGTTTCCAGCGCGCGCTCGACGAGCTCAAGTAACCTAACACGTCGTCCGCAGTCGCGAGATGAGCAGGTAGCGGAGAATGGGCGGCGCGCCGGGTTGGTCGCGCGCGCCACTTCGCTGCCCGCGCTTTCGTTGCTCAATCTCTCAGAGACAAAACCACCATGCAGGAAGGCGGTCTGGAAGCGCCCACAAGGCATCCGCTGGATTGGCGAAATCCGGAATTTTACGACAAGGAAAAGCTCGACGCCGAGATGCGACGCGTCTTCGACATTTGTCACGGCTGCCGCCGCTGTTTCAATCTCTGTGACAGTTTTCCCAAACTGTTCGATCTCGTCGACGAGTCTAAGACAGGCGAGCTCGACTCGGTCGACAGCAAGGACTTCAAGCCCGTCGTCGACGCCTGCACGCTCTGCGACATGTGCTTCCTGACCAAGTGCCCTTATGTGCCGCCGCATCCATTCGCTCTCGACTTGCCGCATTTGATGTTGCGCTACCGCGCAGTCGAAGCGAAGCGCGACGGGATAGGCTTCGTCGACCGTCAGCTGGCCGAAACGGATCGCAACGGCGCCTTGGGAACGAAATTGAGCGGGCTGGCCAATTGGGCGACCGATGTGAAGAACCATTTCGGGCGAAGCTTGCTGGAGCGGTTCTTGGGTCTCAACCCGAAGGCCGCGCTGCCGCGTTACGAAAAGGAGACGCTTGAGGCGCAGGCGAAAAGCGCGCCGCCGGGCCGCAATGCGAATGCGCCCGCCAAGTCCCGCAAGGCCGTGCTCTACGCCACCTGCTACGACGAGTATAACGACGCTTCGATCGGCAAGGCCGCGCTCGAAGTGCTCGCCCGTAATGGCGTCGAGGCGAAGGTCGCGTATCCGCAGTGCTGCGGCATGCCTAAGCTCGAGCTGGGTCTCATAGGAGAGGTCGCAGAAGGCGCCAGGCGCGTCGCCGCCGCGCTGTCTTCCTATCTCGATGAAGGCTATGCCGTCGTTGCGGCGACGCCGTCTTGCGCCCTGATGCTTAAGAGCGAGTGGCCTCTGCTGCTGCCCGAAGATGAAAGCGTCAAGCGGCTCGCAGCGGCGACCTTCGATCTCTCCGAATACGTCGTCGACATCGCGCGCAAGGAAGGCTTGGCGGAAGGCCTGAAACCCCTCGACGGCTCCGTCGCTTTCCATGTGTCTTGCCATTCGCGCGCGCAGAACGTCGGGCAGAAGGGCGCAGAGCTGCTGCGGCTCGCGCCGGGCGCCGATATCGCGGTGGTCGAGCGCTGCTCAGGTCACGGCGGCGCTTGGGGCTGCAAGGGAGCGCATTTCGAGACGGCGGTGAAGGTCGGGAAGCCCGCGGCGCGGCAAATGGCCGCGTCCGGCAAGCGCTATATTGTTTCCGAATGCCCGCTCGCCGGAACGCATCTCGCCCAGATCATCAAGCAAGGCGAGGGCCCTCAGCCAGAATTGGTCGGGCATCCGATCGAGCTGCTCGCGCGCGCCTATGGCGGCGCCCCCGCTGGAGATCGAAATGGCGAATAACCGAAATCTCACGCAGGCTGACATTCTGCCATGGGACGAATTTGCGCGCACGCGCGTGGAGCATCGTCGTCGCATCGCCGCCAGCAAGCGCAACCGGCGTGTCGCGGTTGGCCCATACGTGAATTTCTATTTCGAGAATTTTGACACCATGTGGCTTCAAGTTCAGGAAATGCTGCACATTGAGCGAGGAGGCGCGGCTCAGCTGCTGGGCGAGCTTGAGGCCTATAATCCGCTCATCCCCAAGGGACGAGAGCTTGTCGCGACTTTCATGATCGAGATTCCTGATCCCGCTCGCCGCGCGCAAATTTTGGCCGGACTTGGCGGCATCGAGGAGACTGCGTTTCTCGACGTGGACGGCGAGAGGATCGCCGGCCAGCCAGAGCTGGACCAGGATCGAACGAACGGCGAAGGGAAGGCGAGCTCAGTGCAGTTCGTTCATTTTCCTTTCACTAAGGCGCAAGTCGAGGCCTTCCGCAGGCCTCGGGCGACAGTGTCAGTCGGCCTCGAGCACCCCGATTATCGCCATATGGCCGGAATGCCCGAGGCAGTGAAAGCGGAGCTTGCGGGAGATTTTTCGTAGCCGCCAAAGCCGCGGCGTTTCGACCTCGATCGAGGACTTACGACCGCCGTGGCTTTCGTTGAGAGGGGCGCGCGCACGCTCATTTGGATGATGATCCGCTACGCTCATTAGTTGCAAAAAAGCAGTATTTTCCCTGTTTCTTGGATGGGAGTTGATTGCCAATGCTGACGCGTGAGGTCGTCGCTTCTTGAAACCGTCGCCAAGGTTGTGGTATCTGAGGACAGTTCCTCCAATTTGAACCCGCGCGGCGGAATCAAGGCAAAGGCGTTCGACCGTTGATTCGAAGCCAAAACGTGCCTGCGGCTTGGAGGCGGCCACGAATATGAATGTCGAAGAGCTGTTCGACAAGATCAAGTCCAGCTCCTTCCGGAGGGAAGACAACGCCATCCTGAAGGATATTGCCGATTTTTATGGTTTTGCGCACATGAACTATCTTGGACTCTATCTTGGTGCGACGACCAGCCGCGAGGGGCCCTTGTACTTATCGACATATCCTGAGGATTGGCAGGATCACTACCTCAGGATGGGATACTTCAAGAAAGACCCAACAATAAAACATGGTTTGGAATCGTTGCTGCCGTTCGACTGGACAACAATACAACAACGGACGCCGTTGACGAAGAAGATATTCGAGGAAGCGCGCGAGTTTGGAATTAGCGATTATGGACTGAGCTTTCCAATCAGGGGCTATAACGGCGAAATTGCGCTCATAACTATGACAGGATATTTCAATCCTTCGGATTGGCAAAGGTTCAAACAAGAGAATGTCGGCAATTTGCTGATGATCGCTATTCATTTGCATCTCATGGTGATGGACTCGCTCGAGCAGAAGTTGGAGCGGCCGGCCTTGAGTCCCCGGGAAATCGAGACGCTCTCATGGGCTTCCCAAGGCAAGACCTGTAAGGACGTCGCGGAAATTCTCCGCATCTCGGAGCGGACCGTCAGATTCTATATGGAGAACGCCCGCCATAAGCTCGATGCGCTGAGCGTCTCGCATGCCGTAGCACGGGCCATTTCGATGCGGATAATCCCGCCGAGCCTTTGAAATATCGAACCGACCTCCCCGCGCGAGCGGCGGGGAGTCCGAAACGGCGTCAATGCAGGCTGACCGTCAAAAGCTGGTTTTCCCAAGCGTTGGCCAGCGCGCCTTCTTTTGAATCGGCGAGCATGATCGGCGAACCGTCGGCCGACAGCAAAGCGAAAACGGTAAGACCCGGCGAGATCGCCGGCGCCTGCGGATAGAGGCGCGTCACATCCTCCGACCGCATCGAGCGCACGTAGGCGATGGCTCCGTCACCCAGATGAGCAAATTGTTCCGGCGTCAACCGGGGCGCCCGCGTCGCGGACATGTCTTTGGCTTCCATCGTCACCTCCTCGGCGGTTCCTTGAGGAACCCGTCCGTCGACGCCTGCCCCCGCAGCGCGCCATGAAGATTAGATACGAATGCTTAAGGAATTTTAAAGACCCGTAACCCCGACCCGTCCCGAATCAGGCAGGAATTTGGCCTTCGACCATTGCCGAAACACGCCCGGACTGGCATATCCCGAAAAAAGCGACAGGAAGCCAGAGCGAGCAGGAGATTATGACCGGCGTCAACCAGATCCGCCAGACGTTCCTCGACTATTTCGCGCGCCAGGGCCACGAGGTCGCGCCGTCCTCCTCGCTCGTGCCGCACAACGACCCGACCTTGATGTTCACCAACGCCGGCATGGTGCAGTTCAAGAACGTGTTCACTGGCGTCGAGAAGCGCCGGCGGCCGCGGGCCGTCTCCGCGCAGAAATGTGTGCGCGCCGGCGGCAAGCACAACGATCTAGACAACGTAGGCTATACGGCGCGGCATCTCACGTTCTTCGAGATGCTCGGCAATTTTTCCTTCGGGGATTATTTCAAGGAGGGCGCGATCGAGCTCGCCTGGGGCTTGGTCTGCCGAGAATTCGGCCTCCCGACGGACCGGCTGCTCGTTACTGTCTATCACGACGACGACGACGCCTTCAATTTGTGGAAGAAGATCGCCGGTCTCCCCGAGGCGCGCATCATTCGCATCGCGACCAACGATAATTTTTGGAGCATGGGCGATGTCGGCCCCTGCGGACCATGCTCCGAAATATTCCTCGATCAAGGCGAAAGCGTCGCCGGCGGACCACCTGGCAGTCCGGACGAGGACGGGGACAGGTTCCTGGAGTTCTGGAACCTCGTGTTCATGCAATATGAGCAGGTCACGCCTGGCGAACGCATGCCGCTGCCGCGGCCCTCGATCGACACCGGCATGGGGCTGGAGCGGATGGGCGCGCTACTGCAAGGCGTGACCTCGGTCTTCGAAACCGATCTCTTCCGGACGCTCACGAGCGTGGTCGCCGAGCTTACGCATGTTTCGGATCGGGGACCCGAGGCAGCCAGTCATCGGGTGATCGCCGATCATCTGCGCGCCTGCTCGTTTCTCGTTGCCGACGGCGTGAGCCCCTCGAACGAAGGGCGGGGCTATGTGCTGCGCCGCATTATGCGTCGCGCCATGCGCCACGCCCAATTGCTCGGAGCCGCCGAGCCGCTCATGCATCGCCTCGTTCCGTCACTGGTCGAGCAAATGGGCCACGCCTACCCCGAGCTGCAGCGCGCCGAGACGTTGATCCGGGACACTTTCCTCACCGAGGAGACGCGCTTCCGCACGACGCTCGCGCGCGGTCTCGCCATACTGGATGAAGAGACGTCGGAGCTCGCACCTGGAGGGGAGCTCTCCGGCGAGACGGCGTTCAAGCTTTACGACACCTTTGGCTTCCCGCTGGATCTCACCGAGGACGCGCTGCGCATGCGCGGGATCGGCGTCGACAAAGCGGCTTTCGACAGGGCGATGGAGCGCCAACGCGCCGAGGCCCGCAAGGCTTGGGCCGGCAGCGGCGAAACTGCGACCGAAACGGTCTACTTCGCTATAAAGGAGCGCGTCGGCGCGAGCGAATTCCTGGGCTACGACCGCGAGAAGAGCGAGGGCGTCGTCACTGCGCTGCTGCGTGACGGCGCCGAGCATTTCTCGTTAAAAAAGGGCGAGCGCGGCGCGGTCATCTTGAACCAGACGCCTTTTTACGGCGAGTCGGGCGGACAAGTCGGCGACACCGGCGAGCTTCGCGCCAAGGGCGTCTTGTTCCGCGTCGAGAGCACCCAGAAGAAGCTCGGCGATCTCATTGTGCACGAAGGCGTGGTCGAGGAGGGCGAGCTTGAGCTCGACCAGGCGTTGGAGCTTATCGTCGACCACGGCCGCCGGCGCGCGACGCGAGCCAACCATTCGGCGACGCACATTCTGCATGAGGCGCTGCGCCAGGTGCTCGGCGATCATGTGCAGCAGAAGGGCTCGCTCGTGGCGCCCGACCGTCTACGCTTCGATTTCACGCACCCAAAGCCTTTGAGCGAGGACGAACTCGCCGAGGTCGAACGCATCTGCAACGAGGTGGTGCAGGACAATGCGCTGGTCGATACGCGGCTCATGGCGCAGGAGGAGGCGATCGCCTCCGGCGCGCGCGCGCTGTTCGGCGAGAAATATGGGGATGAAGTGCGCGTCGTCGCCATGGGCCGCCGGGCGGATCGGCCGGACTGCGGCGCGTTCTCGGTTGAGCTTTGCGGCGGCACGCATGTGTCGCGCACGGGCGACATCGGGCTCATCAACATCGTCGGCCAGGGCGCGGTCGCCTCGGGCGTGCGGCGCATCGAGGCGCGCACCGCGGAGGGCGCGCGCGCACACCTTGTGGCGCAGTCGAAGGCGTTGCGAGAGATGGCGGCGCTGGTGCGCGCGCCCGCCGAGGAAGCGCCCGCCCGGCTTTTCGCTCTGCTCGAGGAGCGCAAGCGTCTGGAGCAGGAGCTCGCCGACGCCAAGCGAAAGCTCGCGATGGGCGGCGGCGGCGCAGCGCAGGACGTGCAGAACGTAGCGGGGGTTAAGCTGTTCTCCCGCGCGGTCAGCGGCGTTGACGCCAAGGATCTCAAAGGACTCGTCGACGACGCCAAGAAGGCGATCGTCTCGGGCGTCGTCGCCATCGCCAATACCGCGGCAGATGGCAAAGCGGGCGTTGTCGTCGGCGTTACCGACGACCTGACCGCCAAGTTCAACGCGGTAGATTTCGTGCGCGTGGCGAGCGAGAAGCTTGGCGGCAAGGGCGGCGGCGGGAGGCCGGACCTCGCGCAAGCCGGCGGACCTGACGCCAGCGGGATCGGCGCCGCGTTGGCCGCTATTCAGGAGGCACTGAAGGCGAAGGCGGCATCCTGACGGATCGGGGTCTTCGTCATTTGTTGCGAAGATGAAACGCTATGGCGCCGCCCACCCGCTGCCGCCATGTTAGAGTGGGTCAAGGAGCATTCGATAGGCAAGAGGAGGCGGATGTGTATGCAAAAATTCTCGTGGCGGTTGATCTCTCGGAGCCCGTGATGACGAAGCTCGCTCTGGGCGCCGCCCTCGAGCAGGCCAAGATCGGCAAGCCGCAGCTGCGCGTCATCAATGTGCAAGCGCTCGCGCCGATGGCGTTTCTCGACTATATGCCGCCCGATCTCGACCAGAAAATCCGCGAGAGCGCCGAGGCGGAGCTCGCCAAGGAAGCGGCGAGGATCAACTATCCCCAGGAGCTTCTGTCCACCGTGCTGCGGCTTGGCGGGGTCTATTCCGAAATTCTGGCCGAAGCCGAAGAGTGGGGCGCCGATCTGATCGTCATCGGCTCGCATCGTCCGAGCATGTCCACCTATCTCTTGGGCTCCAACGCCAAGACCGTAGTTCGCCACGCCAAATGCTCGGTGTTGGTGGCGCGCTGAAGGAAACGCATGATGAGGGCGGCGCTCATTGGCATGGTTGCGGCGGGGCTGGCGACGCCGGCCTGCGCGGCAGAGCTGGTTCAACGGGGCGCCGCGATCGCCAAGGCGAACTGCAGTCGCTGCCATGCGATCGGCGCGCATGGCGCGAGCCCCAATCCGAAGTCGCCGCCATTCCGGTCTCTGGCGCGAAAATACCCGCTCTCGAACCTTGAAGAAGCGCTGGCGGAAGGCATTGTGGTCGGGCATCAGGGCGAGGAGATGCCGGCTTTCGCGTTCTCGCCCTCTGAGATTCGTGCGTTGCTGGCCTATTTGAATTCCGTGCAGCAAAAATAGCCGCGGCGGCGCCGCTTGCTGAATTAGTGGAGATGAGGGAAACTTCCCTCTCGCCTCGTCAAACCCCCCGGGCGCACCATGGGATGGTCTCTCACCATAGGCCGTTTTGCTGGAACAGCGGTCCGCATCCATATCACATTCCTGCTGTTTCTCGCCTGGATCGGCTTTTCCGCCTATCAGCAGGGCGGGATGCGGGCTGCGCAGGATAGCGTCATCTTCATCGTGGCGATTTTCGCCTGCGTCGTGCTGCACGAGTTTGGCCATATCCTTATGGCCCGCCGTTTTGGTGTGAGATCCACACAGATCACGCTGCTGCCGATCGGCGGCGTCGCCGATCTCAACAAGATGCCGGAAAAACCCTCGCAGGAGCTGCTGATCGCGCTAGCCGGCCCGGCCGTGAACGTCGTCATTGCGACGGCGCTGCTTTTCGGCGTCGACGTGCTGGAGCCGCAGGCGCTCGCCCATCTCGACGATCCAGACTTGAGCCTCATGGAGCGGCTCGCGGTCACGAATCTCTTCCTTGCGGTGTTCAACATGGTGCCGGCCTTTCCCATGGACGGGGGCAGGGTGTTGCGGGCCGCGCTGGCGATATGGCTAGGACAGGCCAAGGCCACTCGGATAGCCGCGCTGATTGGTCAGGGTTTTGCGCTCGCGCTCGGGTTCTTAGGGCTATTCGGCCACCCGATGCTGCTCTTCATCGCCTTCTTCGTGTTTTTCGCCGCGTCGGGCGAGGCGCAGATGACATCGGTGACTCAGGCCACAAAGGACGTGAAGGTCGCCGACGCCATGGAGACGCGCATCGCGACGATCGGCCGCGGCGCCACGGTCGGCGAGGCGGTCGAGCTTCTGCTCGCTACCTCTCAGGAGAGCTTCCCGCTGGTGGATTCCGAAGGTGGATTTGCGGGGCTGCTCTCGCGCGAGGATATCGCCGAGGCGATCAGAGTGGCGGATAGCGGCGCGCCGATCGCGCCTTTCGCGCACAGAGACGCGCCGACGATCTCCCTTACCGAGACGCTCGACAAAGCGATCGCAAAGCTCAGCAACGCCCCTGCGATCGGCGTCGTCGACGACGATGGCGTCTTCAGGGGGCTGATTTCGCGGCAATCGCTCGCGGAGGTGTTCCTGATCAGGTCGGCGCGGCCCGACTGGCGCTTCGCGCACCGCGCCGAACGCTCGCAATCCTCATAGAATCTGAGCGATTTCGTCGAAGCCGAACCGCGGCCCGCGTGGATAGAGCTTTGAGGGGTCGCCATAGCCGATGTTCATGAGGAAGTTCGACTTGACCTTGCCCTCGGGGAAGAACTCGGCGTCGACCTTGGCGTTGTCGAACCCGCTCATCGGGCCGACATCGAGCCCGAATGCCCGCAAAGCCACGAGAAAATAGCCAGCCTGAAGGGTGGCGTTGCGGAACGCGGTCCGCTCGATGAGAACGGCGTTGCCCGCGAACCAGGATCTGGCGTCGGTGGCGGGGTAGAGCCTTGGAAGATGCTGGTAAAACTCCAGATCGTAAGCGAGAATGGCGACTGCCGGCGCGGCCATGGTTTTCTCGACATTGCCGGGCAGCAGCGCATCTTTCAGTCTCGCCTTGGCTTCGGGCGTGCGCAGGAAAACCACGCGCAGCGGCAGGCAATTGGCGCTGGTCGGCCCCCAGAGCGCAAGCTCCAAGGCCTGGCGCAACAGACCGTCGGGGACCTCTTTGGCGAGCCACCCGTTATGGGTGCGGGCCTTTGAAAAGAGCTGCGTCAGGGCTTGCTGCGGCAGCGAATCGTCATCGAGCATTTTTGTCTCCAGCGGATCGAGCGAGGGCTCTGGCGCATTTTACGACATTGCGGCGCCGACGACATCGCGCTTTCTCGAACTTTGCGCTAAGGAAGCGGAAAACCTTGAGGATCTGCGGGAGCCCATGACCTTGACGCCTCTGCTCGCCGTCGAACGCGCGTCGAAGCGCTTCGGCGCCGTCGCCGCGCTCGACGATGTTTCGCTCGAAGTCGGCGCTGGAGAATTTTTCGCGCTGCTTGGTCCTTCGGGCTGCGGCAAGACGACATTGATGCGGCTCGTCGCCGGCTTCGAACGCGCAGACGCCGGACGGGTCCTTTTAAAGGGGGCCGACATTTCGAACGAGGCGCCGCATCGGCGTCCGGTAAATATGATGTTTCAGTCCTATGCGCTGTTTCCGCATTTGAACGTGTTCGACAATATTGCTTTCGGCCTGCGTCGGCAGCGCTGGGCGCGCGAGGACGTGAAACGAAGAGTTGAGGAACTGCTCGACATCGTGCAGCTTGAAAGTTTTGGCGCGCGCCGGACCGACCAGCTTTCGGGAGGGCAACGTCAGCGCGTGGCTCTGGCCCGGGCGCTGGCCCCCAAGCCCGTGCTGCTGCTGCTCGACGAACCGCTCGGCGCGCTGGATCGGAAGCTGCGCGAGGAAACGCAGTTCCAGCTCAAAGACATTCAGCGCCGGCTGAAGACGAGCTTCATCATCGTCACCCATGATCAGGACGAAGCGTTGGCGCTCGCCGATCGCATCGCGGTCATGCGCGCCGGCCGAATCGAGCAGATCGGGACGCCGATCGAGATTTACGAGCGGCCTGCAAATCGCTTCGTCGCGGGCTTCGTCGGCGCGACGAACCTTGTCGAAGGCTGCATCGAGGCGACGGCGGACGGCGCCTATTTCGTCGCGCCCTTCGGACGGCTAAGGAGAGAGGGCTGCGCGCTTGGAAACGGCGGCGCGGCGGTGCTGTCCCTGCGGCCCGAAGAGATCAAGCTCGCGCAAAGGAGCGTCGCCGACGGCATAGCCTGCGTCGTCGAGGACGCGGCCTTTCGCGGCGAGACGACCCACGTCCGCGTCAAGCTTGCGGGCGACGCGCGCCTGCTCGTCTCCTGCGGGCGGGGAGAGAGCTTTGCGCCGGGCGACAATGTGAGCATCGTCGTTTCCTCGGACGCCGGCGCGATGTTTGCGGAGAGCAGTCGATGAGCAGGCTTTCGCTCGGCAAGCGCCTCGTTCTCGCTGCGCCCTATCTATGGATTTCCGCCTTCTTCATCGCGCCGATGGCGCTCATTTTCAAGATTTCGCTTTCGCAGCCTGTCGAGGCCCGCCCGCCCTATGAGCCGTTGTTCAGCCTTGCCGACGGTCCGAGCCTCTGGCGAGAGAAGCTGCAGAGGCTGGGGTTTGAGACCTATCGCGCCCTGCTCGACGATCCGCTCTACATCGACTCCTATCTTTCCTCGCTAACGATCGCCGCGATCTCGACGCTGCTGACGCTTGTCGTCGCTTATCCCTTCGCGTTGGCCATCGCGCGCTCGCCGCGTTATCTGCGTCCGCTGCTGCTCGGCCTTGCGATGGCGCCGTTCTGGACCAGCTTTCTCATTCGCGTCTATGCCTGGATCGCGCTGCTGAAGGACGAGGGAATCATCAATCATGTGCTGATGGCGCTCCATGTGATCGATGCGCCCCTCGGCCTTTACGCGACCAATACAGCCGTCGTCATCGGCATTGTGTATAGCTATCTGCCGTTCATGCTGCTGCCGCTCTATTCGGCGCTGGAGGGTCAGGATCCGTCGCTGCGCGAGGCCGCCGCCGATCTCGGGGCGTCGCCGGCGCAGGTGTTCTGTCGCGTGACCTTGCCGCTCTCGCGTCGTGGCGTCTTCGCCGGCTGCCTCTTGGTTTTCATCCCCGCGGTCGGCGAGTTCGTGATCCCGGACCTTCTCGGCGGCTCGGAAACCCTGATGATCGGGCGCACGCTCTGGAACGAGTTCTTCTCCAATCGCGATTGGCCGATGTCCAGCGCGGTCGCCGTTCTGCTGCTGGCGCTCTTGATCGTCCCGCTGCTGATCGCGGAACGCCTGCGCCTGCGCGCAGAAGGAGAAGCCTAGATGCTCGCTCTGCCGCGTCTGCTAATGCTGCTCTTCGGCTATATCTTCCTCTATGGTCCGATCGCCATTCTGGTCGCCATGAGCTTCAACGCCTCGAAGCTCGTGACGGTTTGGGGCGGCTTTTCGACGCGCTGGTACGCCGCGCTGCTCGACGACAACGCCATGCTGCAAGCCGCCGAGGTGAGCTTGGAAGCCGCAGCGCTCTCGGCTTCGCTCGCGACGCTCCTTGGTCTTTGCGCCGCTGTGTCGCTCGCGCGCTTCGGCTCCTTTCGCACGCGCACGCTCTTCTTCAGCGCGCTATATGCGCCTCTCGCCTTGCCCGAGGTCGTGCTGGGGTTGGCGTTGCTCAGCGCCTTCGTCGCTTTCGGATTGAACCGCGGCTTCATCACGCTCGTCATCGGCCATGCGACCTTCACGATGTGCTACGCGACGGTCGCGCTGCTTGCGGCGCTGCGCGGTTGCGATCCCGCCCAGGAGGAGGCGGCCATGGACCTCGGAGCGACGCCCTTGCAGGCCTTTGTTCTCGTCGTGCTGCCGGCTATCGCGCCGGCGCTCGCCAGCGCGTTTCTGATGGCCTTCGCCCTGTCGCTCGACGATCTTGTCATCGCTAGCTTCACGACGGGGCCAGGCGCGACGACGCTGCCCATGCGCATTTATTCGCAAGTGCGGCTTGGCGTCACCCCACAAGTCAATGCGATCTCGTCGCTGCTGTTGGCCTTCGTCGGCGCGATGCTCATTCTTTCGGCGCTGATCCTGCGCAAGCGGGAGAACAGGACATAGGCGCAAGCTTCCGTCCCGCGATTTGCGCGGCGCGGGAAGCAGGCTTAAAACATCGAGCCATTTCTCGTCGCTCAAACGCGCACCGCAACCGTCAAGAGCCTGAAACATGCGCATCGCGAGCTGGAACGTCAATTCGGTGCGCCTTCGGATTCCTGCGCTGCAGGATTACTTGCGCCGGATCGCGCCCGACGTGCTGTGTCTGCAGGAGCTCAAGTGCCAGAATGAGCAGTTTCCGCGCGCCGAGATTGAGGATCTCGGCTACAACGCGCTGACCCACGGACAAAAGGGCTTCAATGGCGTCGCGCTCGTCTCCAAGACGCCGATCGAGGAATCGTCGCGTGGGCTGCCGGGGTTCGAGGATGTGCAGTCGCGCTATATCGAGGGCGTCGTCGCCGATGGCGCGGGCGGCGTGTTTCGCGTCGCCTCGATCTATCTGCCCAACGGCAATCCGCCGGACAGCGACAAATATCCCTATAAGCTGGCCTTCATGGATGCGCTTATCGCCCACGCGCGAACCCTGCTCGCATTTGAGGAGCGGCTCGTTCTCGCCGGCGATTACAACGTGATCCCGGCGGCGGAGGATGTTTACGACCCCGGAGTCTGGGCCGGCGACGCGCTGTTCCTGCCGCAGACGCGCGGCAAATTCCGGGCGCTGCTCAATCTCGGCCTCGTCGACGCCTTGCGTGCGACGACGGACGCACCCGCGCAATATACCTTTTGGGATTATCAGGCGGGCGCGTGGCAGAAGAATAACGGCCTGCGCATCGACCATCTATTGCTGTCGCCGCAGGCCGCCGATCGTCTGCAGAGCGTCGCCATCGACCGGGAGCTGCGGACGGCCGACAAGCCTTCGGATCACGTGTCGATCCGCGCCGATTTCAGCTGAACGGCGGCATAAACACTCCATTGACCATAAGCGGCATGGTTTGCAGTCGGTAACCCTCTTTATAAGAAGTTTCTGCAATGCTTCACCTTGCTCGACGAGCGGGCGGCGGGCGGAGGTGAGCGGAGTTGCGTGATGAGCGTGAGCAGTTTCGAGCGGGACTATATTGCGCCGCCGGGCGTGCGGCAGATTTATGCGCGACCTCTCGGCGCTCTCGCGGCGTCGACGATCGGTGTCAGCGCTCTGGTCATCTTGGGGCTCGCGCTCGCATTTGGCGCGAGGGCCCCAAAAATTGTTGCGGAAGTCGGCGAGGCGCCGCAACAGCAGGAGTGGCTTGCGGCGACGCAAATTCTCTCAACCCACCAGTCTCCCGGCTTCGATCTCTCGGCGCCCGAATTTGGGCAAGAGAAAAAGTCCTTCACCTCGCGTGAACTCGAAGGCGGCCAGGGACGCGAGGACAGCCTGACGATCGGCCAATTTCCATCGAACGCCCCTTATCTGCGCCTCGACCTCCGGCCCGGCGTCGGCGAGAAGCACGCCGATTTCTTTCTGGACCTGACGCGTCACGCTGCGGCCGCGGGTCTTGCCGCGATCAAGATCGGCCAGCCGTCGCCGGTTCTGACGCGTTTCGGCGCCTTTGAAGCCGCGGACATCCGACTTTCGCTCGCGACGCCCGAGACCGGCGCCTCCGAGCGGGCTTGCGTCGCGCTGCGCCTCCCCGGCGCCAAGGGCGGGGTCGAGATTGCGGGCTTGGTCTGCGGGGCCGGTGCAAAGCCGTTCGAACGGCACGCGGTCGGGTGCATTCTCGATCGGCTCGAACGTACGGAAGGCGGCGAAAGCGAAGCTCTCGGGCAGCTGTTCCAGGCGGCCGATCGCGATCATGGCAAATCCTGCGATTCTCTCCCCACCGCGGCCATCGACAAAGCCAGCTGGTTCGAGGCCCATTCGCACGCGCCGGAACCGAAGGGTGACGGCCTGCCGCCCAAGCACACCAAGAAAGCCCGCTAAGTTTGCCGCCGATCGGCGGGCAAGGCCTATCGTTTCGGGCTCCGCTCCGCTATATGCTACTCGCCACCTTCGGCTTGAGAGGAGCCACAAGAGATGCGTAAGTTCATCGAAGTCGCGGCGGTCGCGAGTCTTGTCGTTTTGTCGGCGCCTGCGTCCGACGCGCTTGCCGCTCCGCGCTGCCACGGGCGCAGCCATCAGCATTGCGACTATTACGTCGCTCCGGGGCGTCGCCCGCTCCTGATCGAGCGTCGCAGCTTCCTCGACCCCGGCACGAAGGTTCCGGTCGGGACGTACCAGAACTACGTCAACACCCCTGCATACGTTTGGGGTGATCCGGTCGCCACTTACCAGCGCAGCTGGTACATGGACGAAAACCTGCACCAAGCCTTCGACCCGCAGCCCGAGCGGCGCGCCTTCGACCACTTCGGGCCGTTTGGTCCCTTCGACTGAGCCGCACGCGAAAAGGATCTCGCCGCGCCTGCGTGCAAAGCAAGCGCGGTCAAGGCTGGATCATTTCCCGACCGAGCAGGAATCCGCTGGGTGAAGGCCGCGGTTCAGGCGGCGTCCACCCGCGCGCGAGATAGACGCTGTCGAGAAATTGCCGTGCGCTGTTTTCCCAGGTGAAAGACTTGGCGTAGCGGCTGGGGAGGGCGCGGTCTATGGAAAGCGCCCTTAGCGCCGCGGCCTGCAGATCTTCATCCAGAACGCCGGCCCCGCTGCCGCCCACCACATCGAGTGGCCCCGGAGTCGGGAAGGCGGCGATCGGCGCGCCGCAGGCCATCGCCTCGATGAGCACGATGCCGAATGTGTCCGTGCGGCTCGGAAACACGAAAACGTCGGAGCTCGCGTAAAGTTCGGCGAGCTCGGCGGCGCTTTTCACCCCAAGGAAGCGCGCCGAAGGATATTGCGCCTCGAGACGCTTGCGCTCCGGCCCGTCGCCGGCGACGAGCTTGGTTCCCGGCAAATTGAGCGACAGGAACGCATCGATGTTCTTCTCGACAGCGAGTCGACCGGCATAAAGGAAGATGGGGCGGGGGAACGCGAGCTCGATCGCCGCGCCAGGATAGAAGGTCGAGTGGTCGACGCCCCGAGACCAGCGTAGAATGCGCTTGAAGCCGCGCTCATAGAGCTCGTTGGCGAGGGTCTGGGTGGAGACCATCGTCCCCGCCCCCGCATTGTGGAACCATTTGAGCGCCGCATAGGGGATGCTCGTCGGTATCCCGCTGCGCGCATGAATATATTCCGGAAATCGTGTGTGGTAGCTCGTCGTGAAGCAGCGGTTCTCCCGCAGGCACGTCGCTCGGGTCACGAGTCCCACGGGTCCCTCGGTCGCGATGTGAACGTGGTCATAGCCTTCCAGAAGCTTTCGGCGGATTGCGCGGGGCGTGGCGATGGCGAGGCCGATTTCGGGATAGGTCGGCATCGGCACGCAATTGAAGTCGCGCGGGGTGATGAAATCGATCGCCACGCCGAGGTCGACGGCAGATTTCGCCATGGACTCGAGCGAACGCACAACGCCATTGACTTGCGGACGCCACGCGTCCGTCGCGATCAAGATGCGCATCAGGCGGCGGCTCTTTCCGTATGGGGATGTTGCGGGAATTCCGTGGGCTTTGCCGCCGTTTCGCGCTCGCGCGCCGTCGTTAGCCAGGTGAGCACCTCGAAGCGTCCGTCGGCGTGCTCGGCGACCGCCGAGCAGCTTTCGACGAAATCGCCGGTGTTGATGTAAAGGACGTCGTGGATGCGCTTGATCGCGGCGTGATGGATGTGCCCGCAGACCACCCCGTCGACTCCGCGCTTGGCGGCTTCGGCGGCGAGCGTTTCCTCGAAATCGCCGATGAAATTCACCGCGTCCTTGACCTTGAGCTTCGCCCAGGCGGAGAACGACCAGTAGCCGAAACCAAAACGGCGGCGGAGGCGATTGTAATGGGTGTTGAGCACGACCGCGAGCTCATAGGCCCAGTCGCCGAGGAACGCGAGCCAGCGCGCGTGCCGCACGACGATGTCGAACTGGTCGCCATGGATGATCAGCATCCGCTTTCCGTCGACGGTGGTGTGCAAGGCGTCGTCGGCGACCTCGACGCCGCCGAAGTTGTTGCCGATGTAGCCGCGGGCGAATTCGTCGTGGTTGCCAGGCACGTAGACAACTTTGGCGCCTTTGCGCGCCTTGCGGAGCAGCTTCTGGACCACGTCGTTGTGCGACTGCGGCCAATACCAGCCGTTCTTGAGGCGCCAGCCGTCCACGATGTCGCCGACAAGGTAGATCGAGTCGGCGTCGTTATGGCGCAAGAAGTCGAGCAGCAGCTCGGCTTGGCAGCCGCGCGAGCCGAGGTGGAGATCGGAGAGGAAGAGGGTTCGATATCGGGTCGCCGCCGGTTCGTCCATAGCGCAATCCGTCTGGGTTCGGGCGCCGAGCGCCGACAATCCTCGCCGCGCCAGTCTCAAGACCAGATTCGCATTGCGGATTCATGACAGGCCGCCGGGGGTGTTTTTGTTCGATATTTCGAACGAGAACGATTATCATTCCGTACACCGTAATTCGTCGGAGCGAACGATGGGCGTCGAGGGGCGCGACAAGCAGAAGATTCTCGAGGCCGGCGCCCAGGCCTTGTCCGGTCAGCTCGGATTGACCGTCCAGCGGCTGCGCCGAGCCTATAATCTTTCCCTGTCCGAGCTATCGGCCCAGTCGGGAGTCGCGAAGTCGATCATCAGCCAAATCGAGCGCAACGAGACCAATCCCACGCTCGCGACCATCTGGCGGTTGGCGCAGGCGCTGGACGTCTCGATCGAGCGCGTGCTGCAGAGCGCGCCGGACGAGCCGTTTCTGGAAAAAACCACCAAGGCCGAGACGCCGCAGCTCGTGTCCGACGACGGGCGCTGCCGGCTCGCGATCATCGGCTGGATAAAAACTGTGGATTGGCTTCAGGTTTACGATTTTCACGCTGACCCGGGCGGGGTTCTCGAGTCCGAGGCGCATCAGCGAGGCTCGGTCGAGTGCTTGTCGCTACGCGAAGGCGAGCTCGTCGTCGAGGTCGGCGGCGCGACCGAGAACGTCAAGGCAGGAGAGACGTTGCGTTATCGCTGCGATCGTCCGCACGTCATCCGCAATCTTGGACGCGAGCCTGCGCAGGCCACGATGGTCTGCATTCTCAAAGCCGCCGCGATGGAATAAGCGAAGAGATGGCTCTGACCGATCTTTCAGCCCTTTGGCGGCGCAATCTCTCGCCTCCCGACGCTGCGATCGAGGATCGCCGCGAGGAGCTCCGGCTCTCCGCGTTGATGGCGTCGGTCTACGCCATTGTCGGCGTGCAATTGCCGTTCTTTCCGGTCTGGCTCGGCGCGCGCGGGCTGTCGGCGACCGAGATCGCCGCGATCCTCGCGACGCCGCCGGCGTTGCGCATCGTCTCGACGCTCCTCTCCACGCGGCTTGGCGACCGCAGTGGGCGGCACGGCGCGTTCCTGCTCGGTCATCTCTTCGCCGTGGCGCTGGTCTTCGCCGGCATGAGGCTTTTGAGCGGCTTTTGGCCGCTTCTCGCCGCGGTAGGGCTGCTCGCCTTCGCCCAGGGACCGATCAACAGCCTTGCCGACGGCATGATCCTCGGCGCGATTCGAAGGCGTAGCGCTGAAGGGCGAGGGACCTTGCACTATTCCTTTGTGCGCGGCTGGGGCTCCTTCGCGATTCTCGCGGTCATGTTGGCGGGCGGGCCGGTTGCCGCCGTCCTGCCGAGCGACGCGCTGATCTTCCTGCTGGCGGGGGTCGCGGCACTAGCCGCGCTGGGCGCTCTGGCGGCGGTCAACGGATTGCGCGCCGTCCAGGCGCCGTCCCAGCAATCGCGCGCGGAGGCTCTCGCCCGGCCTGGACTGGTCGTTCTCGTCATTTGCGCAGCCGCGCTGATCCTCGCGAGCCACGCCCTGTCGTTCGGTTTTGCCGCCTTGCACTGGAAGGCGAATGGTTTCAGCGAAACCTTCCTTTCGCTGGCCTGGGTCGCCGCCGTCGCGACCGAAGTCGGCTTCTTCCTATTAGCCGGTCGGTGGTTTGGCGGCGAAAGAAAAGCAGCGCTGCATTTGACTGTGGCCGGCGCGGCGGCGGTCCTGCGCTGGCTGATCATGGCGAGCGACCCCGCTGCTGCGGGAATCCTCGCGACGCAGGCGTTGCACGGGCTCACCTGCGCCGCGGCGCAGCTCGGGCCGGCCTATCTGCTCGCAAAGCTCGCAGGACCTTCCCGTCTCGCGCAGGCGCAGGGGTGGCTGGCGGTCGCCTATTCGGCGATCCAAGCGCTGACCACGCTCGCCTGCGGTCCAGTCTATGCGCTCTATGGCGAGCGCAGCTACTTCGCCATGGCCGCGATGGGGGCGGCAGGACTGGGCCTCGCGCTCGTGGTGATGCGATTGGTGGAGGCGCCGCGCCGCCTGGCTTGAGCCAAGGGCGGCGCAGGGCCATGTTGAGGCTTGGCCTCATCGGACTGAAGCAGTAAAAGGCGAAAAAACGCTCGTGCATTCCCTGCATCCGCCAGATCGCCCTTTCGGGCATGGAGAGACAACATGCACAAAATTGTGGCGCTCACGCTCGCCGGCATGCTCGTGACCGCAGCTGCGACAATCAACGCCCAGGCCGACATCGACGTCCGCCCCGATGGGTTGACGCACTACTCGAACTGCGTCAACCAGGCGAAGGACACCAATTTCGTCTCCGTGCTCGACCGCCACGTCCTCTACCGCTGCCACGGCGAGACCGCGACCTCCTACTTCAACTATCTCGGAACGAAGCGCGTGAAGGATCATGTCGTGGACGAGCCGACCGGCACTTTCGTCTATCGCACGATCGAAGGCGTAGGCCGGTGCTGGAACAAGATCGCCGACGAGCTCGGCGCTCCGATCTCCTATTACGGCTGCGATATTTACGTGGAAATTTGAAGCGTCTGGGTCACATGCCTGTCAATATAGGGGCTGATATCTTTCCGCTGCACAGGGGCACGCCTCGCCCCGAGCGCGCCCGCTAACAAGGAGAGGCCGGTGGACAAGACCCTCACCTTGCGCAACACGACCTTCGACGAGCTCGTCGTCGGCGCCAGCGCCCGCATCGAACGCGTGTGCACGACCGACGACATGGTCCTGTTCGCCCGCGCTTCGGGCAATCTCAACCCGCTCAATCTGCCGTCCCACGACGTCCATGATTCGAGAGCCGCCTTCGCGCCGTCGCTCTGGGTCGGCTCGCTCGTCTCGGCGGTGCTCGGCAATCTGCTGCCCGGCGCCGGCACGCTCTACCTTACGCAAAACTTTCGCTTCGGCGAGCGCGTGCATCCCGGCGACAAGCTTGCGGTCGAGGTGCGCTGCGTCGAGAAGCGCGAGAAGCCGGTGGCGGTGTTCGACGTGCGCGTCGTCAAGGACAATGGCGCGCTCGCCTGCGAAGGCGTCGCTGAAGTCGCTTGCCCGCTTACGACGATCCTCTCCCGGCGCGAGGAGCTGCCGGCGATCATTCTCGATCAGCACGAGCACTTCGAATGCCTCATCCAGGCGGCGGAGCATCTGCCGCCGCTCTCAACCGCCGTGGTCTGGCCGGACGACCATAATTCGCTGATGGGCGCCGTGCTTTCGGCCGAGCGTGGCCTCATCTTGCCCGTTCTCATCGGTCCCGCCGCAAAAATCCGCACGGCCGCGCAAGAGGGCGGCGCCGATATCTCCAGCTATCGCATTGTCGAAGCCGCCGACTGTCATGAAGCCTGCATGGTCGCAGTCGAGATGACGCGCCGCGGCGAGACGCGCGCGATCATGAAAGGCGACGTGCACTCGGAAGATCTGCTCGCCGAGGTTGTCAAGAAGGACGGCGGCCTGCGCACGAACCGGCGCATCACCCATGTCTTCGCGATGGATGCGCCGACACTCGATCGCCTGTTGTTCATCTCCGACGCCGCGGTCAACATCTCGCCCGACCTCGCGGCCAAGGTCGATATCGTGCAAAACGCCATCGATCTCGCGCGCGCCTGCGGGGTGGAAACTCCGCGCGTCGGCGTGCTGTCGGCGGTCGAGACGGTCAATCCCTCGATACCATCGACGCTCGACGCTGCGATCCTCTCCAAGATGGCCGAGCGCGGCCAGATCAAGGGCGGCGTCGTCGACGGCCCGCTCGCCATGGACAATGCGGTGGACGCGACCGCCGCGCGCACGAAGGGCATCAGCTCGCTCGTCGCCGGGCGTGCCGATATTCTGATCGCGCCCAATCTCGAGGCTGGCAACATGCTTGCGAAAGAGCTGACCTTCGTCGCGCATGCGGAGGCTGCGGGTCTCGTCATCGGCGCGCGCGCGCCGATCATGCTGACGAGCCGGGCCGACAACGACCGCTCTCGGCTCGGCTCCGCCGCGCTCGCGCTGCTCTATCACCACTGGCGCGAAGGCCAGCGGGAAACGCAATGCGACAAGGCGCTCGCCGCGGAGTAGCCCCTCATGACCGATCACGTGCTTACGCTCAACGCCGGCTCGTCCTCGGTGAAATTTGCGCTTTACGCGGTGGAGGTCGGCTGGCCGCAGCGGGTCGCGCATGGCCAGGTCGAGGAAATCGGCGCAGAGTCGCAGTTCGCGGCCGAAGCGCGAGACGAGGCGCATGCGCAGGCGGTCGTGGCCAAGGATCACGAAGCGGCGGTCCGCATCGTCCTCGACTGGATCGAAGCAACGTTCTCCGAGATCGCCGTGGCGGCGGTCGGCCATCGCGTGGTGCACGGAGGCCTGAAATATGGCGCGCCGACGATCGTCGACCACAACATGCTCGACGAGCTGGCGGCCTTGGCGCCGCTCGCGCCGCTGCACCAGCCGCACAATATCGCCGGTATCAAGGCGGCGCGCGCGGCTTTTCCCTTCACGCCGCAGGTCGCTTGCTTCGACACCGCCTTCCACCGTGGCCATCAATTCGTCAACGACGCCTACGCCATTCCACGCGAGTATTACGAACGCGGCCTTCGGCGTTTCGGCTTCCATGGCCTGTCCTACGAGTTTATCGCGCATCGTCTGCGCGAGATCGACCCGGTGCTAGCCTGCGGGCGCGTCGTCGTTGCGCATCTTGGCGCGGGCGCCTCGCTTTGCGCCATGAAGGACGGGCGCTCGGTCGCGTCGACCATGGGGTTCTCGGCGCTCGAAGGACTCGCCATGGCGACGCGCTGCGGGGAGATCGACCCCGGTCTGCTTCTGTATCTGCTCGATCACGAAAAGATGTCGGTCGAGGAGCTTTCGCATCTGCTCTATGAGCGTAGCGGTCTCAGAGGACTTTCAGGAATATCGGGCGACATGCGCGCGCTCGAGGAGAGCGACGCCAAGGAGGCCAGGGAAGCGATCGCCTATTTCGTTCACCATGTGCGCATGCAGATCGGCGCGCTGACCGCGACGCTAGGCGGGCTCGATGCGCTGGTTTTCACCGCCGGCATCGGCGAGCATTCCGCCCGCACGCGGCGGGAAATCTGCTCCGGCATGGAGTGGCTCGGCCTGTCTCTCGACGAGACGGCCAACGCGCAAGGCGCGCCGCGCATAGAGGCGGCCGGCTCGCCGACGGCGATCTTCGTCATCGCAACGGACGAGGAAGGCATGATCGCCGAGCATACGATCGTTGCGGCCGGCGTCGGGCGTCTCAGCGCCGCTGCGTGAAAGGGGAGCCGCCGATGGAGCCGACCTTCAGCCCGGCCCGCATCGCCGAACGTTTCGCGCGCGTCCAAGCGGGCCATGGATCGCAGGCGCAGCGCTTCTGGCGCGCCGCTGCTCGCCATACGGAGCGCATGGCGAACGATCATGGCCGGCGGCTAAACGAATTTTGGACGCGCGCCGGCGCTCTCGCGCAAAATCTCGACGCCCATGATCGCCTGTTCGAAGGAGGCGTGGCCTATGCGAGCGAGGCCGCTCATCGGGCGGCGCTCATGTTCGACGTGCTGCGTCAGCGCGCCGACAATGACAAGGCGCATGAGGCGGCGGGCACGCCGCCGGTGTTGAAGTACGAGTGCGAGGTCCTCCTCGACGGCCGCGACCTGCCGCACCCCTCGAACTACCAACTGCTGAAGATCAAGCCGCCCGCGGGCGTCGAGGTGTTTGATTGGAAGCGGCCTTATCTGATCATTGATCCGCGCGCCGGCCATGGCGCCGGCATCGGCGGCTTCAAGGCCGACAGCCAGGTTGGCGTCGCGCTGCATGACGGCCATCCCGTCTATTTCACGGTGTTCCGACCTCATCCCGAGCCGACCCAAACTCTGGCCAGTGTCATGCACACCGAGGCCGAGTTCGTGCGCGAGATCGCGCGCCGGCATCCGCGCTCGCCGAAGCCCATCGTCGTCGGCAATTGCCAGGGCGGCTGGGCGGCGATGGTCCTCGCGGCGACCAATCCCGACATCGCTGGCCCGCTCGTCATCAATGGGGCGCCGCTCGCGCCGTGGTCGGGACGGCTCGGCGAGAACCCGATGCGCTACAACGGCGGCCTCCTTGGCGGCGCCGTTCCCGCGCTTTGGCTCTCCGATCTCGGTCACGGCGTGTTCGACGGCGCTTGGCTCGTCGCGAATTTCGAGGCGCTCAATCCCTCGCGCAACTATTTCGGCAAATATTACGATCTCTTCGCCGATCCGGAAGCCGGGCGCGAGCGATTCCTTGACTTCGAGCGCTGGTGGGGCGGCTTCCACTTCATGAATGAAGCCGAGATCCGCTGGATCGTCGAGCAGCTGTTCGTCGGCAATCGTCTCTCGCGCGGCGCTGCACAGATTGAGCCGGGTCGCCCGATCGATTTCCGCGCGATCCGCTCGCCAATCATCTTGTTCGCGAGCTTGGGCGACAATATCACCCCGCCGCAGCAGGCCCTGAACTGGATTGTCGATACTTATGCGGACGAGCACGAAATCCGCATCCGCGGCCAGCGCATCATTTACATGATCCATGACAAGGTGGGCCATCTCGGGATTTTCGTCTCTTCCTCCATCGCCAGGAAGGAGCATGCGGAAGTCGCATCCACGATGAAGACGATCGAGGCGCTTGCGCCCGGGTTGTATGAGATGAAGGTCGAGGAAGAGACGGGCGAAGGCGTCCACGCCAAATTCCAAGTAAGCTTCGAGGAACGCAAGCTCTCCGATATTTTGGCGATCGACGAGAACGACCGCAGTGAGGAGCGCGATTTCGCCGCCGTCGCGCGACTGTCGGAGCTCGCGACCGAAGCCTATGCGCTGGCGCTGCGCCCGCTTGTGCAAAGTTTCGTGACTCCGCAGGCGGCGCGCTTTCTGCGCGATCTCCATCCCGCCCGCGTCCAGCGGCGGGTTTTCGGCTTGCAGAGCCCGGTGGCGCATTTCGTCACGCCCTTCGCGGCCCGGCCTATGGGCGTGGCGGTCGACGCCGATAATCTATTCCTGCAAGCGGAGCGGCTATGGGCCGACGCCTTCATGCAAACCATGGATTTCTGTCGCGACCTGCGCGACGCCTGGTGCGAAATGGCGTTCCTGTCGTTCTATGGCGGCCCGCTCATGCATTGGATCGGCGCCCCCAACGCATTCGTGCGGGCTCAGACCACTCCGCAGGAGCTGCGTTATTTGCCGCGTGTCGAGGCGGCCCTGCGACATATGGAGAGCGGCGGCTTCGCTGAGGCCGTGATTCGCATGATGCTGCTGCTCAGCGAGGCGCGCGGCTCGGTGCGTCGTGATCGGTTGGAGCGGTCCGCGCATATGCTCGCCCATGACGAGCCTTTCGCCGCGCTCGGCGCGGCGATGCGCACAGAGATCATCGCCGAACAGTCGATCATCGTTGAATTCGAGCCGGAGCGCGCGCTCAAAACCCTGCCGGCTTTGTTGAGGACAGCGCAGGAGCGCGAAACGGCGATCGGCGCGGTCGAATTCGTCGCCGGCGCGATCGAGGAGATGGAGCCGCGGACTCTCCATACCTTGCAGGAGATCCGCAAGGCGCTCGAGCTGCCGCCGATTGAGGCTAACATTGCGAGCAAGGACCCGCTGATGAGCGTTGTGACAGAGTTCGAAGAAATTTAGGAAGCCAAATCCGATGTCGGAAGAACCGTGGGGCAAGTCGTCGCCAGCCTTTTGCGCCTACAGGACGGGAGAAGCATATTTGCGACAACTCGTGGGATTGACATGAAGAAGCGGCTTGTCGCGGGCGTCGCGTTCATCGCCAATTAACGCGCCGGCCAAAGTCCCGGCGACGTCGTCGAGCCCGGCCCCAGCGAACGTTGCAGCATCAGCGAATCCGTCCACTTGCCGAACTTGTAGCCAATCTGCGGCAGATAGCCGACCTGTCGGAAGCCGAAAGCCTCGTGCAGCTGGATCGAGGCGCGGTTTGAGGCGTCGATGTAGCCGATCATCTGGCGGTATCCCGCGGCCGCGCAGGCGTCGATGAGCGCCGCCAGCAACAGCTTTCCGATGCCGGCGTGCATATGGTCGGGATGCACATAGATCGAATGCTTCACGACATAGCGATAGGCCGGGCGCTTGCGGAACGGCACCGCATATGCGTAGCCGACGACGAGGCCGTCGCGCTCGGCGACAAGATGCGGCAGCTTATGCTTGTGCATGTTCTTGCGCCGCCGCTTCAAATCCTCGGCGTCAGGAAGCTCAATGTCGCGGTGCTGGGAAGGATCGACGCCGACGCGAATGTGATGCAGATAGATCGCCAGCATCGCGTCGACATCGCAGTCGCGTGAATTGCGCACGAGCACGTTGTCAACGCGGCGCTGTGGCGTTAGAGAAGCTTCTTCCGTCGTCATGCGCGCTCCTGCGCGACATAAGTATAGAACCGCACGACGCCATTCTTGTCGATCTCGCGATAGAGCCCCTGAATTTCCGCCTCAAAGCCGGGAAACAGATTGGCGCTGCGCTCGAAGGCCTTGAGATAGTCGACCATCGGCTTCGCTTTTTCGTTCAAGCGCTCGCCCGGCACGATCGTCGCGATGCCAGGGGGATAGATGACGAACAGCGTCGTCGCGACGCGCCCCTCGATCTCGTCGATCGGCAAATAGTCGACCTCGTTGCGCACGAGCAGGCGCGCGGCCGCGCGTGGCGTCATGATCATGTCGGGCAGATGCTCGGCCCTAAACTGCGCCTTTTGCAGCGCGCTAATGTTGGCGCTGCGATAGTACGCGTGCATTTCGGCGCAGAGATCGCGCAGGCGCACGCCTTTATACCGTTGCGGACGCCTGGCGACGAATTCGGGCATGGCCTCCTGAAGCGGGACGTTTTCGTCGTGCAGCCGCTTGAAGGCGACAAGCGCGGAGACCAGCGTCCCCGCCTTGCTCGCCTCAACGCCGGGCGTGAGGAGGAACAGCAGCGAGTTGAGGTCGTTCTTTTCGGGCACGACGCGGTTCTCGCGCAAATATTGCGCGACGACAGGCGCCGGCACGCCATGCTCCTCATAGGCGCCGGTCTTGCGGTCGAAGCCCGGTGTGAGCAGGGTGAGCTTCGCTGGGTCGGTGATGGCGAAGCTGTTGTGGGCATGGGTGAAGCCGTGCCAAGCGTCGCCGGGCGAAAGCTCCCAGAACTGCGCGTTGCGCGCGAGCTGCTCCGTCGAGACGCTCTCCCACGCGACCTCGTGAACGCCCCCGTCGAGCGCAGCGTCGGGCAGCGCGACCCTGTCCGGTACGAAGGGATCGAAGAACCAGCGTCGCGCTGGATCGCGTTCCTTCTCCTCGAATTCCCGCCGCACCGCGCGCAGCTTCTTGCGCAATTCGACGCCGAGGCGAAGCGTGTCGTCCCAGAGCACCTCGCCCGATTTGCCCTTCATCATCTGGGCGCCGACGTCGAGCGAGGCGAACAGCGGATAGAAGGGCGAGGTCGAGGCGTGCTGCATGAAGCCCTCGTTGAAGCGGCGATGCTCGACGCGCCGCTTCTGCCCATGGATATGACGGTCGCGCACGTGGATTTGCGACGCCTGCGAGAAGCTCGCGAGCTGCTTATGCGTCGATTGCGTCGCGACGATGCCGGGCGACGCCGCGGTCAAATTCCTGAGCCCCATGGCGAAGCGCCGCTCATAGAGCGGATGGAATTTCATGAAGCCTGCCCAGGCCTCGTCGAACAGAATGTAATCGCAGAGATGACCAATCTTTTTCACGATGGTCTCGGCGTCATAGATCGTGCCGTCATAGGTGCACTGCTCGATGACGGCGGCGCGGAACGGCCGTTCCTTGCGCCAAGCGTCCTTGTCCTTCACCAGCGGATTGTCGCGGATGCGTGCGCGGATGGCTTCCTCATCGAGCGCGTCCAGACGGATCGGACCGATGAGGCCATAGGCGTTGCGGTCCGTGGCTAAGAAGATGGGGATGCCGCCGCCAAGCAGCAGCGCGCCGTGATGCGCGGCTTTGTGATTGTTGCGGTCGAAGAGCACGAGGTCGTCTTCCGCGACGAGGTTGCCGAGCACGATCTTGTTGGAGGCGGAGGTGCCGTTGAGCACGAAATAGGTCTTTTCGGCCCCAAAGATCGTCGCCGCTTCCTGCTGCGCCTTGAGCGCGGGGCCTTCATGCGTCAATAGATCGCCGAGCTCCAGCACGGAATTGTCGAGATCGTCGCGAAAGATCGCCTCGCCCAAATGCTCCATGAAGATGCGGCCGATCGGGCTGCGGCTGTAGAAAATGCCGCCATTATGTCCGGGACAGGTCCAGAGCTGGTTGCCTTCCTCGGCATAATCGACGAGCGCTCCGAAGAATGGGGTTTTGAGCGTCTCGGCATATTGCTTGAGGCGGCTCACGAGATTCTTCGCGATGAACTGAGGCGTTTCTTCGGCGAGAAACACATAGCCGTCGATGAAGTCGAGCACTTCGACGGGGATGTCCTCGAAGCGCTTGCGGCGCACGAGGATGACGATGGGCATGTCGAGGCCGCGGGAGCGCATGAGGTTGATGAGCGAGGCCGCCTTGCCCTCAAGTCCTTTCTTGCCCCAGTCGACGACCATGCAGCCGATGGCGGCGTCGGTTTGCACCGCGAGCGCCGCGTCCTCGAGTCGCCTCGCTTTCACGACTTGGAACCCCATGCGCTCGATCGACTCGATGATCTCGTTGACCCGCAGGCCTTCGAGATCGTCCGCGTCGAAGACGGGCGCGGAGAAGAGGAAGGTGAAGCGCTGGAAATAGTTCACGTCGGGGCTGTCCTTTGAGAGGGGAGGGAATCGCGATGATAGCCATGGCGGACTGGGGCGGCTTGTCAACCGATTTTCTTGGACGGCTCTCGGCGAATTTGGGCCTTAAAATCGACCTTCGAAGTTTGTCGGCGAGAGCCGTTTAGCGTCCCGCTGAGGTCGGCGCTTGCCGAAATCTGTGCGCCTGCGCTCGTAATTCCGCAAGCGCCTGCGCTCGTTGAAGAGATCGAAGACGGGAGCGTCCTGGCGGCGCAACACCGCCGTCATCCTCACGAACTCCACCACAAAACCACGGCTTTCGCCTTCCGCCCAAACTGGAGCGCCAGGGACGAATATCTCCATTTCGATCTCGGTTCGGCGAACCTCTCGGGCGTCGCGACCGCAGCGTTCAACGGCGGCGCCTTCCCTCCTCAACGGCGCGGCGACGAACCACGGCTCGCGCTTCGACAGCAATGTCGTCCGCGCCGACGTGAACTATCGCTTCAACTGGGCGCCCCTGCGCCGGTCGTCGCCAAATTTTGATTGAACGCGAAGAAGCTCCTCGCCGCTGGTTTCGGTTCTAAAGAAGCTCGGCCAGGCGTTGGGCTTTTTCCTATAGATGTGATGCCCGGGCCATCGCTGGCGCGGCGGCGCCCGCGTCATTGGTGGGCGCGAAGCTTGCGTTGACCCGCCCGCGAGCCATGCAGCTCTATGACGATCAACTGATCGTCTTCAGTGCGCTCAATGCAAGCCGTTGAATAGCACAAGAGCCGTTCAATTAGGGTTTCTTCAATATCGTTGTCGATCTGTCGAATACGAGAATATATGATGTGTGCCGGGAAATAAGAGCATTGGGGAAGCTCTGACAGGAGCGACTGGATTCCTTCGGCAATATGAATAAGCGTCGTATAGAATAGAAGGTCATAAGATAGCTTATCCAGATCGAATTCTTTTTGCCGGCCCGGGAAGCCATGAGGAAATGGGTTTGAAAGACCGGTTAATTCTTCGGCCAAGCGTAAACGCTCATCTTCCTCGCGCTTGTCGCGGCAGATTGTGCGCATGACACGGCTCTTAAAAGGGGCTGGTTCTCGACCCAACCGGCTAGCCCGGCGTCAGTGCGGCGCTGGATGCATGGGGCCGCCTGGATTCACGGGAGTTGGGATCGGTGGCGGATATGGTCTAACCGGAGCAGGGCCGACGGGGCCACCGATGATAGGGCCGCGGACTATGATTGGAGGGCTCGCGATCGGTCCCCCTCCTCCGGCAAGCGGCGTCGCGCTGGCAAGCGCTGCGGAAAGGCCAAGGGCCCCAGTGGCTGCTGCAATTACGGACAAGATGATCTTGTTCATGTTGCGCCTCCCAGCAGGTGCGGGAAGCGATCTAAAAGCAAAATTGAACATCGTCCAAGCTGTACATTGGTTGTAAGCCAAAAGGACAGGTCTGGCTCTATTGCTCTAGCGCACGAGCGCGCCGCCGTTTTGCCCAAGGCAGGGTTTCGACCGTTGTCATCAAAAGCGTCGCGCGCCCATCCAAGGGCGCGGCGCCTTTTTCGTGTTCCCACCCCAAGCTGTCCCAGGGGAAAAGCGCGGTTGACCCGCCTTAGCTTTCGCCAGCTTGGTCGCGCGGGATCAAAGCGCCAATTTGGCCGGTATTGGGTTCTACCATTTGGCGACTTCATTTCTCCCCATCGCCACTCGTAGCATGGGGTCGGAGCGTTCTGCTCCGCCTGTCGTCGTGCTTCGATGATGGGGGCAGCGTCGGAAGAATACCCCCCACGCTTCCGGCGCTGCTTCCTGCGCGCACCCAATCTCCCAGCTATGCCTTCTCGATTCGCTGTCCCCGCCACGGACCTCGTCGCCATACGCGCCTCAGGGCGTCAAGCTGGGTAGGCAAAAGGAGCGCCCAGGGAACAGCTGTCCAGCGCCTGGGCTTGGGCCATTGCTCGCAAGTTCTTGATTTTGATGGTGGGCGGCACAGGGATTGAACCTGTGACCCCTCCCGTGTGAAGGGAGTGCTCTCCCGCTGAGCTAGCCGCCCGGCGCATGACGCCTTGAGAGCGCCTGTTTACGTGCGCGTCGGCCCATTCGTCAAGCGCGGCGACAGGAAGCGCCGCAAGCACATTGGAACCTCTCCTAAAGATGAGGATTGACCCACATCGACAGCCTGCTACCCTTCCGGTCGACGTCCTATGTCACGGAAAGGCCCCAGCTTGAAGCTTAGCACTTCTGTCCTCGCAGCCGTGGCGGCGCTCGCGAGTTCTCACGCTGTCGCGCAAGAGGCCGCGCTCAGCGTCGCCATCAAGGATCACCGCTTTTCCCCCGCGGAGCTGCGCGCGCCCGCCGACACGCCGATCACCATCACTGTCAAGAACGACGATCCGACGCCTGAAGAGTTCGAGAGCAAGCCGTTGAAGGTGGAAAAGCTCGTCGCCGGCGGCGGGACCATTACGATCAAGGTGCGCCCGCTCGCCAAGGGCAAATACCGCTTCTTCGGCGACTATCACGAGAAAACGGCCGAGGGCTTCCTTGTCGTCGAGTGACCTGAACCCCAAGAGATAAGATGCTCGGCGCGCTCATCGTCGTCTTCCGCGAGGTTATCGAAGCCGGTCTCATCGTCGGCATTGCGCTCGCGGTCACGCGCGGCCTTGCGGGCTCGCGGGCCTGGATCGCCGGAGGCGTCGGGGTCGGCGTTCTCGGCGCGCTGCTCGTAGCGGCATTCGCGGGAGAGCTTTCCAGCACCCTCGCCGGGCGCGGGCAGGAAATGTTCAACGCCTCCGTTCTCGCGCTCGCCGTCGTGATGCTCGCCTGGCACAACATGTGGATGGCGCGCCATGGGCGCGAGCTCGCGCAACAGCTCGCGGACGTTGGCGAGGCGGTGGCTTCCGGCGAGAAGAGCTTCGTCGCTTTCGGCGTCGTCGTCGCGGTCGCGGTGCTGCGCGAGGGCGCCGAAGTCGTGCTGTTTCTTTACGGCATCCTGGTCTCGGGCGAGTCGGTCTTTGACCTCTTTCTCGGCGGCGTGGGGGGGCTCGCCCTTGGCGTCGGCTTAAGCGCGCTGACCTTCTATGGGCTCGTCAACATTCCGCCGCGGCGGCTCTTCGCCGTGACCTCGGTGCTGGTCACGCTGCTCGCCGCCGGCCTCGCCAGCCAATGCGCCGCCTTTTTGCAACAGGCGGGCTTTGCGAGCAGGCTCGCGCAGACGCTGTGGGACACCTCCGCCGTCCTGCCCGACAACAGCCTCGTCGGCCGCGTGCTGCACACGCTGATCGGCTACACGGATCAGCCCTCGCTATTGCAGGCGCTGGTCTATGCGTTGACGATCGT
>DASPSI010000029.1:0-22054 GCA_035624015.1 Methylocystis sp.
GGCCTGGCGCTCATAGTCCACGACAGCTTGCGCGGTAGCGCGCGAGATGGCGACGAGGGCGCAGGCCTTGGCGAGCACGCCCTCGCGCCAGGCGCGAAAGCTGCGGGTGACGTTCTGGTGGAACAGCGCCGGATATTGCAGCGGCAGGATATCGTAGGCCGCGACGACGACTTTGCCGCCCGAAGCGTTTAGGGCGTCGACCACCGACGGATAAACGTCGACATTGTTCCAGGCCGCGTCGAGAACGAGAAGGACGTCGCCCGCCGCGGGCTCGATCGTGAGCGGTAGCGAGGGGTGGCGGTAATAGGGAACGAGCTTGCCGTTCTCGATCACGACGGGGAGGCCGAGGCCCGCGCGCACGGATTCGAGCGCGATCCGCCGCACCACGCGCTGAATGCCGGTCTTGGAGCCCGATTCGACTGTGTTGGTCATGTCCATGAAGAGGCGCTCGCGTGCGGGCGGCGACGGGATCTCGCCGCCAAGCAGCGCATCGCTCGGCCGCTCGGGAGCCTTCTTCAGGAGACTTCGCAACCGCCTCAGGGCGCGCGAAACGGTCCAGTAGAACTCGACGATGCGCTCATAGACGAATTTGCTGTAAGGATCGACGGGAAAGCGCGTCAACTCCTCGAGCTCGACGCTCAGCGCATCGAGCGTGTAGGCTGTGATTCTTTGCTGCGGCGTCTTCTTGTCGTTCATGGCTGGATTTCAGGGGAGTTATGACTTGCCCTTGGCTTTTAGCGCATCTGCGGGGCCGCGAGCGAGCTTCCGCTTAGGCGGGTGGGAGCGCGGCGAAGCCCGAGGCGAGATTTCGATTGCTGCTATTTGATCGTGGATGGTTCCGACCGCCGAAACGCTCCCCATAATAAGTCCGAGAAAGATCGCCGCGTCACGAGGCGATTGCGGGCGATCGGGAGAAAACGATGCCTGCCGCCAAGCGCAATTACACGGGCGTGGCGGCGCTCTTGGGGTTGATCCTCCTCGCATTCGTGATCGGATGGCTCCTGCCCCACGCGCCCGCTGCCGACAGATACGACTCGCGCAGTGTCGGCCCCCCAAAGAACAGCGCGCGATTCGACGACCCGGTCCGCGGCGCGCCCTGACCAGGGCCGCTACACAGCCGGCACAGGCTCCGACCGCTTTCAGCTCGACGCCGTGGCTTTGGCAGGGCTGATCGACCAGACGCCCGCGAGCATCGCGACGACCATAACGCTGGGAACGACAGCGAGCCAGGCGCCGGCGACGGCCATCGCGCCGGCGCAGGCCCAGCCGTTCGAGGACAGCGCCTCGGCGAAGGTGGCGAGGCGCGACGAGATTTGGCGGCGGCGAAAATGGCAGCGCTTCGCTTGCGCGCGAAACCAGAACTGGATCGCGGTCGCCGAGCCCGCCGCCACGACGACGCCTGCGAGCGAGACCAGCGCGGCGAGAGGCGACGCTACAGCTAGCATCAACACTAGCGGCGCGAACACGACGCCTACCCCAACGAGCACCGCCTCGGTTTTAGCGCGCAACACGCTGGCGGCGTCGACCGGCGCCGTGGCGATGAGCTCGGGCGCGTCCTCGCCGGAAACGGCAAGCCATGCGAGGCCTCCGGCCAATTGTCCGGCCGCCATGATCAAAACCGGCGCGAGAAAGTTTGCGACGCCGGAGCCGCTGAAGAAGCTACGCCACAGCAGAAAGGCCGCGGGCAGTAGATAGAGGAGCTGCATAAGCGTCTGCGACATGAGCCAGGGGTCGCGCAGCAGCAGCGACCACTCCTTGCGACGTAGCGCCTGCGCGGGCGAAGCGCTGTGCAAATCGGCCTGCCGTGGGCTGCTCTTCTTCGACGCGTTCGACTGGCTGCCGGCGGTGAGCACGAGGCCGCCGAACCGCGGCGCGTAAACGCCGATGACAGCGAACAGCGCCGCCAAGCCGAGGCCGAGCATGAAGGCGAGCGGCGCCGGCTCGCCGAAGACAGCGCGAGCCGGCCATAGAAGGGCGCTGTCGGGATCGAGCGCCAGCCGCTCTAAAACTGCGAAACGCGGCGCGTCCATCGTGCCGAACGAGATAATCGCCGCGAATTGCAATCCGATCGCGAAGGCCGCGCCGATCACCGCCGCGACGATCTGCGAGACAAAGCGCGTGCGCCGCGCGCCGAGGACGGCGAAGAGCGCGCCAACGATCACGACGGCGCACGCGACCGCGAACATGGCGAGCGCGGCGGCGGCCAGATAGGCGCAAAGCCATTGCGGTCCGGCCAGCCACGCCTGGACATTGATGAAGGGCGCAGCGAAGACCAGCGACATGGAGAAGATTGTCGCGGCGATGGCGGCGATGCGCACGGCGAAGAGCCGCGCCGCCGCGGCCGGCGAGGTGAGGATCAGCTCCAGGTCGCCGCGGGCGTAAAAGGCGCGCGTCACCAGCTCCGTCGCTTGTGACAGCATGGCCGAGAAGGCTAGCGCCAAGGAGCCCGCGACGACGGCGAGCGCCTTTGCGTCGGCCGGACCCGCCAGGCGGAAGGAGCTCGAAAGCGCCATGCAAGCCACGCCATGCATGAACAGGACGAAGGCGACGAAGCCGAGCGCCGCGGCGCCTGCGCGGTCCTTTCGTCCGCGCGTCATGAGCCAGCGCCAGTCGCGCCAGGCGAGCCGCGCTTCATGCGCCGCGAACCACGCAAGGGAGCCCGACGCGCTCATGCGGCCTCCCGGTCCTGCGCGACGAGCGCGAGGAACGTGTCTTCCAGGCTCGCGCCGCTGGCGCCCGCCCGCAGCCGCAGCTCGTCCAGCCTGCCGTCCGCGATGAGCCTGCCCTTGGCCATGACGCCGATACGATCGGCCATGCGCTCGGCGACCTCCAGAATATGGGTGGTCATGATCACCGAGCAGCCGGCGCGGACGCGCTCGCGCAGCACGTCCTTGACGATGCGTGAAGAGGCGGCGTCGAGGCCGGTGAAGGGCTCGTCAAGGATGATGAGCTTCGGCTCATGCACGAGCGCGCCGGCGAGCGCGAGCTTCTGCCGCATGCCCTTGGAGAAGCCGCCGCAGCGTTCGTCGGCGTAAGGGGAGAGGCCGAGCCAGGAGAGGAGATCTTTCGCGCGCGCCGCGGCTGCCGTGGCGTCGACCGCCCAGAGGCCGGCCACGAAGTCGAGATACTCCATCGGCGTGAGCTGGTCATAGAGCATCGGCTCGTCCGAAACCCAGGCCATGATGCGCTTGGCGCCGATCGAATCCTCGAGCGCGTCGACCCCGTAGACGGAGATCGATCCCCGGTCTGGTTTCAGGAGTCCGGTGACCATGCGCAAGGTGGTGGTCTTGCCCGCGCCGTTCGGCCCGAGCAGGCAGTAAAACTCGCCGGCGGGGACCGAGAGATCGAGCCCGTCCACCGCTGGGCGCTCGAAAGATTTCGCGAGCCCGCAAATTTTGAGAGCTAGGGCCGAGGCTGGGGAGATTTCGTGCATTGCGGACTCGGTAAGCCGCCGGCTCCGAAAAGGCGGGCGTTCGAGCACAGGTTCGTCGAAATCAGAAAGACGCGGTTCGCGTGTATTTTCCGTAAATGGAACCGCCGCAGAAGCAGTTTGACTGCGCCGCTTGCGCTCCGCGCGGCGGGAGGGTAGGCGGAGGCTATGCAGAGTCTTGCGCCCACCATCGTCTTCGACCTCGACGGCACCTTGGCCGACACCGCGCCGGACCTCATCGGGACCTTGAACGTCCTCCTAGAGCGCGAAAGTCTGCCGCCGCAGACACTCGATCAGGCGCGCGCGCTCGTCGGCGGCGGCGCGCGGGCGCTCCTCGAGCGCGGGTTCAGAATCGCGGGCGAACCGCTCTCGCCAGGGCGCGCCGAGGCGCTCGTCGCCGATTTCCTCGCCCATTACGCCACCCGCATCGCCGACGAGACCAGGCTCTTCCCCGGCGCGACCGACGCGCTGGCGCGCCTCAGCGAGGCCGGCTTCCGGCTCGCCGTCTGCACCAACAAGCCAGAAGGGCTGGCGCGGCTGCTGCTCGAGCGGCTCGCCGTCGCCGAGCGCTTCTCGGCCATCTGTGGGCGCGACACCTTCGCCACATCGAAGCCCGACGGGCGGACGCTCATCGCGACGATTGATCTCGTGGGGGGCGACCCCGCCAAGGCGGTGATGGTCGGCGACTCCAAAACCGACGTCGAGACCGCGCGCAACGCCGGCGCGCCGGTCGTCGCCGTCGATTTCGGCTATAGCGAGCCCCCGGTCGCGACCTTTGGCCCCGACCGGGTCATTTCCCATTTCGACGAGCTCTGGGACGCCGCCCACGCGCTGCTGGAAAGGGCGTGAGAGGATCGGGCGAAGGTCAAGAACGCTTTTGGTGAGGCGCGGCTTGGCGGACCATCAGATAGACGACAAGCAGCGCGACCGTGACGTCCGTAAGAGAATCCTATAAAATTCAGACTGAATTGCTTCCAGAGGGACGCTCCATGCGAACGGCATTGATCTTAGGAACCGCCATAAGCTTTGTTATGTCGTTCGCTTCGGCACAAACTGCGCCAGATATCAATACGATGCCGTTAGATCAACTGGCCCGTGGCATCGCCCACACGATCGAGGTGAGCACGGTTCGTTCGCCGGGCGGGCCGCTCTCGTTTGACAGCGCAACCGTCCAGGGCGCAAATGTCACAATACATTTCACGGCGAACGACCAGGCACTATTTGTAAAGGCGAAGGCGAGCGCGGGTCACATCCGCGACACGACCGCGTATGCCTTTTGCCGGAATCCGCAAAAGGCTGTTTCATTCAAGCGGGGAATCTCGCTAATCTATGTTTACGAACTTGCCGATAAATCCGACCGTATCGAATTCGCCATTGACGATGCTGCCTGCGCCGCTCTTGCTGCTGTGAAGCCCGCAAGCGCTTCAGAATTGTCTCAAATGGCGAGCCAAGTCGTCAATGAACTGCGATCTGATGAGGAAAAGGCCCTGCAAACTCAGCGGGGCGTGACGCTCAAGCACCTTGAAGCCGTGGATGGAGTCGTCGAGCAGCGTTATGTCGTTGTGGCGCCAGCTTTCGAAAGTTTTTATCGCGCCAATATTCCGCAAACTCGAGATATGCTTAAGGGGTACGTGTGTTTTAAATTTGGTGACAGCATTCGCCGCGGCGTGCGCTTCCATCTGGTCTATGAGCAGATTGAGACTGGCGCAAAGCTTTCAGATTTCAACATTGGCCCCTCTGATTGTTGATGGATCGTCGCTTAAGAAGACTCCGCTCCAAGTCCGTTGTGGCCTCGTCACCTTCGACGACGCGTCGGCAGCGAAAGGAAGCGCTCGGCGCTGAAGTTTACTGATTGCCCCGGCCTTCCCTGCTTTCCGGTGCTGCGATAGTCGTAGGCGGACAAAGGCAAGCCGCGCAAGTTCCATCCCTGTCTTGGACGCCTTCGTTTCATGATAAGGCGTTTGAGGAACCAATCGGGAAGGACCACAAAGAGCCGGAAGCGGGCGAAGGAACGCCTATGCGACTTTGCTTATCCGAGCATCGCAAAGGCTCTGACGGGCGCTACTTTCGCGCTTCCTTGAGATGAACAATCGCCTCCTCGGCGTGCTTGCGGGCCGCATCGAGGTTGTTTTTCCGCCCCTCTTCGACCGCGGCGGTCAGATGCTCGATCCCTTGCCTTTTATGCTCGCTCGGCTCCGCCTGTTGCGACAGGGCGGCTTGCCGGATCGCGTCTTCGGCATGCCGCGCAACGCCGTCCGTGTCGCCAATTTGCGCGCTGTCGAGCGCCCTGCCCAAGTATTTCAAAGCGGCGGTCAAGCGCTCATCGCTTTTGCCGGAACTTGCACTCGATTTCGCCTGCGCGGCGCAGCACTCATGCGGGTGGTCGTCACCGCGTTTTGACGGCTCAGGGTTGACCGCGCCGTGATCCGATTTGCTGTGATCCTTGGCCAAGACAATCGGCGCCGCGACGGCAATCACGGCTGCGGCGTCGCTGCTCGCTCGCGCCTTGCCCTCGACGCGGCGCGGCGGCTCCGGACCCAGCACGCCGTGATCAAGCTTGCTGTGATCCATGCCGAGGACGTTCGGATCAACCGCGCCGATGCGCGCGCTTGCATTGACGGCGACGCGCGGGCGCGGCTCGGGGCCCAGCACGCCATGATTCAGTTTGCTGTGATCCATGCCGATCACGTCCGGATCAACCGCGCCGACGCTCGCGCTTGCATTGAGGGCGACGCGCTGGGGCGGCTCGGGACCGAGCACGCCGTGGTCCAGCCTGCTGTGATCCATCCCGACCACGTTCGGATCATGCGCATCGCCGCGCGCGGGATCTGCGCGCCCCGCCGCCAGTCCAAAACTCAGAAGAACTGCTACCGCCATACCCCTCAGAACGATAGAATATCGCGACATTTGGCTTCCTCCGCACGTGCAGCCCGCGTCAGTCCACCAGCTTCGGTCCTCCGGCGCGCGCGTCGCTCTCCTGCAAGATGCCCAGCCTGCGCGCGACCTCTGTGTAAGCCTCGATCAGCCCGCCGAGATCCTGCCTGAAACGGTCCTTGTCGAGCTTGTCGTTCGACTTTATGTCCCACAGCCGGCAGCTGTCCGGCGAAATCTCGTCGGCGACGACGATGCGCATCATGTCGCCTTCCCAAAGCCTGCCGCACTCCATCTTGAAATCGACGAGCCGGATGCCAACCCCTAAGAAGAGACCGGTCAGGAAGTCGTTGACGCGGATCGCCAGCGCCATGATGTCGTCGATCTCCTGCGGGCTCGACCAGCCGAAGGCCGTGATGTGCTCCTCCGAGACCATCGGGTCGTCGAGCGCATCGTTCTTATAATAGAACTCGATGATCGAGCGCGGCAGCTGCGTGCCTTCCTCCAATCCTAAGCGCTTGGCGAGCGAGCCCGCGGCGACGTTGCGCACGACGATCTCGAGCGGGATGATCTCCACCTCGCGGATCAGCTGTTCGCGCATGTTGAGCCGGCGGATGAAATGGGTCGGCACGCCGATCGCGTTGAGGTGCTGGAAAATATATTCCGAGATGCGGTTGTTGAGGACGCCTTTGCCGTCGATGATCTCGTGCTTCTTGGCGTTGAAAGCGGTGGCGTCATCCTTGAAGTGCTGCACGAGCGTGCCGGGCTCTGGGCCCTCGTACAGCACCTTGGCCTTGCCTTCGTAGATGCGGCGGCGGCGGTTCATGGGCGTCGACCGGTCTTTGAGAAAATCCATGGGGTGGGCCGAAGCTCCTCGTGACTGAACGCCCCCGCGGCCGGGCCGCCGACGAGAGCGGCGTTTACGCGGCCGCAGCAGGCGCGGTGGTATCGTGTTCGCACGCGGCTGACAACCCTTTTGCGGGCGCTCGCGCACGGGGACTATACAGGATTATCAGCGAACGGCGAAGAGCGGCATGGCATATGATCTTCTCGTCATCGGCGGCGGCGTCAACGGCTGCGCCATCGCCCGCGACGCCGCCGGGCGGGGGCTCTCCGTCCTACTTGTCGAGATGGGCGATCTGGCGAGCGCCACCTCCTCGGCCTCGACCAAGCTCATCCACGGCGGCTTGCGCTATCTGGAGCAGCTCGAGTTTCGCCTCGTCCGCGAGGCGCTGGAAGAGCGCGAGACGATGCTGGCCGCGGCGCCGCATCTCGTGCGCCCGCTGAAATTCGTGCTGCCGCACGAGCGCGGCCTGCGGCCGGCGGCGCTCATCCGCCTCGGGCTCTTCCTCTACGACCATCTCGCCCGAAGAACCCGGCTGGAGGGCTCCCATAAGGTCGCGCTCGAAGGAACTCCATTCGGCGCGCCGCTGAAGGGCGCCTACAAAACCGGCTTCACCTACGCGGACTGCTGGGTCGACGACGCGCGCCTCGTCGTGGTCTATGCGCTCGCCGCCAGGGAGCTCGGCGCTGAGATTTGCGTGCGGACCCGGCTCGTCGAGGCGCGACGCCTGCCGGACCGCTGGATCGCCCGATGCGAGGACGAAGCCGGCGCTCGAGAGGTCGAGGCGCGCGCGATCGCCAACGCCGCCGGCCCCTATGTGTCGCAAACCCTGCACGACGCGCTGCGCATCACCTCGAAGAAGCACGCCCGGCTCGTCAAGGGCTCGCATATCGTCACGCGCCGGCTTTATGAAGGCGAGCACGCGTATATTTTGCAAAACCCAGATAAACGCGTGATCTTCGCCATCCCCTATGAGCAGGAGCTCACGCTCGTCGGCACGACGGACGTGCCCTTCGACGGCGCGCCCGGCCCCGTCGAAATCTCCGCCGAGGAGGTCGCCTATCTACTTGCCGCGATCAACCGTTGCTTCGCGCAGAGTGTGACAGAAGCGGATATAGTTTGGAGCTTTTCTGGGCTGCGGCCGCTGTTCGACGACGGCGCGGTCCAAGCCTCGGTGACTACGCGCGACTACGCCTTCGATCTCGACCGCGCCGGGGCTCCGGCGCTCTCGATCTTCGGCGGCAAGCTCACCACTGCGCGCCGACTCGCCGAGCATGCGCTGGATGAGCTGGCGTCCGCTTTCCCCCAGGCCGGCCCGGCCTGGACGCAAGGCGCGACGCTCCCCGGCGGCGACCTTCCCGACGACGGCTTCGAGGCGTTTCTCACGCAATTCCAGCGCGAGCGGCCGTTTCTTGGCGAGCGTCTGGCGCGCCGGCTCGCGCGCGCCTATGGGACGCGCGCCGAAAAGCTTTTGGGCGAGGCGACGACTATGGCGGCGCTCGGGCGCGGCTTCGGCTGCGGCCTCACGCAGGCCGAGCTTGACTACCTCGTGCGCGAGGAATGGGTGCGCTCGGGGGAGGACGCGCTGTGGCGCCGCTCGAAGCTCGGCCTCATGCTTGACGAAAGGCGACGGGCCGAAGTCAATGAAGAGATCGATTCGTTGCTGCGGCGCCATGGACCCCAGGACGCCGCGCGCGACGACCTTTAAATGCTGGCCATGTCGCAACGACGCACCCTGCTATTCTATGTTCACGCGCTTGCGGGCGGCGGCGCCGAGCTTGTCGTCGCGCGCCTCGCTTCGGGCTTCGCCGCGCGTGGCGACCGCGTGCTGCTCGTCGTGGAGTCCGAAGCGGACGAATGGCGACGCACGCTTGATAAGCGCGTCGAGTATCTCGTCTTGCCGCAGGGCCGTTTTTGGGGCGTTCTGGCGCTCGCTCAGCTGCTCGCGCGCGAAAAGCCGTCTGCGAGCTACTCGGCGCTTGCCGCAACCAATTTCAGGCATTGGATCGCCGCGCTCATCGCCTGTCGCAGGCGCTTCGCGATCCTCTCCTACCACGGCTTTCTGGAGAACGAGCCGCAGCTGCTGAGCCGCCTAGGCTTCTTTCTTTCGCCCGTGATGTTGCGACTTGTGGGCGCCGGCGTCGCAGTGTCGGACGTCCTGCGGCAGGACTTGATCGACCGCCTGCGCTGCCCTCCGCAGCGCCTGATGACGATCTACAATCCCGCCGCGCCCATGCTCCCTGAGCCGCCGCTGACGCCGCGCTCTCTCGCCGACCGTGCGCCCCTGGTCGTGGCGGCCGGCCGGCTCGTCCCGGAGAAGGGGGGCGGCACGCTGCTCGGCGCTTTCGCCCGCGTCTCCATGCCCGGCGCACGGCTCGCGATTCTTGGCAAAGGACCGCAGCTCAAGGAGCTGGAAGCGCAAGCGCGTTCGCTGGGTCTCGCCGATCGGGTCGAGTTTCCAGGCTACGTCGATCCACGCCCCTACTTCACGCGCATGCGGTGCTTCGTATCCGCATCGGTGCACGAGTCTTTCGGCCTTGCGATCGTCGAGGCGTTGGACCACGGCGCGCCCGTGGTTGCGACAATGAGCGGCGGCCCGCAGGAAATCCTAAACAAGCCGGAGCTCGGGCGACTGGTTGCGGTCGGCGACGAAGCGGGAATGGCGGACGCGATCGACGCATGTCTTAAGACGCCGGGCGATCCCGCGCCGCGGCAGCGCCGCGCGGCGGAATTCTCGCTGGAGGCCGCCCTCGACGCCCATGAGCGTCTGTTTAACCAGATGCGAGACTAAGCGCTCTCTCAGGCCGCCTCTTCGCGCCGCAGGGCCGCGTCCTGCTCGCGAAACATTAGGACGGCGCGCCGTTCGCCCGCGCGCGGCGCCGGCTCGATCATGATGGCCGCGTCGATCTCCCCGCTTGGGACCAGCGCGAAGTCGTCTCGCAGCACGCCGCAATCGAGAATAATCAGGTCGAACGTCGACCGGAAGCAGCCCTCGCGCGGCCAAGCGCGATCGACGCCGAGCGCGCCGAGCAACGCGCGTCCAGGACCGCCTGTCTCGCGATGGACGAGCGACAGCGGCTCGTCGAAACCGAAGCGCTGCGAGGCGCGGCCCAACCGCGACGACATTTCGAAAAGCGTGGGACGCTCGGCGTCGCAATCGAGCAGCAGCGCCTTCTCCCCATGCGCGCAGGCGAATAGCGCCAGCGACGCCGCGAGCGTGGTGACGCCGGCGCCCGCCTCGCGCGAGGCGACGACGACGACGGGCGCGCGCTGCGCTCCGACTGCGCGCCAAAGCGCGTCGTACACGGCGCTGACCGCTCGACGATAGGGTTCGCCTGGGGTCTCTATGACTTCCATGAGGCAGTCGAACCAGACCAGCGGCGCGCCCTCTCTCGTCAAGGCCGGATCGAAAGGCGGCAAGGACAAGACCTCCGCCGTCTGCGCCGCCGCGATCCAGCCCTGCGCGACCTCTTTTGCGAGTCCTGAGTCGAAATCCCTTTGGGCGAGCGGCGCGCCAGTGGACGACGCCTGCGCCGACGCGCCCTGTCCTACACGCTTGCGCGCGAACAGCTCCACGAGCAACGCCGTCGCCACGAACAGATTGAGGCCGCCCGCGAGCGCGATCAACAGCGCCGGCAACGTCTTCGGACTGACCTTGGTCCGCTGGGCGATCGGTTGGTTGATGACGACGCCGTAAGGCGTGCCGACCACGTCCTTGCGCACGTTCTCGCGCGCGCGCAGCGCCTTTTCATATTCCTCGCGCAGATTGGCGGCGCGGCGGATCAATTCGTTGAACTCGATGCGCGGCCCGCCCTCCTTGTCGATCGTGTTCGAGAGGTCGGCGACGAGACGCGCTGCGGCGGTTTCCGCGTTGCGCGCGGCGCGCAGATCATGCTCCATCGCCCCCGAGAGCCGGCGCAGCTCCGCCCTGATCTGCCGACGCATCGCCTCGAGCTGCGCGCGCACGACGAGATATGACGGATGCCGCGGACCGAGCGTCGTCTGCGCATAGGCGGCGTCCTTTGTCAGCGCGGCATAATCGCCGCGCAGCTTTTCGATGAGCGGCGAGCGAATGGCGTCGCCGAGATTCTCGATCGCCTCGGAGCGGATCGCCGCCTGCAATTGCGCGACCTTGGCCTCTTGCTCGGCGCGCTTGCCGCGCGCCTCGATGAGCTGCGAGTTGGCGTCCTTGAGCTGCTCCTCGGGCTGCAGGCGGCCGTCGGTAACGAGCAGAGACTGCGACTTGCGGAATTCTTCGGCGCGCTCTTCGGCCTTTTCGAGGCGGTCGCGCAGATCCCTGACCTTTTTGTCGAGCCACTCGACCTGCTTGTCGACGAGATCGTCCTCGAGCTTGGTCTGCGTGTCGAAATAGGCGTCGGAGAGCGCGCGCGCGAGCCGCTCGGCTTTCTCGGGGCTCGCGGCGCGGACCTCGACGTCAAGCACATAGCTCTTCTCGCTGTGCTTGACGGTGATCGCCTTGGCGAGGGCGTCGATTATGCCGTCGGCGTTCTGCTCGGCCGTCGGGGCGGCCTGGCCGCCGAAAAGCGACCTCATGGCCTGCACGACCGGCCAGGGTTTTGCCGGCGCGAAGTCGGGATCGAAGCGCAACTGCTCGCGTTCGGTCAGGTGGCGCAGCACCGCGTTCGAAGTGAGGAGGCGCATCTGGCCTTCGACGAGGGCAGGATCAGGATTTTGCGCCAGAGGCGCGGCGTCGACGCCGACGGGGGCGCGCTCGCGGGTGTCGACGAGGATCGCCATCTCGGCGCCGTAGCGCGGCGGCGTCAGAGCGAGATAGGCGCCCGCGAGGCCAAAGCTCAAGGCCAGCGTCGGAACCAGCAGCCGCTTGCGCCGCCACAGCACGCCGGCAAGATCGCCGACGTCCATCTCGATCGCCCCATCCCCACCGGCCACGCGCGGGGGCTCTGACGTGGTTGCGCTGTCGATGGCAGACAAGTTCGTTATCCGTTCGAGGCGGCGGCCGCGCGGGTATTGCCGACAATCTGAAGATTTATGGTTACGATTTGCTTAGCGGAGGAACTCGCTGAAAACTTAGAGGCGCAGCTGGGCGTCGTCCCGACTTGAGACGAACGAATTTCGTTATGGCGCGGGCCCCCGAGCGCGAAGAGACGGCTCGGGCTGCGCGCTCCCGACCCGCATGGGTTCACGAAAGGCCGTCTCAGTTGCCGAAGGTCGCGCCAACCGAGCGCCAGAGCAGCTTTTCTATGGCTCGCGCTGGGGAGGGCGCTACGCCTCGCCTCTGCGCGCGCGCCACGTCCAAATCGCACCATTTTGAGCCTCTTTCCATGGCGCAGCGGTTGCGGCGCCCCTCAGAGTCCGGCCGCGCCTCCTGCGGCCGAACGGAGGGGGAGGCCGACGCGCCGCGATCTCAAAAGACGCGAGACCTCCCCACCCGACGGTCGGGGAAGCAACGGTCATGGGTTCGATAGGCTCGCTCACGCACATTGTTCGCAGCACGCCGGACATCGAGGTCAACATCCCAAGCATCGAAGCCGCGATCGAGGCCGTCGTCGCAAAAATGCTGGCGCGCCAAGGATGCGCTCTATTCACGGTCAATCTCGACCATATGGTCAAGATGCGCACCGATCCGGCGTTTCTCGACGCCTACGTGCGCGCAACGCTCGTTCTCGCCGACGGCTGGCCGATCGTCTGGCTGCTGCGGCGCCAAGGCGAAACGCTTAAGCGCGCAACCGGCGCCGACCTCCTGGAGCCGCTCTGCGCGCGTGCAGCCGAGCTCGGGCTGCCCACGTTCTTCATCGGGCCGAGCGAGCGCTCGCTGACGGCGGGGCTCGCGATTCTGCAAGGGCGTCATGCGGGCCTGCGCGTTGCCGGCGCCGATTGCGGCGTCATCGCGCGCGACGAGATCGAAGCCGCCGCGGACGCCTACGCCGCGGGCTTGCGGCGGTCGGGCGCGGCGCTCTGCGTGCTCTCGCTCGGCGCGCCGAAGCAGGAGCTGCTCGCCGACGCTCTGCGCCGCCGCTGCCCCGATATCGCCTTCATCTGCGTCGGCGCGGCGATGGACTTCATTTCCGGCGAGGCCCCGCGCGCGCCCAAGATACTGCAACAGCTGGGGCTCGAATGGCTGTGGCGGATGTCGAGCGATCCGGCGCGGCTTTGCATGCGCTACGCCGCCTGCATGGCGCTGTTCGCGGAGCTCGCGCTGCGCAGCGCGGTGGCCAGGAAGGCCTGCGGCCTCAAAGGACAGCTGACGCCCACGACCGCGGACGCGTAGACCGACTCATGGCGAGGAAATTGTAATTTCTGCTGGACGAAGGCGTTCCATTCAACTTCGGCGCAGCGCGGAATGGGCTCTCTCTCCAGCGACCCCCGGACTTGATCCGGGGAGGGAGGGCAGGGCGGGAGAGAGTGTAAGTCCTCGCTCTATATCTTCTTACGCAGCGGTCGCCGGCAGCGCGGCCTTGGCCTGCGCGACGATGCCCGCGAAAGCCTCGGGCTGGCTGATGGCGAGCTCCGAAAGCACCTTGCGGTCGATCGCGACGCCGGCCTTGTTGAGGCCGTCGATGAAGCGCGAATAGGATAGGCCGAACTCGCGGACAGCGGCGTTCAGGCGCTGGATCCACAGCCCGCGGAAAGTGCGCTTCTTGGCCTTGCGGTCGCGCGTGGCGTATTGCATCGAGCGGTCGACGGCGGCCTTGGCGGCGCGGATGGTGTTCTTGCGGCGGCCATAGAAGCCCTTGGCGGCCTTGAGCGTTTTCTTATGCTTGGCGTGCGATGTGACGCCGCGTTTCACGCGAGCCATGATCTAAGCTCCTTCAAGTCCAGGATCGTTTCCGGGTTTTAGGATTTTCAGGCGTTGGGCAGAAAATATTTTTTGACGTTGTCGCCGTCGGTCTTAAAGAGCACCGAGGTGCCCCGCAGGTTTCTAATCTGTTTGTTGGTGCGTTTGATCATGCCGTGGCGCTTGCCCTGCTGGGCGTAGACCACCTTGCCGGTTCCGGTGATCTTGAAGCGCTTCTTGGCGCCGGACTTGGTTTTCAACTTGGGCATTTTGCTCTCCTGGGCGGTCGGCCCGTAAAGGTTTGCGCGCGGAACGCGCGCTTCGCAGGAAGCGAAAAAAACCGCCCCGGCAGCCCATCACTGGCCGGGCGGTTTGGAAAGGAGCTTATAGGCCGAGGAACAATCCCCGCGCAAGAGGGGCGCCGACGCGTTTTCTGCGCAGATGCGGGGCCTAAACCGGGCCAGGCGATCCGCCGCTTACGCAGATGGTGGCGCGGCGGGCTCTCCGACGGCTCGATGACGGGGACCGAAGGAAGGTCCTCGCCGGGGCTCTAATCCCAGTAGGGATATCGGGGCTCCTCGCTGTTTGGAGTGGGTGGTGATCGTTTCCGTTGGCGGCCAAAGGGAGGCGGGCGACAGGGGCGAAAGGTTCGCGCAAGGAGAACCCACAACCCTTGCGATCAATCGTCGCCGTCATAGGGTCGACGCCAGGGACTGGTTGGTTGCTCACTCCAAGTGGCGAGAACCCGCCTCAGATCGGCGACCGTGGCGGCGACGTGATTGAGGCGCCCGATCATTTGGGCTTCCTTGAGGAGATCAGGGGATTTGGCGCGAGATTTGGCGCATGCAGGGGAGCTTTATCGGGCTTTGGTGGGCGAAAGTCCCGGAATTCCGGCAAAAATGGCTTCGTTCTGTCAAACTCGCCACGCCCCCGAGATTTAGATGTATTTTGCTGGTTTTACGCAGTTCGCGCGGCGTTGAAGGCGAGGATGGGTTGCGGGGACACGATATCCCGTAATCCGAAGGGTTTGCGCCGCCATCCACCACCTCGCCGCCGCCGTCGTCCGGCTCAATTGATGACACGCCCTGAGTCTGGAAACACTCGATCTTGGCGTTCTCGCAGACAATCCGACGGTACACTCGGAGCAAAGCAAGCAAAATTGGTTCGGGTTGTCCAAGCCGAACGAGCGCGCTCTGTGACCATAGCGCCGAAACGTTTGACTGCCCCCATGCAAAATCGAGCGGACGCCGCCGCGAGATCACCCCACGCTCCGCTCAATAATATGCGCCAGATCCGTCATGATCTCATTGAGATCGTAGTTCTTCGGCGTGTACACCGCCGCGACCCCGCTCTCGCGCAGGAGCTTCTCGTCCGCGGGCGGGATGATGCCGCCCACCACGAGCGGCACGCTCCCGAGACCCTCGCCCTTCATGAGCTTCATGACCTCGTGCGCGAGCGTAACATGCGAGCCTGAGAGAATGGAGAGGCCGATACAATGCGCGCCTTCCTTCTTCGCGGTCTCGACCAGCTCCTTCGGCGTCGAGCGGATGCCGGCGTAGATCACATCGAAGCCCGCGTCGCGCGCACGCACGGCGATCTGCTCGGCGCCATTGGAATGGCCGTCGAGCCCGGGCTTGCCGACAAGAAATTTCGCACGCTTGCCGATCTTGGTCGAGACGCGCTGCACCTCCGCGCGCACGTCGTCGAGCGGGCCGCCGACCTGACGCGCGACCGACGACACGCCCGTCGGCGCGCGATACTCGCCGAACACGCCGCGCAGCACGCCGCCCCATTCGCCTGTGGTCACACCCGCTCTCGCCGCTGAGATCGACGGCTCGACCATGTTGCGCCCTTCCTTCGCCGCGCGCGACAGTTCTGCGAGCGCGGCCTGTGCCGCCGCCTCATTGCGCGCCGCGCGCCAGGCCTTCAGGCGATCGATCTGCTCGGCCTCGACATGCTCGGGCACGACCATGATCTGATTGTCGCCGGAAGTGAGCGGCGAGGGCTCGCCCTCGGTGAACCGGTTGACGCCGACGACGATCTGCTCCCCGGCCTCGATCGCCTCGAGCCGCGCGGTGTTCGACTCGACGAGCTTCGACTTCATGTAGCCGCTCTCGACCGCCGCCGCGGCGCCGCCCATCTTTTCGATCTTCTTGAGCTCTGCGAGCGCATCGGCCTTCAGCTGCGCCACTTTCTTCGCGATCTCGGTCGAGCCGTTAAAAATGTCGCCATATTCCAGGAGGTCGGTCTCATAGGCCATGATCTGCTGCATGCGCAGCGACCATTGCTGGTCGAAGGGCCGCGGCAGACCCAGCGCTTCGTTCCAGGCCGGCAGCTGCACGGCGCGGGCGCGCGCGTCCTTGGAGAGCACCACGGCCAGCATCTCGATCAGGATGCGGGTGACGTTGTTCTCGGGCTGCTGCTCGGTGAGCCCCAAGGAATTCACCTGCACGCCGTAGCGGAAGCGGCGCAGCTTCTCGTCGGTCACGCCGTAGCGGTCGCGCGTGATCTCGTCCCACAGCTCGACGAAGGCGCGCATCTTGCACAGCTCGGTCACGAAGCGCATGCCAGCGTTGACGAAGAAGGAGATGCGTCCGACGACCTGTGCGAAGTCCTCTTGCGAGAGCTCGCCGGCCTTCTTGACATTGTCCAGCACGGCGAGCGCGGTGGCGAGCGCGTAGCTCAATTCCTGCGCCGGCGTCGCGCCGGCCTCCTGCAAGTGGTAGGAGCAAACGTTGATCGGATTGAACTTCGGGGTTTCCTTCGTCGCGAAGAGGATGAGGTCCTGGGTCAGGCGCAGCGACGCCGCCGGCGGGAAAACATAAGAGCCGCGCGACAGATATTCCTTGATGATGTCGTTCTGGGTCGTGCCCTGGAGTTTTCCGCGCGACACGCCTTGCTCTTCCGCGGCGGCGATGTAGAGCGCCATGAGCCACACGGCGGTGGCGTTGATGGTCATGGACGTGTTCATCTCAGCCAGAGGAATGCCCTCGAAGAGCGCGCGCATGTCGCCCAGATGCGAGACCGGCACGCCGACCTTGCCGACCTCGCCCTTCGCGAGCGGATCGTCGCTGTCGTAGCCGGTCTGCGTCGGCAGGTCGAAGGCGATGGAGAGACCCGTCTGGCCCTTGGCGAGGTTCGAGCGGTACAGGAGGTTCGAGTCGCGCGCGGTCGAATGGCCGGCGTAGGTGCGGAACATCCAGGGCTTGTCGCGGCGGGGCGCGGAGGCGTCGGTCATTATTGGCTCCTTCGCGCCTGCGATTATCACACCAGACGGCCCAGACGAAAGCCGCGACCGGTGAAGGGGTCGGGCCGGCCCGGCTTCAGGCGTCATGGCGCGGAATTTGGGGCTTGCCCTCCCCGCGGTCGCGAAATACCCATCCGCCTAAAGCTCGCCTCGGCAGAGCCCCCTGGGCCAAGGCGGCGGAAGCTCACCCCTCGGCCTCGGCGAAGCGATAGCCCGCCCCGAGCTCCGTGAGGATCAATTTCGGATTGGCGGGCTCGTCCTCGATCTTGGCGCGCAGCTGCCCGATGAAGACGCGCAGATATTGGGAGTCGTCGCGATGCGCCGGGCCCCAGACCGAGGTCAGGAGCTGTTTGTGCGTCAAGAGCCGCCCGTTGCCGCGCGCGAGCAGGGCCAAGAGCTCGTATTCCTTGGGCGTCAGCTTGACGGGCGTCCCGTGCTTCGTGACGATCCGCTTCACCAAATCGATGACGAGCCCCCCGCGCTCGATGCGCGGAAGATCGTCTCCGTCGCGCGTCGCATGGCGCATCGCGGCGCGGAGCCTCGCCATGAGCTCGCCGATCGCGAAGGGTTTCTCGACATAGTCGGCGGCGCCGGCGTCGAGCGCGGCGATCTTCTCCGCCTCGCGGTCTCGCGCCGAGAGCACGATGATCGGCGCCTTCGAGAAGGCCCGCGCTTGGCCGATCACGTCCTTGCCGTCCATATCCGGCAAGCCGAGGTCGAGCACCACCACATCCGGCGCCCGCGAGGCGAGCGCAAGCAGCGCCTCGCGTCCGGTCTCCGCCGCGAGCACGTCATAGCCGCACGCCGCGAGCGCCGGACGCAAGCAGCGTATGATTTCCGGCTCGTCGTCGACGACGAGCACGCGTTGACCGGTCATCGCGCAGTCCCTTCCTTCGCGCCCTCCGCGGCGGGAAACCGCAGGATGATTCGTGTGCCGCGCCGGCGCAGGGCGGGGCTTTGCGCCCGGATCGTTCCGCCCATGGCCTCGACGAGGCCGCGGCAGATCGAGAGGCCGAGCCCCGTGCCGGCCTTGCGGCCGTCGGGACGGCCGCCGCGATAGAATTTTTCGAAGATTCGCTCAAGATCGGCGGGCCTTACGCCCGGCCCTTCGTCGGTGACGGTCACGACCACGTCCACGCCTTCCCGGCGCGCATGCACCGCCGCCACGCCGCCCCCATATTTATGCGCATTGTCGAGCAAGTTGAACAGCACCTGCTGGAGCAGATTGGCGTCGCCGCGGATGAACGGCAGCCCCGGCGCGAGACTGAGCGAAACCCTCATGTGCGGGAAAGTCTTTTGGATGCGCGCCGCGGCGGCGCGCGCCGCGTCGGCGACGTCGACCCAGTCGCGCCGCACCTCCAGCGCGCCGGCCTCGATGCGCGACATGTCGAGCAGGTTCTTTACAAAACGTGAGAGCCGGCCCGACTCCTCCTCGATCGAGGCGAGCAGGTCCTGGCGCTCGTCCTGCGACATTTTCTCGCCGAGCTCGCGCAGGCTCGTCACCGCGCCGGTGATTGAGGCGAGCGGCGTGCGCAGATCGTGCGAGAGTGAGGAGAGCAGCGTCTGCCTCAGCTTCTCGTTCTCTTCGAGGGCCGCCGCGCGGATCGAGCGCTCGACAAGCCGGGCGCGGTCGATCGCCGTCGCGGTCTGGTCGAGTATCGACGTAAGCAGCCGTTCCTCCTGCGGCGAAAACGGCGCGTCGCGCGTTCTCGGCTCGACGCCGCAGACGCCGACGCAGCCGCGCGGCGTCATCAGCGGGCGAAAATGGAAACGCGCGTTGGGCAGCGTGCCGGTTCGCCAGCCGGCGTTCTCGCTCTTCTCATGCGCCCAGCGCGCGGCGCTCATGTCCGTCACCTCGAGCAAATCGATTGGCGGCCAGGCGGCCGCGAGCTGCAGCTCGCCGTCCTGAGGCGCGAGAATCACGATGGCGCGCGCGGCGATGGCCTTTTGCGCCTGCACCGCTGCAACCCAGGCCACATCGTCGACCTTGGCCGCGGCGGAGAGCTTGCGCGAAAATTCGAACAGCGCGCGCGCCGCGTCGATGCGCTGTGTGAGGTGCAGAGAGTGCTCGCGCACGCGGCCCGCGAGCATGCCGGTGATGACCGCGACGACGAGAAACACGAGGAGCGCCAGGAATTCCTGCGGCTGCGAGATTTCGAACTGATAAAGCGGCTCGACGAAGAAGAAGTCGAAGGCGAAGAACGACAGAAGCGCCGCCGCGATAGCGGAGAAGAGCCCGAAGCGCAAGGCGCAGAAAATGACCGCCACGAGGAAGATCATTGAGAGGTTTTGCAGATGAAGCCAGCGGTCGAGCAAAAAGCCGGCGCCGACCGTGACGCCGACCGACAGCGCCGCCGCGCCGCCGCTGCCGATGAGCGACCACGCCGTCGGCCATTCCAGCTTGCGGGTCGGCGGGGCCTCTCCGGCGTCGGTGACGACATGGACGGCCACGTCGCGCGAGCGCCGCACGAGCTCCTGCGTCAGCGATTGACGCAGGAGGCGGGCGAGCCGCCCCGCGCGCGAGCGTCCGAGCACGATTTGCGTGAAGTTCTCGCGCCGCGCATAGTCGAGCAGCGCGCCAACGAGGTCGTTGGCCGAGAGTCGTTCTGTGACGGCGCCGAGCCGCTCTGCAAGCTGCAGCGCGTCGTCGACGCGCTTGACTCGGGCGAGGTCGGTCTCCTCCTGGCCCGGACGTTCGACGAAGACCGCAGTCCATTCGGCGTTGAGGCCGGTCGCGAGCCGCGCGGCCGCGCGCACCACCGCCTCCGCCGACACGTCGGCGCCGACGCAGACGAGCAGCCGCTCATTGGTCGCCCACGGCCCCTCGATGGCGTTCTGGCGCAGATAATCGACCATCTGGTCGTCGACGCGATCGGCGGTGCGGCGCAGCGCGAGCTCGCGCAGCGCCGTGAGATTGCCGGGCGTGAAGAAATTCTTCGCGGCGATCGCCGCCGTTTGAGGAAAGTAAACCTTCCCTTCCTTGAGGCGCTGGATGAGCTCGTCGGGGGTGATGTCGACGAGCACGACTTCGGACGCCTCCGACAGCACGCGGTCGGGCACGGTCTCGCGCACGCGCACTCCGGTGATGCGGGCCACGACGTCAGCGAGGCTCTCGAGATGCTGGATGTTCAGGGCGGTCCACACGTCGACGCCGGCGTCGAGCAGCTCCTCGATGTCCTGCCAGCGCTTGGGGTGGCGGCTGTCGGGCGGGTTGGTGTGGGCGAGCTCGTCGACCACGATGAGCTTCGGCTTTCGCTTCAGCGCCGCGTCGATGTCGAATTCCTCGATCTTGTGGCCGTGATAGTTGACGATTCGGCGCGAGAGGATTTCCAGACCCTCGGCCAGCGCTTGCGTCTCAGCGCGTCCATGCGTCTCGACGAGGCCGACGACAACATCGACGCCCTCCGCCTTCATGGCGCGGGCGCGGGAGAGCATGGCGTAGGTCTTGCCGACGCCGGGCGCCGCGCCGAGGAAAATGCGCAACCGTCCTCGCGTCTCGGCACCGGCGAGCGCCAGGAGCGCATCCGGGTCGGGACGGCGGTCAAAGTCACGCTCCTGCACTTGCGCCAAGACGGTTCTCTCATGCCGGCGCGGCGTTGCCGAAGGCGCCGCGCACTGTGCAGATAATCGGCTGTCTTGAAGGCGCGATCAAGGGCGCAACGCCCTATCTGGGGGAAGGCGCTCACTTGGCAAGAGCTTCCGGTAGGCCTAAGTTAGCAAAAACGGAGCGCTCCCGGGACGGCCCGGGGAGACCTCTCTGCAACACAGGCCCGGAATGAACGCACATTTTCGCAACCTCGCCCTGTGGGCGATCATCGGCCTCCTCGTCGTGGCGCTCATCATGCTGTTTCAGCAGCCGAGCCAGCGCACGCAGATCCGCGACATCACCTTCAGCGAGCTGTTGACCCAGATCGATCAAGGCCGCGTTCACGATGTGACGATCGGCGCCAACAACGAGGTCGTCGGCCACTTCAGCGACAATCGCTCCTTCCAGACCTATGCGCCGAACGACTCGAACCTCGTCCAGCGCCTCGAAGGCAAGAACGTCCAAATCAGCGCGCGGCCGATGAACGATGGCAATGGCTGGCTGACGACGGTGCTCATCAACGTCCTGCCGCTCGTCGCCATCCTCGGCGTGTGGATCTTCCTGTCGCGCCAGATGCAGGGCGGCATGGGCGGGCGCGCCATGGGCTTCGGCAAGTCCAAGGCCAAGCTTCTGACCGAGTCGCAGGGCCGCGTGACCTTTGAGGATGTGGCGGGCGTCGACGAGGCCAAGGAAGACCTGCAGGAGATCGTCGAGTTCCTGCGCGATCCGCAGAAGTTCCAGCGTCTCGGCGGGCGCATTCCGCGCGGCGTGCTGCTCGTCGGTCCGCCCGGCACCGGCAAGACCTTGCTCGCCCGCGCCATCGCCGGCGAGGCCAATGTGCCCTTCTTCACGATCTCGGGCTCGGACTTCGTCGAGATGTTCGTCGGCGTCGGCGCCTCGCGCGTGCGCGACATGTTCGAGCAGGCGAAGAAGAACGCGCCTTGCATCATCTTCGTCGACGAGATCGACGCCGTGGGCCGCCACCGCGGGGCGGGTCTTGGCGGCGGCAACGACGAGCGCGAGCAGACCTTAAACCAGCTGCTCGTCGAGATGGACGGCTTCGAGGCCAATGAGGGCATCATTCTGATCGCGGCGACGAACCGTCCGGACGTGCTCGATCCGGCCCTGATGCGTCCGGGCCGTTTCGACCGTCAGATCCAGGTGCCGAACCCCGACTTCATCGGGCGCGAGAAGATTCTCAAGGTGCACGCGCGCAAGGTGCCGCTGGCGCCGGACGTGGATCTCAAGGTCGTCGCGCGCGGCACGCCGGGCTTTTCGGGCGCGGATTTGATGAACCTCGTCAACGAGGCGGCTTTGCT
>DASPSI010000036.1:0-13859 GCA_035624015.1 Methylocystis sp.
TCGGCCGTGAGCTTTGATGGGAAACCCGTCGTGGACGGCGGAGGCCGCAGGCTCGAAGTGGATGCGAGCTTCGAGCAGATGCCGCATTGTGCGGCGATCATCGTGCCAGGCTACACATGCGACGGCGGCCACTCGCTGCCCCAGACGACGGCGATCGCCGCGGCGACGGCATGGATCCGCCGCCAGCATGCGCTGGGGGCGCTGATTCTCGCCTCCTGCAATGGCGTCTTCCTGCTCGGCGAGGCCGGGCTGCTCGACGGGCGCCGTTGCACCACCACTTGGTGGCGGCACGACGAGCTGATGTCCCGCTACCCGCGCGCCGACGCGGCGCTCGGCGCGCCGCTGATCGAGGACGGGCGCATCATCACCGCCGGCGGGCCGCTGTCCTGGATCGACCTGTCGCTCGCGGCGATTCGCCGGCTCGTCGGCGCCGAGGCGGCCAAGATCGCTGCAGATTTCACGGTCGTCGACACGGCTCCAAATTCGCAAACCGTCTATGTGCCGCCAGGCCATCTCGCGGCGTCGAACCCGTTTCTGCTCGAGGCGGAGCATATTGTGCGCGAGGCCGCCGACGCGCCAATCACCGCGAAGAGCCTCGCCCACGCGGTCGGCGTTTCGGAGCGCACGCTGCATCGGCGGCTGAAGGAGGCGTCGGGCGAGTCGCCGAAGGGCTTCATCGACCGCGTCCGCTTCGAAACGGCGCGCGTGCTGCTGGAGACGACGGCGCAATCGATCAAGCAGCTCTCGGCGAATTTCGGCTATGCCGACGAGACAAGCTTCCGGCGAGCGTTCCATCGCTACGCCGGCATGACGCCCGGCGCCTATCGCAACTGGGCGCGAGCGCGGGCGACGGGGTGAGCATCGCGCCTGAAGGAGCAAACCATGGCCGCAAGCCCTACCGGTATCGCGCTCGGCGTTCCGGCGATCGACTTCAAGCTTCCCGGGACGGACGGCCGAACCTACACATTCGACGACGTCGCCGGCGAAAAAGGCACGGTCATCGCGTTCATCTGCAATCATTGCCCCTACGTGATCGCCGTGATCGACCGTCTGGCCGCCGACGCGCGGACCTTGAAGGAGGACGGGATCGGCTTCGCAGCCATCTGCTCGAACGACGCCGCGAACTATCCACAAGATTCCTTCCCCAACATGCAGCGCTTCGCCAAAGCGCATGACTTTCCGTTCCCCTATCTCCATGACGAGTCGCAAGCGGTGGCGAAGGCCTATGGCGCAGTCTGCACGCCAGATTTCTTTGGCTACGGCCGTGATCGGCTGCTGAAGTATCGCGGTCGGCTCGACGAGGGCCGCACGACGCCGCCGCCCAAAGGGGCGCGTCGCGAGCTCCTGGAGGCGATGCGCGAGATCGCGGCGACCAACGGAACGCGCAAGAACCAGCTCGCCTCGATCGGCTGCTCGATCAAATGGAAGGCGTGAGGCTCGAAGCTTTCGCATCGCCTTGCTCACTGGTCTTCCGCGCCGAGTTCCGAGGACGCCGCGGATGTTAGCGTCCGCAAATCCCGCCATCCATACGACAGGTCCGGGAGCGTCGAGCCGAGAACCGTCCAGTCTCCCTCGATCCCGGTCCTCTTCCCGCCGAGCGCCTCATAGAAGCGACAGGCCCCAAGGTTGTCGCGGAAGACCCACGCCGTGGCGGCGCAAACGCCTTGGCCGGAGAGATGCGACGCCATTGCGCCGATCATCGCGCGGCCATGGCCTCGCCGCTGCGTCCGCCGCAACAGATAGAGCGCGATGAAGTCGCCCTCAAATCCCAGAGCCGCCAGCCGCTTGACGCGCTGGAGCCCGCACGCGGAAAAGCCCATCGCCTCGCCAGCGTCGTCGCACAGAAGAAACGCCGCGCCCGGCGGCTGGCCATCAAGGTCGCGGATGGTCTCACGCCAGCTCTCGGCCTTCTCCGCGGGGTCTAATGAATCGAGCGCCGCTTTCGGAAACAACTCGACATAGGTCTCGCGCCAGGCGGCGACATGCAGCCTCCCAATGGCCTTGGCGTCGGCGACCGTCGCTCGGCGGATATTGGCCATCTCTCCAAACCCTCTCCTTTGCGAACTCGCCAAGCCGGAACTCGCCAAGCCGGCGCGCGCGTGCTAACTCCGCCGCCATGATCGATCTCGCCATCCGCTTTTCAAATATGGCGCTCCAGGACGAAGCGGCGATCGAGAAGCTCGACGAGCGCGCCTTCGGCCCCGGCCGGTTCGCGCGCACCGCCTATCGGCTGCGCGAAGGGGTCGAGCCCGACTATGCGCTTTCCTTCGTCGCTCATGTCGGCACCCTGCTCGTCGGCGCCAACCGCATGACCCCGATCCTGGTCGATCTGACGCCCGCCCTGCTCCTTGGGCCGCTGACTGTCGAGCCCGCCTTTCGTTCGCAGGGCGTCGGCGAGGCGCTCATGAAGAAATCGCTTGCAGTGGCGGCGGCGGCCGGTCACGGCCTCGTGCTGCTCGTCGGAGACGAGGATTATTACGCCCGCGTAGGCTTCTCTCGAGTGCCCCATGGCAAGATCGTCATGCCGGGGCCCGTCGATCCCGACCGGCTGCTTTATCGCGAGTTGCGCGAAGGCGCATTTGCGGCCACAAGCGGGCGCATGCGGCGGCTCTAGCGCCGCCGTTCCCGGATCGCCGCATCTTGCTCGACAAGCCTCCGACTCTCCTCGCGCGCTACGAAGCGCTGGCCGCCGCCGGCGCGCTGGAGCGCGATCCGGCGCAGCTTCTAGCCGTCGCCACGCTCGACGCGCTCGCGCGCGAGCTTGCCGCGCCGAAGCGCACGACGGGATTTCGTCTGCCCTTTCTCAAGCGCCGAAAATCTGCGCCGCGCGGCGTCTATCTGTGGGGCGGGGTCGGCCGCGGCAAGACAACGCTCATGGATCTGTTCTTTGATGCGGCGCCCGTCGCGCAAAAGCGCCGAGTGCATTTCTACGCCTTCATGGCCGAAGCGCACGAGCGCCTGCACCATGCGCGCAAGGATGCCGGTGCGACGCTAGATCCGTTGATCCGCGTCGCGCAAGACCTCGCGCGCGAGACAGAGCTGCTTTGCTTCGACGAATTCGCAGTCTACGACATCGCCGACGCCACCATTCTCGCGCGCCTGTTCGGCGCGCTGTTCGACTTGGGCGTCGTGCTGGTCGCAACCTCCAATGTCGAGCCGGGGCGCCTCTATGAAGGCGGGCGCAATCGCGATCTTTTTCTACCTTTCGTAACCCTGCTGCTGGAGCGCACGACGGTCGTCGAGCTCGATGCGCGCGCCGATTTCCGCCTGGAGAAGACCTGCGTCGACGCGGCGTTCTTCGTCCTTGCGAGCGAGGGGGGGCGGCGGGAGGCGCAGGCGCGCATCTTGGCCTTCATGGGCGGCGAGGGGCGACAGAGCCTGCGTCTGCCGGTCAACGGTCGAACCGTCGAGGCGGAGCAGATCGAGGGCCGCAAGGCGCGTTTCGATTTCTTGCAACTTTGCGGGCGCCCGCTCGGGGCCACGGATTATCTCGAGCTGACCCGACTCTTCGACGCGCTCGTCGTCGAGAACGTCCCGGCGCTGAACTACGAGCGGCGCGACGAGGCAAAGCGCTTCATTGCGCTGATCGACGTGCTCTACGAGACGAGGACCAAGCTGATCCTCACGGCCGAGGTGGAGGCGGAGCGACTCTATAATGCGCACCACGGCCCGGAGGCGCAGGAATTCCGCCGCACGGTCTCGCGCCTTTATGAGATACGCTCGCGAGAATATATCGAGGAATGGCGCCGAACGAGATTGCGCGAGAGCCGCGACGAAAGTCGCCGCGCGCTGGTCGACTCGCTTTAAGGCGGCTTGGACCGCCGCTTCAACGCAGGCTTCCGCGGCCGACAGCGCCCTTAGCCGGCCTTTTGACAAACGAGGCGCGTCTCGCGTGCTGTGACTCCATAGCCCTCGTCGAGCTCCACCAGCGCCTCGAAACAGCGCGCTTCAACGGACGAACGCTCCGCGAGCGAGCCGGCCGCAGGGGCGACGAAGGCGATCTTGCCCGCGAGCACGCCGAGGATGGCGGCAATCAGGATTAGAGATGTTTTCATTGCAGCCGCCGCGGGGATAGACTGCGAACCGAAGGTGGGAAGATCGGGGTGCATGGCGGACTCCTTTTTTCGAGGCGGGTCCTCGGGGCGCTCGTTTTGACTGCGAGCGTTTTCATCCTAGGAGCCCGCGACCACGGGCGCCGTGCGCGGGAACACACCGCCCGCGCGCCCCAGCCTCGGCTATGAATTTGCCCCACGCGTCACGAACCTTCCGCTTCGCCCCGTCGCCGAACGGCCTGCTGCATCTCGGCCACGCATACTCCGCGCTGCTCAACTTCGAGCTGGCGCGCAAGTGCGGCGGGCGTTTTTTGCTCCGAATCGAGGACATCGACCTCTCCCGGGCGCGGCTCCAGTTCGAAGCGGCAATCTACGAGGATCTTGCTTGGCTGGGGCTCGATTGGGAACGGCCGGTGCGCCGACAGTCCGAGCATTTCGACGATTACCGCCGCGCGCTGAAGCGGCTCTATGCGCTGGGCCTGCTTTATCCTTGCGACTGCGCGCGCAGGGACATCGCGCAGCGCGTCGGCAAGGACGGCCCGCGCGACCCCGACGGCGCGCCGCTCTACCCGGGAACCTGCCGCGACAAGCCGCGCCCCGCGTTCGAGGAGGCGCTGAGGCCCGGCTTCGCGCTTCGGCTCGACATGGAACGGGCGCGGACCGGGTCGAAGCTGTGCTGGGAAGAGGCCGAATTGGGCGGCGTCGAGGCGCGTCCGGAGGAGTGGGGCGACGTCGTGCTGGCGCGAAAGGACACGCCGGCGAGCTATCACCTCGCTGTGGTCGTCGACGACGCCCTGCAGGGCGTCACGGACGTGGTTCGCGGCAAGGACCTGTTTCCGTCAACGAGCGCGCATCGCCTGCTGCAGGAGCTGCTCGGCCTGCCAGCGCCGCGCTTTCGCCACCACAAGCTTCTGCTCGATTCCGGCGGCGAAAAGCTCGCAAAGATCCGGGGCTCGAAATCCCTGCGCGATCTGCGCGAAACAGGGGTCACGCCCCAGGTCGCGCGGCGGCTCGCCGGTTTTCCCGGCTAGTGGGCTAGGTCGGACAAATTGACGGGTTTCCAGCGAGCCTGGAGGCTCGCATTTCGGCCCCTCAAATTGGGGGACGCAAGCTACTAGCTCTCCTTGCGCCCGAGCAGCATGTTTACCCAGGCTTTGATCCGCGCGCGCGATTTGCGGCGTAGCAGCTCTAGGCGACAGGCGGCGCCGAACCAGGCGGGCGCAGCCCCCCGCAGCGGCGCCGCCACGTCGCAGATCGGCAGCCGGTCCGGCCAAAAGCGGTCGATCATCGGATGATTGGCGATCGCGCAGGAGTCGGTCAGCGTCACATTCTCCTGCGCCGCCAGCGCCGCGGTCAGCTCATAAGCCAAATGAATGCCCGGCCCCCGGGCATGGAAGGCCTCGTCATAGGCGATCTTCCAAAAGAAGACGCGGTCGCCGCTGTGAAGCACGACGCCCATCGCCAGGGGGCGGCCGTCGAGTGTGAGGCTCGCGATGCGGCATTTGCCTTCGCGCGCAAGCAAGCGCGTGGCGCTGCGAAAAAACGCCGTCAGCGACGGATGAGAGAGAAACCCGCTCCCCCGTTTCCAGCCCGAGGCTTCGAGAACCAGAAACTGCTCGGCGGCGGCGCGCGTCTCGCGCGGCGACGTCGTGATCGTGAAAGCGAGCTCGCCGTCCTCGCTTAGGCGTCTCGCCCGGCGACGAAGATCCTTGAGCGTCTTGTTTGAAGCGCCACGGCGGCAAAGCTCGTCGCGGTTAGAACCTTTGAGCAGCGCCGCCCGCTCGAACCGCTCCAGCGCCCTCACGCCGCTGCCCGCCGCGGCGACGATCGCCCGGTGGAGCGGCGCGCCCTCTACAATCCGGGGAAACAGCACGCCGGAAACGCGCTGCGTCTCGCCGACCCAATCGAGAAAGCGCGCCAGAGTCTCTTCGGGGCGGTCGCGGTCGATCAGCGGCGCGGCGCACGCCGCCTGGCGGTCGAGCCAGATCGCCGCCAAGGAGCCGCCGAACCAGGAGCGGGTCTGCGCCATTGGGAACAGACCCACAAGGCGGCGCTCCTCGGCGCCCGCGCGACGCCAAACGGCGACGAAACGGGGCCGCGCGCGCGGCGTGGAATGGCGGGCGAGCAAGAGCGCGAAGCCCGGCTCGAAGAAGGCGTTGGGCTCAAGCGCGCGCGACGCGAGTTCGCGCCACGCGCCGACCTCGGCTTCCAGCTGCTCGACGCCCAGCGTCTGCATGAAATAGAGATCCTCCCCATGCGCGTGCGCATGGGCGATTTCATAGCGCTGAAAAGGAAAATTCTTCGCTTCTGCGAGCGGCGCCCACAGGCTTCTGACGCTCCAAAACGGCGCGGACCTAGCCGAACGCTGCTGAATATATCCCATTTTGGGGCTCGCCGTCGCATTTTCTCGCACGAGGGCGAGCAGTCGGCGAAGCGGCTTCAAAAAGGAGTCCAAGAAAAAACGTCTCCAGCTCTCTGGACCTTCGCCGCTCGCGTCCTTAATCTTCACCTATGTCACGTTCCATGGTCCTGGCGCTTGTCCTCCTTCTGGCTGTCTCGACCCCGGCCGCAGCCAAGGTGGAGATTCGCATCGATCTCGACGCCCAGCGCATGACCGTCACCAAAAACGGCGAGACGCCGATCGTCTGGAAAATCTCCAGCGGACGCAATGGCTACGAGACGCCGACCGGGAGCTTCATCGTCCAGCGGATGGACGCGGATCACCTTTCCGACGAATATGACGGCGCGCCGATGCCCTATGCGATTTTCTTCTCTCGCGGGCTCGCCATCCACGGCACCTATGAGCGCGGCTTGGGGCGCCCCGCCTCGCACGGGTGCGTGCGCCTGTCGATCGATCATGCGCGCGATCTTTACCAGTGGGTCGAGCAATATGGCGCGTCGCGCATCGAGATTTCCGGCTTCGCCCCTTCTGTCGCCGAGCAGGAGCCGCGGCGCCGACGCGGGAAAGGCCACATGAACCGCGACGACATGGATTATTATTCGTCCTTTGACGATTTCACTTACGAATCGTTGATCTCGGGCGGCGGCCGGCGCCGCTGACGCTAGAAAGGCTTGACGATCACCAGGATCACAGCGCCGATCATGAGCAGCGTGGGAACTTCGTTATAGAACCGGAAGAACCGCGACGGCCGCACGTTGCGGTCGTGCGCAAACCCGTTCACGAGCATCTCGTCATAGCCATGCACGGCAGTCAGCAACGTGACGAGCAGCAATTTGCCGTGAAACCAGCCCGAGTGAAAATAGTCTGCGGCAATCGCCAGATAGAGACCCGTCGCCCAGGCGGCCGCTGCCGCCGGGCGCATGATGATCCTCAGGAGCTTCTGCTCCATGGTCTTGAACGTCTCGGACAGCGGACCGGACAGGGCGTCCGCGTGATAGACGAAGAGTCGCGGCAGATAGAGCAGGCCGGCCATCCACGAGATGACGGCGATGACATGCAGCGCCTTGATCCACAGATACATTCGCCTCTCCCCCTAGCCTCGGACAAGCTTGAGCAGCCGCTCGACGTTCTCGATCGGCGTGTGCTGCAACACCCCGTGTCCGAGATTGAAGATGTGGGGATGGTCTTTGAACCCCCGCAGCACGGAATCGACCTCGCGCTCCAGCGCCTCGCCGCCAGCGAGGAGCGCCAGAGGATCAAGATTCCCTTGCAGCGCCGCGCGTCCGCCCGCAGCCTTGCAGCACCAAGCCGGATCTGCGGCCGTGTCGAGGCCGTAGCCGTCGGCGCCGAGCCTTTCCACGAGCGTCGCGAGATGCGCTCCCGCGCCACGCACGAAGGCGATGACTTTAGTCTCCGAGCCTTTTGCTCTCACCCCAGCAATGATCTTGGCGATGGGCGCGACGACCCAGTGTTCGAATTCCGACGGGGGGAGCGAGCCCGCCCAGCTGTCGAAGATTTGCACGACCTCGACCCCAGCTTCGATCTGGCGCAGGAGATAGGCGATCGACGCCTGCGTCAGCAGCTCGATGAGCCGCGCGAAGGCGGCCGGATAACGATAGGCGAAGAGTCGCGCCGGCGCCTGATCGGCGACGCCCCTGCCCGCGATCATGTAGCTCGCGACCGTCCAGGGCGCGCCGCAAAAGCCGATGAAGGCCGTCTGCGGCGGCAACTCCCCCTTCACGCGGTCGATCGTCTCGAACACCGGCGCCAGCCGCTCAAGGTCCACCGCGCTGCTGAGACGGAGAAGATCCTCCGGCTTCTCCAGCGGCTCCAGTCTCGGGCCTTCGCCGCTTTCGAAGGAGACCTTCTGCCCCAGCGCGTCGGGGATCACGAGAATGTCGCTGAAGAGGATCGCCGCGTCGAAGCCGAACCGGCGAATGGGCTGCAGAGTGACTTCGGCGGCCGCTGCAGGCGAGTAGCAAAAGTCGAGGAAACTTTCCGCCCCTGCGCGCATTTTTCTATATTCGGGGAGATAACGTCCAGCCTGGCGCATGAGCCAGAGCGGCGGAATGCGTCTCGTTTCGCCGCCGAGCGCGGCGAGCAGTGGCTTCTCGGAATTGGACAACCGATATTTCCTTCAGCTAGCTCGGAGCCATTGCGCGGTATCACAGCGCCCAGGGAGGCGGCGTTTTGTCGTTTTATGATAGGGCCACCGCTAATCGGATTTTTCAAAAAAATAAAGAGAATCTTTAATAAATTATTAGTACTTCGGGTTAGGGGGCGAAGAATCGAAGGTTAATTTCCGTTAAGAGATTTTCCACAGAACGGCACGGGCGGAGAAATTTTTGCAAAGGCCTGTCGATATGTGGAGAGCAACGGAATAATCTTAGCCGGAAGCGGACATGGCGGCCGCGTCTCCTGTGTCCTAAGCTGTGGAAAAAGCCGCTTGAAACGATTCATGAGTCTTGCGCCAAAGACGCGCCCCACCGAGCATCGCTTGTGGAAGGCTCAGCGGGCTTATCCCCTCTCTTCACGCCGCTTGCGTTTCGTGGCGGAGTTCTCCCCATAGAGTTCGTGAATGTCGAGGGCCTCTGTGCATGAAGGAAAAGGTTGAGACCGAATCGCCTCGAGGATTTTGGCGCGCGCGCGAGCCGCTGATTCTCGCCTCGAAGAGCTTGGGGCGGCGGCTCGTGCTGCAGCAGACGGGGATTCCCTTCATCGCGCGTCCGGCGGATATCGACGAACGCAATCTGGAGGCTGAGATTCTGGCGTCTGGGGGCGGTCCAGACGGCGTGGTCCTGGCGCTCGCGAGTGCGAAAGCGCTGGCGGTATCGAGGGAGAACGCGGGCGCTTATGTGCTCGGAGCGGATCAGGCGGCAAGCTGCGAAGGGCAGATTTTCGGGAAGCCGGAGGATCTCGCGGCGGCGGAGCGGCAATTGCGGTTCCTCTCGGGCCGTCGTCACCGGCTGCACTCCGGTCTGGCGCTGGCGCAGGACGGGAAAGTGGTGTTCGAGGCGGTGAGCTGGGCCGACCTGACGATGCGCCCGCTCGGCGAGGAATTCATTGCCGCCTATCTCGCGACGGTGGGGGAAGCGACGCTCGGCTGCGCCGGCGCCTATCAGATTGAAGGCCTTGGCGCACATCTCTTTTCCGCGGTCGAGGGCGACCATTGGACGATTCTTGGTCTGCCGCTGCTTCAGGCGCTCGAGGCGCTGCGATGCGAGGGAGCGCTCATTGGCTAAGGAACGCTGGCCCTTCGCGCTGATCGGGCTGACGGGCTCGATTGGGATGGGGAAATCGACGACGGCGCAGATGTTTCGTGAGGAAGGCGCGCCGGTCTACGATTCGGATCGTCTCGTGCATGAGATTTACAGCGGCCCGGCGGCGCAGGAGATCGAGCGGGCGTTTCCCGGCTCGACAAAGGATGGCGCGGTGGAGCGCGCGAGGCTCGCCGCCCTGGTGCTTGATCGGCCGGAGGCGCTGAAGAAGCTTGAGGCCATCGTGCATCCGCTGGTCTGGGAAGGACGTCGGAAATTTCTGGAAGAGCAGGCGGGGAGGGGGGCGGAATTTGTGGTGCTGGACATTCCGCTGCTCTTTGAAACGGGCGCGGAGAAGGATGTCGACGCGGTCGTGGTGGTGACGGCGCCTGAGGATATTCAGCGCCAGCGGGTACTGGGGCGGCCGGGCATGACCGAGGAGAAATTCAGGTCTATACTCGCGCGGCAGACGCCGGACGCGGAAAAGCGGCGCAGGGCCGATTTTCTGATTCATACCGACGGAGGCTTCGAGGCGGCGCGGGCAGAGGTGCGGAACGTGCTGGCGGCGCTGAAGAAATAGGAACTCCATGCGAGAAGTCGTTTTCGACACCGAGACCACGGGCCTCGATCCCGTCAAGGGCCATCGCGTCGTGGAGATCGGCGCGATCGAGCTCGTGAATTTGATTCCGACGGGCAAAAGCTTTCACGTTTATCTCGATCCCGAGCGCGACATGCCGGAGGAGGCTTTCCGCGTGCACGGGCTCTCGGCCGAGTTTCTTTCCACGCAGAAGAAATTCGCCGAGATCGCGAGCGACTTCAGTGTCTTCATCGACGGGGCGCAGCTTATCGCGCACAACGCCGAGTTCGACGTGAAATTCGTGAACGCCGAGCTGAGCCGCTTAGAGCTGCCGGTCATCGAATGGGCGCGGGTCACGGACACGCTCGCCCTGGCGCGCCAGCGGCACCCCGGCGCCAGCAACTCCCTCGACGCTCTTTGCCAGCGCTATGGGGTAGACGCGACGCGGCGAGAGAAGCACGGAGCGCTGCTTGACGCGCAGCTGCTGGCGGAAGTCTATGCCGAGCTTATGGGGGGGAGGCAGGCGGCATTCTCGCTGGCGGTGGAGGCGAACAGAACGGCATTGACGGAAGCGCCTTTGTTACGGGAGCGGCCGACGCCCCTGCCGCCGCGTCTGAGCGAACAGGAAGCCGCGGCGCATCGAAGCTTTGTGCTGGGGCTCGGAAAAGAACCGATCTGGCGTCGGTATCTCGCAGAATAGCCTTGGGGCGAGCCTTCGGCGTCGAATTCCCGGGCGGACGCCAGTCCGATAGATCGCTCCAGGAGCTATTTTTTTCTTTACGGGCAGGAACGCTCGTGGCATCGCTCAATGACCGATCGTGAAGGACGATATTAGCTTTGGGAATGAACGCGTCAGAAGACGAGGACGGGCTGGATGCGACGGCAGGCTCGAAGCCGCCGCTGAAGGCGGAGAAGGGGGAGCCCACGGAGGCGGAGCTCGCCGCTCTGGCGCATTTTCGGCTTGTGCTGCGGCGATTCTTGGCGTTCAGCGAGAGGGCCGCGGCGGACGCAGGCCTGACGATGCAATGGTATCAGGCGCTTCTCGTCATCAAGACCTCGGGCGCGAAGGGACCGATCAGCGTCGGCGAGCTGGCCGACCAGCTCATGATACGCGACCATAGCGCCGCCGAGCTCGTCTCGCGTCTGGTGGACGCGAAGCTGGTGCGCCGCAAGGTGGATCCGAGCGATCGACGCCGCTCGCTGATCCTGATCACCCAGAGTGGCGAACGAAATCTTTCGAAGCTTGCGGCGGTGCATCTAGCGCGACTTCGCGCGAACAAGGACGCATTCTTGAATCTATTCGTCGTGGAGGACCACGAGTCGCGCTAGGGCGGCTCTGGCGGACGTCTCGCCCGCCAGTTTGGATGACGCAAGCCACTAGCACTTAACCTTTCCCGCGAAATTTCCGCGATCCCGGCATTTTCAACTGGAACCCAAAAGCTCGGCTTAAGCATCTCCCTCCCACTCTGGCCGGGAATGATGGAGGAGGAGCTTATGAACGCTTCGTATCGTATTGCCCTCGGCTTCGCCGCAGCGATTGTCGTCGCCTTCGCCGCAGCGCCCGCAGGCGCCGCCGAATCTCAAGGCGGCTCTCGAGGGTCTTCGCCCCGTCCGCGCGTCGTCGGGGTCATCTCCGGCCCGACCGTTGTTGTCGTCCAACCCGAGCGCGTGGTCTATCAGCGCCCGCTGCCGGCGGCGCCCCCAATCAGTCCGGCGTCAGCCTGCCCCACGCAGCGCGAAACCTATGTCGATGGCGCGGGCGTCAGCCACAGCCAGATCAGGCGCTCCTGCTTTTGAGGCGCAGGCACTCCGGCGCCCCTTGATTTTTGCCGCGTCAAGCCGTCCTTGAGAGCGAGGAGGCGCGATGGCGGCCGATACGATCTTTGCGCTCGCGAGCGGCGCCGGCCGCGCGGCGGTGGCGGTGATCCGCATTTCGGGTCCCGCCGCGCTCGAAACGTTAGCAGCCTTTACGGGACTGCGTCCAAGACCCCGAACTGCTCACTACGCGCGCTATCGGGATCCCGAGACCCACGAGACGATCGACCGCGGCCTCGCGCTCTCGTTTCCGGCGCCGGCGTCGGCGACAGGCGAGGATTGCGCGGAGTTCCATCTGCATGGCGGACGCGCGGTGCTTGCGGCGATTCTCGCCTCGCTCGGCCGTAGGCCCGGCTTGCGGGCGGCGCAGCCAGGGGAGTTCGCGCGGCGCGCCTTTCTCAACGGCAAGATGGATCTGTCGCAGGTCGAGGCGCTCGCCGATCTCATCGACGCGCAAACCGCCTTTCAGCGTCGCCAGGCCTTGCGAATCGCCGGCGGCGAGCTGCGGCGTCCGGTCGAGGCTTGGCGTGCGGCGCTCATCGAGGCGATGGCTTTGCTCGCTGCGGAATTGGACTTTTCCGATGAAGGCGATGTGGGCGTGTTCTCGGCCTCGGCGCTGGATGCGGTCTTGGCGCCCGTGATCGCGCAGATCGAGATGGCCCTGCGGATCGCACCCGCGTCCGAGCGTCTGCGCGAGGGTTTCGTGGTGCTGATCCTCGGGCCGCCGAACGCCGGCAAGAGCAGCCTGCTGAATTATCTGGCGCGGCGAGAGGCGGCGATCGTCTCCGAGATTCCGGGGACGACGCGCGACCTCATCGAGGTTGACCTCGATCTCGCCGGGGCGCCCATCACCCTGATCGACACAGCGGGACTGCGTGAGAGCGGCGACGCCATCGAGCGGATGGGCGTCGCCCGCGCCAGGGCGCGCGCCGGCGAGGCGGATTTGATCTTATGGCTTTCAGAGGGCGGCGCCACGGCGCCGCCGAGCGATCTCGGCGCGCAGGTCGAGGTTCTGCATGTCGCAACGAAGTGCGACGCCGCGCTGCTCGCGGGCGGCGCCCTAGCCACCTCGGTGACGACGGGCGCGGGCCTCGACGCGCTCTGCAAAGAAATCGCCCGACGGGCGCTGCGCAGTCTCGGCGACGGCGGCTCGGCCCTGGTCATCCGTGAGCGTCACCGTCTTGCGGTGACCGAGGCGCTGGCGTCGCTGCGGGCGGCTCGCGAGGCCGGGAAGCCGCTGGAGCTCGTCGCCGAGGACCTCCGCCTCGCCGCTCGGGCGCTCGGACGCATAACCGGCGCGATCGACGTCGAGCAGGTGCTGGACGTGATTTTTTCGCGGCTCTGCATCGGGAAATAATGTAGATGAAGGCCCGAGACTGTTCCCTCTCCCCGCTTGCTCAGGCTAGGGGAGTCACACATCTCATCGGGCCGTCATGGCCAGCACAAGGCCGGCCATGACGTGGTGGATGAATTCGAGATGTGTGCATGCGGTAGGCTTGGGGGGGAGAGGGTTAGGGTGAGGGGTTCTTGGCGATATCCGCAGCATTTGCTTCACGCGTAAGAGATGTTGCAGCTAAAGCCCCCATCCCCCTCACTCCAGCGCTCTCCCCGCAGCCGCACGGCTGTCCGGGGAAAGTTAGGCATAGCTCAGCTCAAGCTGTGCCGCGGATTTCCAGCGCCGCGCCGCCTGATATTTGGGCGGCGGTCGGTCGAGCCGCTCGATCGGTCGCCGCGCGAACAGGAACCTGCCGACAAGC
>DASPSI010000050.1:0-21554 GCA_035624015.1 Methylocystis sp.
AGGCGTCGGCGCCTTCCTGCCGGAAAGCCTCGACGATGCGGGCGTTGACGCGGTCGTCGATCAGCGGCTCGTGCGTTGCCTTCTTGACGAAGAGCGCAATCGGCACGCCCCAGGCGCGCTGGCGCGAGACGACCCAGTCGGGGCGATTGGCGATCATGCCGGTGATGCGGTTCTCGCCCGCGGCGGGAACCCATTTGGTGCGGGCGATCTCAACCAGCGCGAGCGAGCGTAGCGTCGCGGACCGCGAGCCTCCAGGCTCGCTCTGCGGCTGCGAGCCGGGAGGCTCGCGGTCCAGCGGCTTGTCCATCGCAATGAACCATTGCGGCGTGTTGCGGAAGATCACGGGCTTCTTGGAGCGCCACGAATGCGGATACTGGTGCTTCAGCCGCCCGCGCGCGACGAGGTTGCCCGCCTCGATCAGCGCGGCGATCACCGCGTCATTGGCGTCGCCCTTCTCGCCCTTCTCGGTCAGCACGCGCTTGCCTTCAAAGCCCGGCGCGTCGGCAGTGAAGAAGCCGTCTTCGTCGACCGTGTAAGGGATGCGCGTGTCCACTCCACAAAACCGTGCCTTGGCCATCCAAATGTCAAAGTCCTCGCGGCCATGGCCAGGAGCGGTATGAACAAATCCCGTCCCGGTATCATCAGTGACGTGATCGCCATCGAGAAGCGGAACTGGAAACTGATAACCTTGGTGGAACGCTGCAAGCGGATGCCGACAAGTTAACCCGCCAACCAGTTTGGCTGGAACGTCGCGGATGCGCTCATAACCGTCAACTTTTGCTGCTTTGAAGACCTCGCTCGCGAGTCTGTCCGCGAGGATGAATCTAGCGTCGACTTGCGCCCAGTTTCCACTCGGAGCGTGCGTCACGCGGTAGAGTCCGTAACTGATCTTCGAGGAGAAAGATACCGCACGATTGCCCGGCAGAGTCCAAGGAGTAGTGGTCCAGACCACAACATTTGAATGGAGCAAGTCGAACTCGGGCTGAGCTTCTCGAACAATGCTCTGGACAGGAAACGCCACGAACACCGTGTCGCTGGTGTGATCCTCATACTCCACTTCCGCCTCGGCCAGCGCGGTCTTCTCGACGACCGACCACATCACCGGCTTCGAGCCGCGGTAGAGCAGTCCGCTCGCGGCGAATTTCATGATCTCCGCGGCGATGCGCGCCTCGGCCTCGAATGCCATGGTCGAATAGGGCCTGTCCCAGTCGCCGGCGATCCCTAAGCGCTTGAACTCCTCGCGCTGCACCGAAAGCCACTTCTCCGCATAAGCCCGGCACTCCTTGCGGAAGGCGATCATCGCCGCCGGATCGGAAAAATCCGGCTTCTTCAAGCCCTTGGCGCGGTAGTTCTCCTCCTCGATCTTCCACTCGATCGGCAGGCCGTGACAGTCCCAGCCCGGCGTATAGGGAGAATCCTTGCCGAGCATGCGGTGGCTTCGCGTCACCAGGTCTTTGAGAATCTTGTTCAGCGCGTGGCCAATGTGGATGTTGCCGTTGGCGTAGGGCGGGCCGTCGTGCAGCACGAATTTTGGCCGCCCCACGCCCGCCTCGCGGATTTTCTGCGCAAGGCCGATCTCATTCCAGCGCGCGAGAATTTTCGGCTCCTGCTGCGGCAGGCCGGCGCGCATCGGAAAATCCGTCTGCGGCAGATAGAGCGTTTGCGAGTAGTCGGCTTGCGCCTTTTGGGCGGAGTCGGTCATAGCGAATACCGAAAAGTTGCTGCGCGAGGTGCGCGCGTCGAGAAGGACGTGAGGCGAAAAAGCGCCGCTGTGGCGCGAAACCCGGTCTCCGCGCGAGCTCTCTAGCTGCGAGCGCGGGCCGGGCCTGTAATTCGTCTCAGGGCGCGAGTTGTCATTTTTCTGCCTTAGCAGGGGAAGGCGCGGACGGAAAGGGGCAATCGGCCGCGGATCACGCCTTCGGCCTGAATGCCTTGACGACCGCCGGGTCGGTGTCGATCCGCGCCGCGCCGATCAAGTCCAGGCAATAGGGCACGGCGGGCATGACCGCGTTGAGGCAGAGCTCGATCGAGGCGGGCTTGCCCGGCAGGTTGACGATGAGACATTTGCCGCGATGCGCCGCGCGCTGGCGCGAGAGGATCGCCGTCGGCGCCTGCTCCAGCGAGACCTTGCGCATGAGCTCGCCGAAGCCGGGCAGCTCGCGCGGCGCGGCGGCGAGCGTCGCCTCGGGCGTGAGGTCGCGCGGCGCGGGGCCGGTGCCGCCCGTCGTCACGACCAGGTCGCAGCCCACATTGTCGGCGAGATCGATCAGCGTGTCGCGCACGCTCTCGAACCCGTCCGGGATCACGCGCCGCTCGATGCGAAAGGGCGTCGTCAGGACCTTGCGGAAATAGGCCTCGATCGCCGGCCCGCTGATGTCCTCATAGACGCCGGCGCTGGCGCGGTCGGAGACGGTGACGACGCCGATTACGGCGCAGGCGGCAGATAGGGTCATGCGAGCCTTCGATCAGGCGGAGGGCGGCGGCGCGGTGCGGGGAGCGGGGAATTCGATCACGCGTCCCCCGCTTGCGGAAAGCGCCTGGCGCCGCTCCTCGATCGCGCGCCGCGTCTGGTCGAGCGCGAGGCTCACGAGATGAAGCGCGTGCGCGCCTGAGCCGCGCAGATTGCGATTGGCCAGCACGGTCTGCATCGATTCATCCGTCTCGCGTTCGATCTCGTCGAGCTCCTCGAGGCTCGTCGCGGCGCGCGCAGCCTTCAACAGCTCGAGCAGCCGCTCTGTCAGGCGTTCGACCTGCTCATGCGCGCCTTCGCTGAATCGGCTCGCCAACGCCGCTGCGCCCGAGCCGACAAGCGAGGCGAACATGGCGCCGATGTATATGAAATCGCTGTAGCGATCCATGAAGTCGCGTTCATCGTTGTCGAGGTAATCGACCGCGCCTTGGTGCACGGGGATCGCCCCGCCTCGGTCGGTCGAGGGCGCCTCTATCGCCGCGGCGATCGGCGCGGCGAGCGCGATCGAGCCGCGATGCGAGAAAAACTGCCGCGTCACCATCGCCGCGGTCTCGTCGCGCAGCGTGCTCTTCGCCGTCAGCAGCACGCTGACGCTCAGGCTCGCGGTCTCCGCCGCGGGACGAGGCGGATCGCCGCCGAAAGCGCCCTGCTCGATGTCCATCGTCTCCAGCGCCGGAAAGCGCTTGGAGATCGCCTTGGCTTCGTCGATGGGGATGAAAATCGCCCGCTTCTTGGGCCCGGCGACGGCGTTCACAATCTCGGTTGCGGTCGGCGACTGCGGCGCGGCGACTGCGAAGACCGCGTCGACCTTATGGCTTTCGATCGCGTCCCGCACCTCGGACGGCGCCAGCGAGACCACCTTGATTGTCTCCGCCGGCACGTCATACTGCCCGAGTATCGTTTGCAGCAGGTGGGCGTTTGGGTCGACCGCCGCGACCTCATGCACGACGCCGATGCGCTTGCTGCGCAGATCCGTGACCTTGTGCAACTTGGAGCCGCCGGGCGCGAGGAGCAGCATGACGTTGCGGTGCAGAATCGCGAGGATCTGCGCGCTGGTCGTGAGTGCGACGTCGCCGCGCATGACGGCAATGTCGGCCTTGCCGCTGTCGAGCAGCGCCGCGCCAGCAGCGGAATCCGCCACGGTCACAAGGTGCAGCTGAAGCTGTTTGTGCTCTTCCGAGAAGAGATGCTCGGCGGCCGCCATAAGCCTCTGGTCCTCGGCGAGCGCCGGCACGGCGACGGTCAGCGCCGTCGACCGTTGGTAGAAGTAAAGCGCCCCGGCGGCGCCGCCGAGCGCGATCATCAACGCCGCCACCACGGCGAGAAGCATTTTGCGCATGTCGCGTCTTTCGCCCCGCCTCTTGTCATATTAAGAGAAAAGTACGAGCGTGGCGATATTTAGGTGGCGGCGCGGCGCCGATAAGACGCAGGCCAGCCGAGAGTCGGCCCGCCGGTTGCAATCCCTGCCGCTTCGGGCCATAGGAACGCCCGGCGCACCCACCCTAGAGGCTTTGAGATTTGCCCAGTCTGATCCGATTTCTCGTCATCGTCGGCGTCCTGGCCGGGCTCGGCTATGCGGCGATGTTCGCGCTCGTGACTTTCGTGACGCCGCAGCCTCGCGAGATGTCGCACGCCATCCCGCCCGCGCGTCTCAACAAATAGGCCCTTCATGGCCGCGCCCGCTCGCGCCCTGCGCCAGCTCGACAGCTTCGTCGAGATGCTGGCCGCCGAGCGCGCCGCCGCCCGCAACACACAAGACGCCTATCGCCGCGACCTCCTAGACTATATCGACCATCTCGCGCGGGGGGGAGCCGAGCCTGCGAATGCTTCGGTCGACAGCTTGCGCGGCTATCTCGGGGCGCTCCGCGCGCGCGGCATGTCCGCCGCCACCTTGGCTCGGCGCATCTCCGCCCTGCGGCAGTTCCACAAATTCCTCTATGTCGACCACCATCGCGCCGACGATCCGGCGACGGCGCTGGAGGGCCCGCGCCGGACGAAGGGCGCGCCGAATGTGCTGTCTGTCGCCGAGGTCGAGCGCCTGCTCGCCGTCGCGCGCGAGGGGCAGGGCGATGAGAGCCGCCCCTTGGGCGAGCGCCTGCGCGCGGCGCGGCTCAATGCGCTGCTGGAGACGCTCTACGCCAGCGGCTTGCGCGTCAGCGAGCTTGTTTCGCTGCCGAAAAGCGCCGCGCGAGCGCGCGATCCGTTCATCACGATCAAGGGCAAGGGCGGACGCGAGCGGCTCGCGCCGCTCTCCTCCCACGCCAAGCAGGCGATCGCGGCCTATCGCGCGCTGCTCGACAAGCATTTTCCGGCGATGGCCGCGACGGCCTTCCTGTTTCCCTCCGACGCCGACAGCGGCCATCTGACGCGCCAGGCCTTCGCGCGAGACTTGAAGATGCTTGCGGGCGCCGCCGGCCTGCGGGCGGCGGACGTGCACCCACATGCGCTCCGCCACGCCTTCGCCAGCCACCTGCTGCAGAACGGGGCCGATCTTCGCGTGGTGCAAGAGCTGCTCGGCCACGCAGACATCTCGACGACGCAGATCTATACCCACGTGCTCGACGAGCGCATGCGGGCGATGGTAAGGGACTTGCACCCGCTGGGGGATGCCGGCGACCAAAATTAGCGGGCGGCGCCGATCATATCGTCACCCTTGCCCCAAGCTCCACCACGCGGTCCGAGGGAATCGAGAAGAAGTCCGTGGCGTTGGCCGACTGCTTCGTCAGCGCCACATAGAGCTTGTCCTGCCAGCGCGGCATCTCTGAGCTTGCGCTCTCCTTGATCGAGCGCCTGCCTAAGAAGAACGACGTCGTCATGATGTCGTATTTCAATCCGACCCGCCGCATCGCCGCAAGCGCCGCCGGCACGCGCGGGCTCTCCATGAAGCCGTAGCGCAGCGTGACGCGCGTGAAATCGTCCGAGAGCTTCTCGAGCTCGAAGCGCTTCTCGGGCGAAACGCGCGGCACGTCCTCGGTGTTGACGCAGATCACCAGCACGCGCTCGTGCAGCACCTTGTTGTGCTTGAGATTATGCATGAGCGCCGCCGGCGCGACTTTGGGATCGCTCGTCAGAAAGATCGCCGTCCCGGGCACGCGCGTCGGTTTCGATTTGGCGAGCATCTTGATCAGATCCTTGATCGGGATCGAATCGCGATGCGTCTTCTCGGCCAGAAGATGCGTGCCGCGCACCCAGGTCCACATGACGATCATTGAGCAGCCGCCAAGCAGCAGCGGCACCCAGCCGCCGTCCACGACCTTCATGAGATTGGCCGCGAGAAAGGCGAGGTCGACCAGCAGAAATGCAGCGACGAACAGCACCGACGCCCATAGCGGCCAGCCCCATTTCTTCCAGACGACGACGAAGGCCAGCGCCGTCGTCATGACCATGGTGCCGGTCACCGCGATGCCATAGGCCGAAGCCAAGGCCGACGAGCTTTTGAAAAGTGCGACGAGGATCAGCACGCCGACGAGAAGGAGCCGGTTCACGCGGCCGATGTAGATCTGGCCCTCCTGCGTCTCGGAGGTGTGGGTGATCTCGAGCCGCGGGAGGAGGCCGAGCTGAATGGCCGAGCGGACCAGCGAGAAGGCGCCCGTCACCACGGCCTGGCTCGCGATCACCGTCGCCACCGTCGAGAGCACGACCATCGGCAGCAGTCCCCATTCGGGCGCAAGCAAGAAGAACGGATTGTCGATGGCGGCGGGCTTGGCGAGGATCAGCGCGCCCTGGCCCAGATAGTTCAGGAGCAGCGCCGGCAGCACGAAGAAGGTCCAGGCGACCTGGATCGGCAGGCGCCCGAAATGGCCCATGTCGGCATAGAGCGCCTCTGCGCCAGTGACGCCCAAAAACACCGAGCCGAGCACGGCGAAGCCGATCCAGCCGTGATTGAGCAGGAAGTGGAGGCCTGCACGCGGATCGAAGGCCCGCAGCACATGCGGCGCGTCGGGAATATGCATCGCGCCGAGCACGCCGATCGAGACGAAGAAGAGAACCATGATCGGGCCGAAGAAGGCCGCGACCTTCGCAGTGCCGTAGCTCTGCACCCAGAACAGCGTGACGAGGATCGCGACGGTGATCGGCAGAACATAGTCGCTGAAGCGGTGGGTGACGAGGTCGAGCCCCTCGACCGCGGAGAGCACGGAAATGGCCGGCGTGATGATGGCGTCGCCCGAGAACAGCGCCGCGCCCGCGACGCCAAGCAGGAACACGGTGTGCGCGCGCCGTCCGAGCGCATGCTGCGCCAGCGCCATCAGCGAAAGAATGCCGCCTTCGCCGCGGTTGTCGGCGCGCATGAGAAACAGCACATATTTGGCGGTGACGGTGAAGATCAGCGCATATATAAGCAGCGACACCGCGCCGAGCACCGAGTCTTCCGTCAATATGTCGGCTTTCGCCGCGTGGGAGAGCGATTCGCGCAACGCGTAGAGCGGGCTCGTGCCGATGTCGCCGTAGACGACGCCGACGGCTCCAAGGACAAGCGCCGGCAAGGAGCCGCGCCCATGCGCCCCCGGGACCTCCGCTGCGACGGCGCCGGAGGCGGCAGGCGCGCCTAAGTCCGCGGAGGTGGGACGCAGAGGCTCGGCGCTGGGATTTTGATCCATGAACGCTCTTTCGTTCGGCTCGTGGGAAGGACGGCCGGCGGCTCGGCGATCGGCGCGGCGTGGTCGCGAAAGAGGGCTCCCGCGTTCAGGCGCGGGCATATACGCTTCTTTTGGCGGGTTGAGAAGCCGCCCTGCTTGCCGGGAGAGTCTCGGTTCGAATTTTTCGGCGCGGAATAGAATTCGCCACGACAAATGGGCCTGATTTTAGGCTCCCCAGGGCAGCAGCGTCGTGATGCCGGCGACGGCCGCGCATCAAGATCGCTTGCCCGGCCGCTTCGCTTAATTTTCGCCCCGCCCTCGAAACCCCGTCGCCAGCACATAAAGCTCCGCGGACCCCGCGCGGCTCGCCGCGGGCTTCACGTGGCGCACGACGGCGAAATCACGTTTGAGCCGCGCGAGCAGCCGCCCTTCCGTCCCGCCTTGGAGCACCTTGGCGACGAAGAAGCCGCCCGGCGCGAGCGCTTCGCAGGCGAATTCCGCCGCAAGCTCGGCGAGCGCCACGATCTTCAAATGGTCCGTGGCCTTGTGGCCGGTGGCGTTCGCGGCCATGTCCGACATCACGCCATCCGCCTCGCCCTCAAGCATCGCCTTGATGAAGTCCGGCGCGTCGGCGTCGTTGAAATCCTTGACCGCGAATTCGACGCCCGGGATCGGCTCCATATTGAGCAGATCGACGCCCACGACCTTGCCCTTGCCCTCGGCGGACTTCACGCGCTGCGCCGCGATCTGCGACCAGCCGCCCGGGGCGGCCCCGAGATCGACGATGCGCTGGCCGGGCTTCAAAAGATGGAATCGCTCGTCCATCTCGATCAGCTTGTAAGCGGCGCGCGAGCGATAGCCCTCGCGCTTGGCGCGCGCGACATAGGGGTCGTTGAGCTGGCGCTCGAGCCACAGCGTCGAAGAAAGCGACCGCTTGCGGGCGGTCCTCACGCGCGTCTTGAGCGAGCGCCCGCCCGCGCGATCGTCGCCAGCGGCCTTGCTCATGACGTCAGCGCCTGCTCGCGCGGCGAGAAACTGTCGTATCCGACGGGCGCCATCACGAGATGGCGCTCGTGGAACGCGCGCAGCGCGCTGCGGTGGCCGATGGAGACGACGGTCGTCTGCGGCAGGCGCTCCTTCAGCGTCTGATAGATGTCCGCTTCGAGCTTCTCGTCGAGCGCCGAGGTCGCTTCGTCGAGGAACAGCCAATCTGGCTTGGCGAGCAGCGCCCGCGCGATGGCGACGCGTTGCTGCTCGCCGCCCGAGAGCCGCTGACCCCAGTCGCTTTCCACATCGATCATGGTTTTGAACTGGCCGAGACGGGCCTGCTGAAGCGCCTCCTCAACGCGCTCGCGCGGGAAATCTCCGGGCGCGCCGGGGTAGACGAGCGCCGCGGCGAGCGTGCCCATCGGGATGTAAGGCTGCTGCGGCAGCACCAGCACGCGCGCGCCTTTCGGCGGCGCCACGACGCCATCGACATAGGGCCAGACGCCGGCGATGGCGCGGAACAGCGTCGATTTGCCGGAGCCCGACGGCCCCGCGAGCAGCACGGACTGGCCAGCCGCGAGCACGAGCCCTCTCGCCTCGACGATGCGCCGTCCGTCCGGCAGCCCCAACGCGGCGTCGACAGAAAACTCTTTTCCTTCGCAGGGGCGCGGCGGCGCTTCTCCGATCAGCAGCTCCGCGCGGTCGAGCGCCGCGTCCAAGGAGGAAAGTCGATCGAGAACGGAGTGAAAATCGGCGAGCTCGACATAATAGTCGACGAAGAAGTTCAGCGACTCCTTGACGCTGCGGAACGACTCGGCGGTCTGCGTCAGCACGCCCATCTTGAAACGGCCGGCAAAGTAAAAAGGAGCCGCGATCAGATAGGGCAGAAGCTCGGCCGCCTGGTTGAAGGTGTCGGTGAACAGCTTCAGCCTGATTTGCTTGAAAACGAGGCTGAGATAGTTGCCCACGATGGCCGCGAACCGGCGCGACAGCAGCGCCAGCTCGAAGCGCTCGCCCTCGAGCAGCGCGACCTGCTCGCCGTATTCGCGCAAGCGCGCCAGTCCGAACCGGAAATCCGCCTCGCGGTGCTGCTGCTCATTTTTCAATCCGATGAGCGGCCAGCCGAGCTTGTGCGTGACGAGCGAGCCGAGGATCGCATAAGCCAAGGCCACCCAGCACAAGAGCCCCGGCACGACGATCGAGGTGCCGGGAATGGGATAGTTGCCGGAGAGACCCCATAGCACGATCGAATAGGACGCGAGCGAGCTGAGCGTGTCCGCGAGCAGGAGGGAGAAGCCGTAGACGCCTTGGCCGACCTTGATCCCGGAAATCCTGCCGTCGATGAATCGGGCCACGTCCTCGGCGATGCGCTGGTCGGGGTTGTCGGCCTGGCCTTCCTGAAGCTGGACCACGTAGTGCCGGTGGCCATCTAGCCACTTGTTCGCGTAATGGTCGGTCAGCCAGCGGCGCCAGCGGATGATCATGATCGCGTAGACGAAGACGTCCACCAGGCCTAGGGCGACGCTGAAGAAGGCCCATGGCGCGAACACGAGCAGGACCTGGCGCCAGAACTCGCCCGCGTTCATCTCCTGCAGCGCGTTCATCATGTCACGGTAATAGAACGTGATGCGCACGCCGATGCCGACGGCGATCTGATGCATGAGGATCAAGGCGACGAGCAGAGCCGCGCCGATCGCCCGTTCCTTCGTGACGAAGGCGGGAAAGGGCCACAGACGCGCCGGCGCTGGATCGGCCGCGCTGAAATAGAGGTCGGCGATCGCCATCATGCGCTTGACGACCGGGAAGTGGCCGAGCGCATAAGCGAGCATCGAAAAGCCGGAGACGGTGATGCCCATGGTCGCCGGCGCCACGTAGTCCTGGAGGCTTTCTGGCCAGAGGTCCGCGACGCGCAGCAGCCACAACCCGCCGAAGACGATGGCTTCGACGGAATAGGTCGCGATGAATATCTTCAGATAGCTCGATCCGGTCGCCGATTTCCGTGCGGCGTAGGCGCACCCCGCCGCGGCCCCTCCGAGCAGCAGCGTCTCCAGATCGCCGGCGTAAGCGCCGACGGCTAGCGCGAGCGCGGCGAAGGCCGCGACCGCGAGGCTCAACTTGTGCATGCGTTGTCCCTGCAATTCGCGCTCGCGAGCGGCCGCGAAGCTCTTTTGCAGCGCGATAGCGCGAATTGGGGGCCAAGGAAAGCGCGGCGACCGCGACCGCCGCCAATCATGTCGTGCGCTACGCCTTTAGTCTTCGGCTTCCTCGACGCCGGTCTCGCCGTTCAGCTGCGCGATCAGCACCGGCGACGCCTTGAAAGTCAACACCTTGCGCGCGCAAATCTCGGCTTCGACCCCGGTCTTGGGGTTGCGGCCGATTCGCCCGCGCTTCTGGCGGACGTTGAACGTCCCGAATGAGCGTAGCTTGACCTGCTCGCCGCGCATCAGGGCCAGGGATATCTCTTCGAAAGTCGTGTCGAGGATCTTGCGCGCCTCAGAGCGCGACAGACTCGGGCAACAGGCGTAGACCGCCTCCCGCAAAGCCGCTCGCGTCAAAACACCCCCCCGCATTCCATTGTTTTTGTTCATCGGCCCACTACCAGCGCTCGATGGCGATGCACGCTTGAAACTTCGTTCGCGCCTGGGCCCTTGCGCTCCCGTCGCTTGGCCTGTGCCGCTGAGATCGAAAGCCTGCCGCCAGGAGCTTTCAACCCACACACTAATAATAAATCCAGAAATTGCAAGTGCGCTGCAGGCAACGCGAATCGCGACGTTTTTGCGCCCTGGCTCAAAACTTGAGCGCGAGTACGTTCAACGAGTCGCGCAAAAAGCGTCTATAGTTCAACCCTGTGCTTGGCGACGGGAATCATTGCCCGCACCTTGCGAACCCGCTCGAGATCCACATAGCTTGAGACGAGCCCCGCCCCCTCCGACGCTTTGGCGACAACGTGGCCCCAGGGATCGGCGATCAGCGAGTTGCCGAAGGTGAACCTCGTCTCATGTCCGGCCTTATGCGCGCCGGTCTGCGCGGGAGCGCAGAAATAGACCTCGTTCTCGATCGCCCGCGCGCGACAGAGCACCTCCCAATGGTCCTTGCCGGTGACGAGCGTGAAGGCCGAGGGCAGCGCGATGAGTTCGGCGCCCTTCTCAGCGAGCGCCTGGAACAGATAGGGGAAGCGCAGATCGTAGCAGATGGCGCAGCCGACCGTGACGCCCTCGCAATCATAGGTCACCACCTGCGCGCCTGGCTTGAACGCGGCGCTCTCATGGTATTTCGCCCCGTCGGGCGCGGTGATGTCAAACATGTGGATCTTGCGATAACGTGCAACCTCGGCGCCGTCGCGGTTGAACGCTGCCGTGGTGTTGTGGATGCGGTCCTCGCCCGGGATCTTTTCGAGCATCGACCCCGCGTGCACGAAGACGCGATGCTTGCGGGCGATCTCCTGGCACAGCGTATAAGCAGGGCCGCCCGGCATGTCTTCCGCGGCCTCCATCTTCTCGGCGCGGGAGCCGCCGAGGAAGTCGAAACATTCCGGCAAGCAGATCCAGTCGGGGCGCTCCTGTTCGACGGCCTTTTCCATGAGCGTCCTGGCGGCGGCGAGATTGGCGGCCTTGTCGTTGATCGAATTCATCTGAACCAGGGTGACTCTCATTCCCCGAACCCGCCTCGCGCTTGCTGTCGGCGCCGCCCCTTCGGCGCCTGTCCTTTTCCAGCTAGAGCGAGTGTAGACGGTTGCTCCCTCAAGCGCTAGCCCGCTTTGTGAGTCCACCGCAGCACGGGCTTGCGGGCCGCCTGCGTCTCGTCGAGCCGCCGGCGCGGCGCGTGGAGCGGCGCCTCGCGAAACGCCGCTGCCTCCTTCGCCAGCGCCCGCGCGCCAAGCCGGCGCAGCGTCGCGACGAAGGCGTCGAGTGCGGCCTTGGGCTGCGACTCCGTCGGCTCGATCAGCATCGCGCCATGCGCAACGAGCGGGAAGTAGATCGTCATTGGATGGTAACCCTCGTCGATCAGCGCCTTGGCGAAATCGAGCGTCGAAACGCCGGTTCCCGAAAGCCACTCCTCGTCGAACAGCGCCTCGTGCATGCATGCGCGATCGCCGAAAGGCTGGGTCATGAGGTCCGAGAGCGCCGCGCGCAGATAATTTGCGGAAAGCACCGCGTCGCTCGAAGCCTGCCTCAGGCCGTCGCCGCCATGCGCGAGCATGTAGGCGAGCGCTCGCACGAACATGCCCATCTGTCCGTGGAACGCCGTCATGCGGCCAAAACCCTGGCCGTCCTCGACGAGCCGCAAGTTCGCGCCGTCCTGCACGAGCGCCGGCGCCGGCGCGAAAGGCGCGAGCCTGCGCGACAAGACGACGGGTCCCGCGCCCGGCCCGCCGCCGCCGTGCGGCGTCGAAAACGTCTTGTGCAAATTGAGGTGCATGGCGTCGACGCCGAAGTCGCCGGGCCGCGTGAGGCCAGCGAGGGCGTTGAAATTGGCGCCGTCGCAATAGAAATAGCCGCCGGCCGCATGCACGGCTTCGGCGATCCTGCCTGCGTCGCGCTCGAACAGCCCGCAAGTGTTGGGATTGGTCAGCATGATCGCCGCCACATGCGGGCCAATGAGCTTCTCCACATCTTCGAAATGCAGGATGCCGTCGGGGCCCGCCGGAACCGGCTGCGCCGTGAAGCCGAGCAGCGCGGCGCTCGCCGGATTTGTGCCGTGCGCCGATTGCGGCACGAGCACGGTTCGGCGCGTCTCTCCCTCACCCTTGGCGGCGATCGCGGCCTTGATCGCCATGAGGCCGCAGCTTTCGCCATGCGCGCCGGCCTTGGGCGAAAGCGCTATCGCCTCCATATTGGTGAGCTTCAACAGCCAGTCGGCGAGCTGCCGCATCAGCTCCAGCGCGCCCTGCACGGTGGACTGCGGCTGCAAGGGGTGGATGTCGGCGAAGCCCGATAGGCGCGCCATCTTCTCGTTGAGGCGCGGATTGTGCTTCATCGTGCAGGAGCCGAGCGGATAGAGTCCGGCGTCGATGGAATAGTTCAACCGCGACAGGCGCACGAAATGACGCATCGTCTCGGGCTCGGAAAGGCCCGGCAGGCCGATCGGCATTTTGCGCTCGAGCCCGCCGAGCTGCGACGCATGCGGCGCCGGCTCGTCGAGATCGACGCCCGAGACTTCCGTGCGGCCGATCTCGAACAGCAGAGGCTCCTCGAGATCGAGGGCGCGGCCGCCGGCAAGGGGCCGCTGCGCTTCGTGAACGTGATCGAGCATCAGATGATCTCCCTCAGTCCCGTGACCAGCGCGGTGCGATCGTCATCGGTGTTAAGCTCCGTAGTCGCAACGAGCAGCAGGTCGTCTAGTCCCGCGCCGGGCAAAAGCCGCGAGACGGGAACGCCCGCCAGCACGCCGCGGCGCGCGAGCGCCTCGACGATCCTCGCCGCGTCGCCTTTCAGGCGCAGCGTGAATTCGTTGAAGAAAGCCTTGTTCAAGATCTCGACGCCATCGAGCTCGGCAAGGCGCTCCTTCAGCAGCACGGCGTTGGCGTGATTGACGCGCGCGAGCTTGCGGAGGCCAATTTCGCCGAGCAGCGTCAGATGGATGCTGAAGGCGAGCGCGCACAGCCCGGAATTGGTGCAGATGTTCGAGGTCGCCTTGTCTCGGCGGATGTGCTGCTCCCTGGTCGCGAGCGTCAGCACGAAGCCGCGCCGGCCGTCGAGGTCTTGGGTCTCGCCGCAAAGGCGGCCCGGCATTTGCCTCATATATTTCTCGCGCGTCGCGAACAGGCCGACATAGGGTCCGCCGAAGTTCAGCGCATTGCCGATGGACTGGCCCTCGCCGACGACGATATCGGCGCCCATCTCGCCCGGCGGCGTGACGAGCCCGAGCGACACGGCCTCGGTGAAGACGGCGACGAGCAAGGCGCCATGTCGACGGCATGCCTCGGCTATTCCTGAGAGGTCGCGGAGATTGCCGAAAAAGTCCGGCGTCTGCACGATGACGCAGGAAAGGCTGTCGTCGATCTTCCCTATGAGGTCCTCGCTCGCCGTCACGTCGGGCGGCGCGAGCATGATCTCGTCGCCGGCCATCCGCGCGACGGTTCCGGCGACCTTGGCGTAATGCGGATGCAGCCCGCCGGAGAGCAGCGCCTTGCGCCTTTTGGTCAACCGATGCGCCATCAGCATCGCCTCGGCGCAGGCGGTCGAGCCGTCATACATCGAGGCGTTGGCGATCTCCATGCCGGTCAAGAGCGCGACCTGCGTTTGGAACTCGAAAAGATGCTGCAGCGTGCCCTGCGAGATTTCCGGCTGGTAGGGCGTGTAGCTCGTCAGGAACTCCGAGCGCTGGATCAGATGGTCGACGCTCGCGGGAATGTGATGACGATAGGCGCCGGCGCCGAGGAAGAAGGGCGCGCGGCTGGCGGACAGATTATTTTCCGCAAGCCGCAGGAGATGGCGCTCCACCTCCACCTCGGACTTGCCCGGCGGCAGCCCAAGGTCGCCCGCGAGAGGCGGCGTTCCCGTCGCCTCCGTGAAAAGATCCTCGAAGGAGGCGAAGCCGATCGCCGCGAGCATCGCCTCGCGGTCGGCGCTTGTGAGAGGGTGATAACGCATGGGCCGCGTCTCCGTCGCAGGGTCTCACAGCGTTTTCAGATGCGCGTCGTAGGCGCACGCGTCGAGCAGCGACGCGAGCTCTTCCTTGTTCGTGAGCCGCAGCTTCACGAACCAGCCTGCGCCTTGCGGGTCCGCGTTGACGGTTCCTGGCGCCTCCTCGAGCGCCGCGTTTACCTCGACGACCTCGCCCGAAACCGGGGCGTAGACCTCGCTCGCGGCCTTCACGCTCTCGACGGTCGCAAGCGTCGCGCCCTTTTCGATCGCTTTTCCCGTCGATGGCAGCTCGACGAAGACGATGTCGCCAAGCTGCTCCTGCGCGTAATCGGTGATGCCGACGACGGCGATGTCGCCCTCCACCTTCAGAAACTCGTGGTCTGCGGTGAAGTATGTCGTGCTCATGCGGCCTCCTGCTTGAGATGAACGTAACGATGGGGGACGAAGGGGAGCTTCGTGACGAGAAGCTCGACGCTCCTGCCGCGCAGCTCTGTGACGAGAGCCGTATCGGCCGCGGCGAACGGCGAGGCGACATAGCCCATGGCGATCGGCATGCGAAGGCTCGGCGAGAAGCCGCCGGAGGTCACGCGCCCGACGGCTGCGCCTTCCACCGTCATGAGCGGCGCGCCCTCGCGCACGGGCGCCTTGCCCTGCGGCAGGAGACCGAGGCGACGACGCCTCGGCCCTTGCGACAGGGCCTCCGCGATGCGCGCAAAGCCTGGAAAGCCGCCTTCGGCGCGCCGGCGCCGACCGATCGAGAAGGCGAGCCCCGCCTCCACGGGATCGGTCGAACGATCGATGTCGTGGCCGCATAAGCAGACGCCCGCCTCCAACCGCAAAGAATCTCTAGCGCCGAGACCGATCGGCGCAACGTCGGGATCAGCGAGAAGGCGCTCGGCGAAGGCTTCCGCGAGCGCAGCCGGCAGCGAAATCTCGAAGCCGTCCTCGCCGGTGTAGCCCGAGCGCGTGACGTAGACGCCGGCGCCCTCGAAATCGAAAGCGCGCCAGTCCATGAAGCTCAAGCTCTCGACCCCGGGAAGGAGCGGCGCAAGCGCGCGCGCGGCGAGCGGACCTTGCAGCGCGAGCAGCGCGCGATGCTCCTGCATGAGCAGCCTCAGCTGCGGGAACTTTTGCGATAGAAGCGCGAAGTCCTGCCCCTTCGTCGCGGCGTTGACGACTAGGAAGAACGCTTCTTCGCGTCCTGGCAGCCGCGTCGCCATGAGATCGTCGAGAATGCCGCCGCTCCCGTCGAGGAATTGCGTGTAGCGCGTGCGCTGGGCGGGAAGCTCGATAAGATCGGCGGCGCAAAGCGTCTCGAGACCACGCGCCGCCCCCGCGCCCGAGAGGATCATTTGTCCCATATGGGAAACGTCGAACAGCCCCGCCTTCTCGCGCGTGAAAAGATGCTCGGCGACGAGCCCGCGTTCGTAATGCAGCGGCAGCTCGTAGCCGGCAAACGCCGTCATGCGCGCGCCGAGACGCCGGTGCAAGTCATGGAGCGGGGTCTTGAGCAGAGGAACGGACTGATCCACTCGGGCCTCTCCCGAAATTGAGCAGGACACGCCTATGGAGTCCTCCATAAGCGCGCCCCCTCTGTCCGGGATGCCTGAGAGATTCCCCGCTCTCGAAGCGGGTTTCGCCCGTCGGCGGGCGCCGTCGGGCGCCGCTTTCCAGAGTTTCGTTCCCTCGCGCGGTTCTTTTGCCTGAGCGTTTCCGGGGCGGTTGCGCCTTCGGCGCCGGCGGAGCCGGTCTCTCCCGCGCGGAGAGTGATTCTGTAAAAAAAGATGCGCCTCGATCCCCGCTTCGTCAAGCGCAACGATTGGGCAAAGTTATCGCGCGCGAAAGGAGGAGCGACGTCGCGCCAGGTAAGATAAGATCGATTTCCCTGCTGGTCCTCTTCATGCGCGCGCCTCGCAGCTTCTCTTTCGGCGTCTGGGCCCCGTTCGCCCTCGCCGCCGTTTGCGCCGCTCTCGTCGCCAATCCCGCGGCGCGGCGCGCCGTCGACGCGCGGCTCAACGATCCTGCTGGCCTGCCGACGCTCGCGCGCGACTCGCGAATCCATTACCAGCCGGCGGTGATAGGCTGCGCCCGCGAGGTCGCCGCGGTTTTGCCCGGCGCGATGGAACGCGTGCAGAGTCGGCAGGGCCGACCCTTCGTCCGACAACCCATTGTCGGCGTTTACGCCTCGTTCGGCGATTACGCGCGCGCCAACGGCCTTGGCGACGCCGGCGTCGCGGCGACCGCGCGCGACGGCCGCATCATGCTCTCGCCGACGCTCTGTGGGGAGGAGCGTGACCGCCTCGCGGGCGTGCTCGCGCATGAGCTGTCGCATAACCACCTCTTCGGCTGGCGCGGCGCGCGGGGCGGCCCTTTGCCGAGCTGGTTCTCGGAGGGCCTCGCCGTCATGGTCTCGGACGGGGGCGCCGCCGAGGGCCTCACCGACGAGGAGGCCAGAATCGCCTTGCGCGAGGGCTATGCAATCGTTGTCGACGACGACGGCCTCTGGCGGAGCTTCGCGGACATCCGCTTTGAGCGCGAGCCCACGAAGCGAGAGTCGGATGCAGACATCGTCACGACGCGCCAGCGGCTGGCCTTCAGGCAAGCGGCATTGTTCGTGGCCTGGCTGCGCGACGGCGCGCCCGAGGCTTTTGCCGGCCTGCTGAACCGGCTGGAGGACGGCGAGGCCTTCGCCGCTGCGTTTCAGATGAGCTATTCCGCAAGCGTCGTCGATCAATGGCGCCGTTTCAGGCCGCGCCATTCGCGTCCACCCCTTGGGTCTGCCGGGGCCGCGAAATGAGCGCGGCCGCCTCTTCGCTTGCCGCGCACAAAGGTCACGCCACGCGAACGTGCTCCGGGCGCAAGCCCAAGCCGATGAAGCGCGCCGCGAGGCGCTGCAGAAACGGAAATTTTCGCAGCAAGACCAGGGGCGTCGGCAGCCTTTTCGGCGAGGCGCCCGCGAGCACGCCAGTGATGAAGCGGTTCTGGATGAAAAGCTGAACGGCTTGCGTCGCCTTGACCGGGAACTCGCGGCGGCGCTGCACGGACTGGAGCAGCTTCGCCGCGGGCGCGCCTCTTCGCAGGGCGTCGCCCAGGATGTTCGCGGCGGCTACCGCATCCTGCACCGCGAGGTTAACTCCCACGCCGCCGATCGGCGACATCGCGTGCGCCGCGTCGCCGATACAGAGCAGGCCCGGCCGGCTCCACTGGGGCAAGCGATCGACGGCGACGGTCAGCAGCCGTATCTGCTCCCAGTCCCGCAGCTCGGCGACGCGATCGGCGAGAAAAGGCGCGAGCTTGGCGAGATCGGCGCGAAAGTCGGACAGGCCCTTATGCTTCACCGCATCGAAACCGCCTTTGGGGATGAGGTAGCCGCACTGCCAATAGTCGCTGCGGTTGATGGCGACTAGGAAACGGCCCGGCTCAAAACGCCCCGCGGGGTTGTCGGGATCGTCCCGGCGACGAGAGATGCGGAACCACAACACGTCCATGGGCGCGCCAAGGTTTCGTGGCGTGAAGCCGGCCTTGTCGCGCATCAGCGAATGTCGCCCGTCGGCGCCGATCGTCAGCGCAGCCCCAATCTGCAGCGAGCCGTCCTTCGTCCGCGCGCTCACTCCCTTCACGACGCCGTCCTCGATGATGAGGTCGGTCGCCTCCGCGCCAAGCAGCAGGCGGAAGGCCGGAAGGCGCCCCCCGCGCTCGGCGACAAAATTGAGGAAGTCCCATTGCGGCATGAAAGCGATGAACTTGCACCGCGTCGGCAGCCGGGAGAAGTCGGCGACGGTCACCTTCTCTTCACCGAGAAAGCCGTCGAGCTCGCGCGCCTCCATATGCGGAAGCTTCAGAAAATCGTCGAGCAGGCCGAGCTCGCCGAAGAGCTCGAGCGTCGAAGGATGAATAGTGTCGCCGCGAAAATCGCGAAAGAAATCCTCATGCTTCTCGAGCACGGCGACGTCGACGCCGACGCGCGCCAGCAAGAAGCCCGCCATCATGCCCGCCGGGCCGCCGCCCACGACGCAGCATTGCGTCGACAGAAACGAGCCGGGGCTTTGCTCATCCTTCATGCGCGCCCCCTTTTCGATCTTGCCGGAGCTAGCGCCCATGACGCTCGCAGCAACGGCGAGAGCCCGAGGCCGGGGAGAAGAAGGCCTTGAGCCCAAGCGATCGACGCCGGAAAGCCCCTCCGGCGTAGCCCCGCGCCGCGCCGTCAGAAGCCGAAGAACGAGCTGAAGGGGCTCGCAGCGGGGTTGCGCTGCCAGCTCCTTACGGTCGCGCCGCCATGGCGATAGGTCTCCGCATAGCCCAGAGCCTCTCCATAGGTGTGACGGCTCGCGAACATCGTTCCGCGGTTATGGCGACGGCTCGCGAAACGCGTGGATCCCGGAGGCGCGCCGCTGATCGAGATGCTGCCGCCCTCGGCCTGAACCATCTGATAGAGCATGGCGGCGTGCTCGGGCGAGAGCCGCACGCAGCCGTGCGAGGCGGGGCGCCCCAGCGCGCCAGTTTCATAGGTGCCGTGAATGGCGTAGCCGCCGCGGAAGAAGATCGAATAGGGCATCGGCGAATTGTGATACTTTTTTGAATAGTGCATCCGTTGCATGCCGGTGGGAGCGTAGCTGCCGCGCGGCGTGCTGTAGCCCGAGCGCGCGGTCGACACGGCCCAGGTATAGGAGCCCCTCGACGACTCGACATGCATCGTCTGCGCGCTCAGGTCGATGTGGATGCGGGTCGTCGCCTGGGCTGCGCCCACCATCCCCAACACCGCAAAGATGGGGCTTAACGCGAACTTCATAGCTGACCCGACGGACATGACTCTTCTCCCGATACGCCACCGCAAGGCTTGCGGTATACTTGCCGAGATGATCGCTCCTCGCAACACTCAACGGCAGGTAGGGTTGACAACACAACGGAAATCCCCCCGTTTAAGCCTATGTAGAGCGCCTCCGGGACACGCCTATGCTTAAGAGACCATGGCTTTTGGGACTAACGCTGGCAGTGGCGGCGGCCGTCGCCGCCGCGACGGCGCAGGAGAAGGGGTCGGTCGATCCCAAGCCGCTGCCGCCCTTGGCGAACCCTTCCGCGCCGACGACCCCGGCCAAGGAGCTGTTCGGCCGCGCCGCCGCGCCGGCCCCGATGGAGCCGGAGCCGATCGGCTTTTACTCCAAGGGCTGTCTTTCAGGCGGCGTCGAGCTGCCGCTGAACGGGCCGAGCTGGCAGGTCATGCGCCCCTCGCGCAATCGCAATTGGGGTCATCCTGCCCTCGTCGCCTTTCTCGAGCGCTTCACCCCCGCGGCCGCGCGCGCCTCGGGCTGGCCGGGCCTCTTGATCGGCGACATGTCGCAGCCGCGCGGCGGACCCATGCTGACCGGCCACGCCTCGCACCAGATCGGGCTCGACGCCGACATCTGGCTGACGCCCATGCCTAATCGCGAGCTCTCGCGCGAGGAGCGCGAGGAGATGTCGGCGACCGACATGGTGCGCGAGGACGGGCTCGACGTGATCCCCGGCGTATGGACGGAGGGCCAGCTCGCCGTGGTGCGCGCCGCCGCGCAGGATCCGGCGGTGCAGCGCATTTTCGTCAACGCCGCGATCAAGCGGGCGATGTGCCGGGTCGCGGCGGGCGAGCCCTGGATGCGCAAGGTGCGCCCTTACTATGCGCATAACTATCATTTCCATGTGCGGCTTTACTGCCCGAGGGGCGCGGAGAGCTGCCGCGACCAAGATGCGACGCTGCCGGGCGACGGCTGCGACGCCTCGCTCGCCTGGTGGTTCACGCCTGAGGCGCTGCATCCGAGGAAATCGGGCAAGACCTGGCCGCCGATGCCCATCTCGGCGCTGCCGTCGGAATGCCGGACGGTGCTGAACGCGAAGTGAGGAGGCGCCGGCGGCGGTCTCATTTCTCGAAGGCAAGGCCGAGGATTTGAGGCGCGGATTTCGAGACCTTTGAGGGACCCGCAGCCGCGTCCTCCGCGCTCCTCGACGTCGTCTGCGAGACCCCGAGGCTCCCGCTTGAAAAATGTTCGTTTTTGAACCGTTCTCGCAAAGAATGTTCGAGGGCCAGGGAGCAGGCGTTAAGCGCCATAAGCGGCCGTCCGCTTATGCGCTTCCCAAGCAGACGCCGGAGCCGGTTTTGGGATCATCAAATCGGTGATGGGCTTCCGCTAGTTTTCGCTACGCGGTCTCGAGGCCGCGCGTCGCGAGTGGATCGTGCTGGCATCCGCCTGAAAGCCGCATGAGGGCCGCCGGGCGGGAAGCGGACGGCGCCAGAATTGGGATCGAGATGCATTGCTGAGCTTCAAGGAGCGGCTCTGAAGCGTCGCAGCGTGACGAAAAATCGCCCGCCGGAAGCCGCTCCAATGCTCAGCCCAACCGCCTGCTAGGACAAATACCAATTGTCAATCCGTTAATTTCAGGCTAGAGTATGAAAGAAGATGAAAGTCTTCATACCAAACAACAAAAACCAGGAGGGAGACAAATGGCCTCGGTCCACAGCACCTCGGAAATCGGCAGGACGCTCCTGTACGTGGCGGGTATAGTGATCTTTGTTGTCGTCGCCCTGACGTGGGTTCCGGACTGGATCTCGCCGGAAGGCACGAACGGCACAGGCAATCAACCCAACAGCCCTGGCGTGGGTCGCACCGTCAAGATGATTCAGTGAGACGCTATACCAGCGCCGTCACGCCAATTCCCCCGGCGTAACGGTATCAAACTTGGCTGCGCCCTCTTAGTTCTACTGCGTCACAAGTTGATCCGTGACGCAGAAGCCGCGTCATTGCGAGCGAAGCGAAGCAATCCAGGGTCCAGGACGCAACGGAAAACGTCGCGCCGCAGAGGCGTGAACATGCCGCGACGTGCGCTGGTGAGGCCCTGGATTGCTTCGCTTCGCTCGCAATGACGGCTTCCATCCTTTTCGGGGCTTTTGACGCAGTAGGATTA
>DASPSI010000053.1:0-15415 GCA_035624015.1 Methylocystis sp.
GCTCGCCTTCGGACAACGGCAAGAGGTTGATGAGCGCCTTTCCGCGCGCCTGCGGCAAGGCCAAGGGCAATCGCCAGACCTTCTCCTTATAGACCTGGCCCTTCGAGGAGAAATAGAGGACGGGCTGATGCGTGGAGGCGACGAACAACCGCGCGACAAAATCGTCCTCTTTGGTCTCCATGCCCGAACGGCCCTTGCCGCCGCGCCTTTGCGCGCGATAGGTCGAGAGCGGCACGCGCTTGATGTATCCCGCGTGCGAGACCGTCACCACCATGTCCTCGCGCGCAATGAGGTCTTCATCCTCGACCTCGCCGTCGGCATCGATGATCTGCGTGCGCCGCGGCGTCGCGTAAAGCTCCTTCACCTCGCGCAGTTCGTCTTTCACGATGCCGAAGAGCTTCTCGCGCGAGCCCAGGATATCGAGATACTCGGCGATCTCCGCCGCGAGCTTCTCCAACGCCGCCGAGATTTCGTCGCGGCCCAGCGCCGTCAAACGTTGCAGGCGCAAATCTAAAATGCCGCGCGCCTGAGCCTCCGAGAGCCGGCACGTGCCGTCGTCGCCGAGCGCATGGCGCGGATCGGCGATCAGCGCGACGAGCGGGGCCATGTCCTTGGCCGGCCAGGCGCGCGCCATCAGCGCCTCGCGCGCGGCGGCGGCGTCGGGCGAAGTGCGGATCAGACGGATCACCTCGTCGATATTGGCGACGGCTATCGCGAGACCAACCTGCAGATGCGCGGTGTCGCGCGCTTTGGCTAGGCGGAACTTGGTGCGCCGGGTGACGACGGCTTCCCGGAAATCGACGAAGGCGCGCAGGACGTCGAACAGCGTCAGCATCTCCGGACGGCCGCCGTTCAGCGCGATCATGTTCACGGGGAAGCTCGTCTGCATCGCCGTATGACGCCAGAGCTGGTTCAACACCACGTCCGGCACCGCGTCGCGCTTCAACTCCATGACGATGCGCATGCCCTCGCGATCGGACTCGTCGCGCAGGTCGCCCAGCCCCTCGATCTTCTTCTCGCGCACGAGCTCGGCGATGCGCTCGACGAGGGCGGCCTTGTTGACCTGGTAAGGGATCTCGGAGACGATGATCGCGTCGCGGTCCTTGCGGATGGTCTCAATGCGATAGGTCGCGCGCATGATGATCGAGCCGCGCCCCGTCGTATAGGCGCTGCGCGCGCCGCCGCGGCCGAGAATCGTCGCAGCGGTCGGGAAGTCCGGCCCGGGCACAATCTCCATAAGCTCGGCGATCGTGATGTCGGGCCTGTCGATGAGGGCTATGGTCGCGTCGATGACCTCGCCAAGATTATGGGGCGGAATGTTCGTCGCCATGCCGACGGCGATGCCGCCGGCGCCGTTGACGAGAAGATTGGGGAAGCGCGCCGGCAGCACCGACGGCTCCTGCTCCTTGCCGTCATAGTTCGGCTGAAAATCGACCGTGCCTTCGTCGATATTCTGTAAGAGCGCCATCGTCGGCTTGGCGAGGCGCGCCTCAGTGTAGCGCATCTGCGCCGGCGGGTCGTTGTCGACAGAGCCGAAATTGCCTTGCCCGTCGATGAGCCGCAGCCGCATCGAGAAGGGCTGCGCCATGCGCACGAGCGCATCGTAAATCGCGGCGTCGCCATGCGGGTGATATTTACCCATGACGTCGCCGACGATGCGCGCCGATTTCACGTGCGGCTTGTCGGGCGTGTGCCCGTTCTCGTGCATCGAGAACAGAATGCGCCGATGTACGGGCTTCAAGCCGTCGCGTACCTCCGGCAGCGCGCGGGAGACGATCACGCTCATCGCGTAATCGAGATAGGAGCGCCTCATTTCGTCGGCGATGGATACCGGACGGATGTCTGAGCCAGGAGCCTGGGGCTCGTTTTTGTCGTGCGTGTCGTCGGCCAAGGTCGGCGCCAATCCCGAATCAAGAGATGAACCTTAACTGCTATAGGGGATTCGGCGTCGATACGCCAGCTTCGAAGCATCTATAAAAACAAGTAAAATCAGTCTGTTATAAAGTCAGGCCGGTATTTTGCGACGGCGAATGCGCCGGCGGGCGCAAGCCTCGCGTCGTCGTGCGGCAAAATGGGGAAAATGTGACCGGGAGGAGATGCGTTGGGCTCATTTTCTCAGGCCCTTCTCCGCTCCGCCGAAAGAAGGGCGGCGCGAAACAGAATTTGCGCTCGACGCCGCGGCGCGCTATATAAGGGCAATCCCCGCAGGATTGGACTGGTTTGCTGCCCGCGCCGGACGGCGCGTGGAGTCTCGCCCATTTCCTGCCGTAAGACTGGAGTCTTTGCCAACATGAGCAACGCACCGCTGATGCCGAAGGCGACCGCCGTCTGGCTCGTGGAGAACACCTCGCTCACCTTCGACCAGATCGCCGATTTCTGCAAATTGCATCCGCTCGAGGTCAAGGGCATCGCCGACGGCGAGGTGGCCGCTGGTATCCGCGGCCAGGATCCCGTGACCTCCGGCCAACTCTCGCGCGAGGAGATCGCCAAGGGCGAGGCGGACCCCGCCCACCAGCTGGGCCTCTATGTGTCGAAGATCAAGCTGCCCGAGGTCAAGCGCCGGCAGGGTCCGCGCTACACGCCGCTGTCGCGGCGGCAGGATCGGCCGAACGCTATTCTCTGGCTGGTGCGCAACCATCCCGAGCTCAAGGACGCGCAAATCATGCGTCTCGTCGGCACGACCAAGGCGACGCTGAAGGCGATCCGCGAGCGCACGCATTGGAACTCGGCGGCGCTGACGCCCATGGATCCGGTGACCTTGGGGCTGTGCTCGCAGATCGATCTCGATTTCGAGGTGGCGAAGTCGGCCAAGGATCGCCCGGCTCAGGACATAGAGCAAGGGCCGCTGCTCATGCCGGTGGAGGAGACGACCCAGCCCTATTACGAGCCGCACGCGAGCGAGGAGGAAGTGTTCGGCAAGCGCGTGGTCGCGCCGCCGGCCGAGGACGAGGACGACCACTTCGACGCCGAGCGCGTGTTCGGGCGGCTAAAGGACCTCGACGCGGGGTGATCGGAGCGCCGCCGCCCAGGCTTCGCGCTTTTGCGCGAAGCTGCGGCTCGCATGGGCGGGGCTCGTCGAGGGCAGGCGGAGGGTCGCGATTTCCGCCTTAAGCGTTGGCGTGACGAGCTTGTGATAGAGCCGCGCGGCCGTCGCCCCGTTGAAGCAGACGAGCTTTATGCGCGGGCAACGCCGAAAAAGCGCGGCGAAGTCATTAGGCGCGACGCTGTCATGGTCGATGTCGCTGTCGAGGCTGCCCGGCCGGCAGGCGCTTGCGCAAACGTCCCAGAGCGCAATTCGGTTTTCCTGGAGCCGTTGCAAGCGCTCGGCGTAGGGCAGGTCGCGCCCGGCGCCGAAAAGCTCGCCCATGAGCGGCCAGAACGCGTTCTGCGGTTGCACGTAATATTGCTGCGCCTTGAGCGACGCCTGGCCGGGCAGCGAGCCGAGGATCAGCGCGCGAGCGTCCTCGCGCGCGACGGGCGGGAAGGAGAAGGACAACAGGTCCTCGCTTGCTTCACGCGCCGCATCGGCGCCCCCTCCCTCACCCTCCCCCGCTTCGCGGGAGAGGGGGTGGCGGGCGTTGCGCGTAACGCCAATAAAACGTGGAACGCGCTCCCTCTCCCGCGAAGCGGGGGAGGGGTGGGGAGGGGGCTTTGAAGAGGGCCCGCTCACGTCCCCGTCGGATAGTTCGGGCTCTCTCTCGTGATCGTCACGTCATGCACATGGCTTTCGCGAAGCCCCGCGTTGGTGATGCGCACGAAGGTCGCCTTCTCCTGGAACTCGCGGATCGTCGGGGCGCCGACATAACCCATGGCCGAGCGCAATCCACCCGCGAGCTGGTAGAGAATCGGCGCCACCGGGCCGCGATAGGGCACCTGGCCTTCGATCCCCTCCGGCACGAGCTTCAGCTGATCCTTGACGTCGCCCTGGAAATAGCGGGTCGCCGAGCCCGCCGCCATCGCGCCCACCGAGCCCATGCCGCGATAGGCCTTGAACGATCGGCCCTGATAGAGGAACACCTCGCCGGGCGACTCCTCGGCGCCGGCGAGCAGAGAGCCGATCATGACGACGTCGGCGCCAGCGGCGATCGCCTTGGCGAGATCGCCGGAATATTTCACGCCGCCGTCAGCGATGACCGGCACGCCGGCCTTTTTCGCTTCGGACGCCGCCTCCATGATCGCTGTCAGCTGCGGCACGCCGACCCCGGCGATGATGCGCGTCGTGCAGATCGAGCCGGGCCCGATGCCGATCTTGATCGTGTCGGCGCCGGCGTCGATCAGCGCCTTCGCCGCCTCCGCCGTCGCGACATTGCCGGCGATGATCGCGGCCCGGTTGCTCGCCTTCTTGACCCGCGCGACCTGGTCGAGGACCGCCTGCGAGTGGCCGTGCGCCGTGTCGATGACGATGCAGTCGGCGCCGGCGTCGATAAGGGCGAGCGCGCGCTCGAAGCCGTGGTCGCCGACCGTCGTCGCGGCGGCGACGCGCAGCCGCCCTTCCGCGTCCTTGCAGGCGTTGGGGTGCTGCGTCGCCTTCTCGATGTCCTTCACTGTGACGAGGCCGACGCAGACATATTCCTCGTCGACGACCAACAGCTTCTCGATGCGGTGCAGATGCAGCAGCCTTTGGGCTTCATCGCGGCCCACTCCTTCGCGCACGGTCACGAGCTTCTTGGTCATGAGCTCGGCGATCGGCTGGCGCGTGTCCTGGGCGAAGCGCACGTCGCGATGCGTCAATATGCCGACGAGCTTGCCCTTCTTGCCGCCAAAGCTGCGCTCGACGACGGGAATCCCTGAGATGTCGTTTTTGGCCATCAGCGCGAGCGCGTCGGCGAGCGTTTCGTCGGGGTGGATGGTGATCGGATCGACCACCATGCCGCTTTCGTAGCGCTTGACCTTGCGCACCTCTGCGGCCTGGTCGGCGGGCGAGAAATTTTGGTGGACGACGCCGATGCCGCCGGCCTGCGCCATGGCGATGGCGAGCCGCGCTTCCGTCACGGTATCCATGGCGGAGGAAATAATGGGCAGATGCAGCGCGATGTCGCGCGTGAGTCTCGTGGAGATGTTCACGGCGGAGGGCGCGACTTCGGAATGGCCGGGGCGCAGCAGCACGTCGTCGAAGGTGAGCGCCTCGCCGGCGGCGGGAATGAATTTGGAAACCATGTCGCAAATCTCCTTTCGGCGGGCGGCGTTTGTTCGCGTGTCGAACCGGGTTTCGGCGGCTTTGTCAATGACGGCGCGGCTGCTGGTCGCTCGCGCCGAACGATCGGCCGCCGCAGTTGGGGCGCGCAGAGTGGGCGGTTCGGAGGCCAAAGTAATAACTGTCGCTCCATGACCCGAGCGCTCTTCCTGCAACCGCTCGGCGCGCAAAAAGGACTTGCATTAGGAGCTATCACGATATATCTTAGAGCTATCTAAACGAAAGGAGACATGTTTTCATGAGACACCACCATATGGGCTGGCGTTCACACGAACGCCTGGATTTCGCGGGCCTGCGCGCCATGCTCGGCGGCGGGCGTCCGGGCTTCGGCTGGAGAGGCTTCGGGCCGCGCGGCGACGACGAGCGGAGCGGCAGGCGGGGAGGGAGGCGCCGTATGTTCGAGGGCGGCGAGCTTCGCCTCGTCATCCTTCTTCTGCTGGAAGGTGAGCCGCGGCACGGATACGACATCATCAGAGAGATCGAGACGCGCACAGGCGGCGCTTACGCCCCGAGCCCGGGCGTCGTCTACCCGACGCTGACTCTGCTCGAGGAGCTCGGCCACGTTGAGGTCCGCGCGGCCGAAGGCGCGAAGAAGCTCTACGCCGTCACCGAGGCCGGCTCGGCCCATCTTGCCGAGAATCGCAAGGACGCCGAGGCTGCGCTCGCGAGGCTCGAGGAGCTGCGCCAGAAGAGCGAGGTCGTGGACGCCGGACCGGTTTTTCGGGCCATGAGCAATCTCAAGGCCGTGCTCCACCAACGCCTTTCCGCGCAGCCGGACAAGCAGCTTCTGTTCGCCGTCGCCGATCTCATCGACGAAGCCGCCCGAAAGATCGAGCGCCTGTAGCCGCCAAGGCGGAGCGCTACTCCACTTTCGCCGGCTGATCCATGAACTGAAGCCGCGCGAGCTTGGCGTAGAGACCGCTCTTGGCGATTAGCGCCTCATGCGTGCCTTCTTCGACGATCCTGCCGGCGTCGAGCACCAGGATGCGGTCCGCCTCCTGCACGGTGGCGAGCCGATGGGCGATGACGAGGCTCGTGCGTCCGGCCATCACGTCGTCCAGCGCCGCCTGGACCAGCGCCTCGTTCTGGGCGTCGAGGGCGGAGGTGGCCTCGTCGAGCAGCAGCACCGGCGCGTCCGCGAGGATCGCGCGAGCGATGGCGAGGCGCTGGCGCTCGCCGCCCGAAAGCGTCACGCCGCGCTCGCCGAGCTCGGTGTCGTAGCCCTGGGGCAGAGCGCTGATAAAGTCGTGCGCCTGCGCGCGGCGCGCGGCGGCCTCGACCTCGCGGCGCGGCGCGTCCTCACGGCCGTAAGCGATATTCTCGTGCACGCTCGCGCCGAAGATCACCGGATCCTGCGGCGCGAGCGCGATCGCGCGGCGAAGCGCGGCCGGGTCCAGCTCGCGCAGATCGGCGCCGTCGAGGGTGATGCAGCCTTCGGTGACGTCATAGAAGCGCAAGAGCAGCGCGAAGATCGTCGACTTGCCGGCGCCCGACGGCCCGACAAGCGCGACGCGCTCTCCGGGCTCGATGACGAGATCGAGGTTGTCGATGGCCTTCGCGCCGTTGCCGCCGTAACTGAAGCCGACTTTCTCGAAGGCGATCCGGCCGGCGATGGGCTCCTTGAGCTGCTTGGGCTTCTTGGGCGCGGCGATTCGCGGCTTTTGGGCCAGTATCTCGCCGATGCGCTGCGCCGCGCCCGCAGCCGAGGTCGCCTCGCCATAGACTTGCGACAGCTCGCCGAGCGAGCTCGCGCCGAGCACTGCATAGAGCACGAACTGCGAGAGCAGGCCCGAGGTCATGCGGCCTTCAAGCACATCGAAGGCCCCGAGCCACAGCACCGCGACGACGCTGGAAAAGATCAGAAAGATCGCGCCTCCGGTGAGATAGGCGCGCAGCCGCGTGGCGTCGCGCGCCGCCCCGTAGACGGCTTCGGAGGCCGCCTCGAAGCGCGAGGACACGGACTCCTGCGCGCCGCAGGCCTGCATCGTCCGCGACGCGGCGAGATTCTCGCCGGCGTAGGCCGACGCCTTCGCGAGCGCGTCCTGCGCCCGGCGCGAGCGGTCGCGCACCTTTCGCCCTGAGAGAATCAGCGGCGCGACGATCACGGGAATGGCCGCCAGCGCCACCGCGGAAAGCTTGGGGCTGGAGACGACCATCATGACGATCGCGCCGACGAAGAGAAACAAATTGCGTAGCGCGACCGACGCCGAGGTTCCGAAAGCCGCCTTTAGCTGCGTGGCGTCCGCCGTCAGCCGCGACAAGAGCTCCCCGGTCTTGGCGCTGTCGAAGAAGCTCGCGTCGAGCCGGGCCAGATGCGCGAAGAGATCGGCGCGAAGATCGGCGACGACACGCTCGCCGAGCGTCGTCACGAGATAGAAGCGCAACGCGGAGGCGGCCGCTAGCGCCGCCACGACCGCGATCAGCGCGCCGAAGCCGGCGTTGACGCCGCCGGCGCTGTCTTTCGAGAAGCCGTGGTCGATCATGTCGCGCACGGCGAGCGGCAGCGCCAGCGTGGCGCCGGCGGCGGCGGTCAGCGCGAAGAGCGCGAGCAGGATCGTGCCGGTGCGGCGCAGCGCATAGGGCAGGAGAGGGCGCAGCGGCGCAAGCGTTTCGCCCAAGCGAGGGCGTTTTTTTGGAGCGGCGTCGTCGGTCATGACGACCGCTATAGCCTCCCTCGGCGACAGAATCGACTGGCCTCGGGAAGTCTTCGCGGCCCGTGTCGGTCGGGTCGACGCGCCCTTTGCGCTTAGGGCGCAGGGCCCATGCGCGGCTTCGGCGATTCGGCCTGTCGCCGCATTTGGCGCGACGTCTCAACGTTTCTGGCGCGGTAAGGCCCGTGCGCCACGCATGGTTTTTCGGCGCGTTGCGCGAAAAATTTTCGAGGCTTGAGCGACCTGCGGCTAAGACGCAGGAGAATTCCTTGAGAAATCAGGGGTCTTGGAGAAGGGCGCCAAAAGCGAGGCTGCGCCCAGAATGGGGGTGCGACATCTAGACACATTGATTGGATGTGTTACGATCCTGTCGTCGAAAAGACATCCAGCGCCAAGGGGCCAAGCGCCGCGACGCCTAACGGCCAAAGAACAGGAGCACGCCCCGCGGCCAACAACAACGGCAACATGCGAGGAGAGGAATCATGTCGTCCAAAGAATTCGAAATCACCCCGAACGTCTATATCTTCGCGGGCGTCGGCGCGCTCATCATCGGCGGCCTTGCCTCTTTTGCGCTCGGCGGCATCGCGAACACGGTCTCGGCTGCTGTGGTCGGCGGTCTCGCCGGCGGCTGCCTCGGCCTCTTCTTCTAATCTTCGCCGCGCCTTTACGGCTCGGTTGTTCTCATCGACGCCAGTGGCTGCTCCCGCAACCGCTGGCGTTGCCTTTTGTCAGGCCACTTATTGCGAGCCTTCTCTGCAAGCGCGCACAGAACTTTGCTCGTCGACAGTCTCAGTTTCTCTAAGAACACAGGACGCCGGCGTTTGAAATGCGCCAAATTGTCGCGGGCGCTTGGGGGCCTCCCTGCCGGCGGCGGAGACTCTTCCGCCCCAGGATTTGTCCGTCACCCGCTCAGGGGACCGAAATGTTTTATCGCGGTCCTCCTCCGAACTCGCTGCCGGAAGCGCGCCAAATGGGTCGAAGCCGACTGGAATCAGTCGCGAAGCTGCGAGAAAGCTGCTTGAGCGGGGATCCGACTGAAGGCCGGATTGTCATGGAACTGATAAGAGAAAATCATCGAACCGATAACAAAAAAGGCCAAACTGAACGCGCCGGCCACCTGGACGGTGGCCCAATAAAGGGCGCATCCGCCTTCGCTTGTTGAAGAAAGGCGCCAGCTCCCACGCAACTTAGAAAAACCTTCCAAAAGGAGAGGAAAATGGGCTCCAAAGAACTCGAACTCACCACGAACGTCTACATCTTCGCGGGCGTCGGCGCGCTCATCCTGGGCGGACTCGGCGCTTTCGCCTTCTCTGGCAATATCCCGACGATCATTTCCGCCGGCGTCGTCGGCGGTCTCGCGGGCGGCTGCCTCGGCCTGTTCTTCTGAAGATCGGCCCGCCGGGCCTGCAGCTCAACAGCCTAATCTCACATCGACGCCGGTGGCTGCTCGCGCGGCCGCTGGCGCTTTCCTGCTCAACCCTCGTTCAGCTTGCGGGCAAGCTCGCGCAATTGAAACTTTTTGACTTTGCCTGTCGACGTTTTAGGCAGTTCCCCAAACACCACATGGCGCGGGCATTTGAAATGCGCCAAATTGTCGCGGACCCAGGCGATGAGCTCCTCGGGCGTCGCGGTCTCTCCCTCTTTCAGCTCGACGAAGGCGCAGGGCGTCTCGCCCCATTTGTGGTCGGGCTTGGCCACGACGGCGGCGGCGCGCACCTTGGGGTGCTTGAACAGCGCGTCCTCGACCTCGATCGAGGAGATGTTCTCGCCGCCCGAGATGATGATGTCCTTGGAGCGGTCCTTGAGCTGGATATACCCGTCGGGATGCATGACCCCGAGGTCGCCGGTGTGGAACCAGCCGCCGCGGAAGGCTTCTTCCGTCGCGCGCTTGTTCTTGAGATAACCCTTCATGACGATGTTGCCGCGAAACATCGCCTCGCCCATGGTCTCGCCGTCGCGCGGCGCGGGCTGCATGGTCTCCGGGTCGATCACGTCGAGCGCGTCCTGGACGATGTAGGTCACGCCTTGCCGCGCCTTCTTCTCGGCTTGCGCCTTGGGATCGAGCGCGTCCCATTCGCCCTTCCATTCGTCGACGGCGGCCGGGCCGTAGGTTTCGGTTAGGCCATAGAGATGCGTGACTTCGAAGCCTGTGGCCTTCATGTCGGCGAGCACCTGCTGCGGCGGCGGCGCCGCAGCCGTGAAGAAGCGCGCCTTGACCTTGAGCTCCCGTTTGTCCGTCTCGCTCGCGCCGAGCAGGGTCGTCATGACGATGGGCGCGCCGCATAGATGCGTGACGCCGTGCTCAGCCATGAGCTCGTAGATGAGGCCCGCGCGGACCTGGCGCAGGCAGACATGCGTGCCGGCGGCGACCGCGAGCGACCAGGTGAAGCACCAACCGTTGCAGTGAAACATCGGCAGCGTCCAAAGATAGACTGGATGACGGCCGACGTCGCCGGTCAGGATGTTGCCGAGCGCGAGCAGATAAGCGCCGCGGTGGTGATAGACGACGCCTTTAGGATCGCCGGTGGTGCCCGAGGTGTAGTTGAGCGAGATGGCGTCCCATTCGTCGCGCGGCGGTCGCCAACGGTAGCCGGGATCGCTCGAGGCGAGGAGCGCCTCGTAATCGAGGCCGCCCAACGCGGCGCCCGGGCCATCGTAGACCGGGTCGTCGTAGTCGACGATCAGCGGCTTGACCGCAGCGTGCTCCAGCGCCGCCTTGGCGAGGAGGGAGAACTCGCGGTCGACGATTAGCGCTTTTGCTTCGGCGTGGTCGAGCATGAAGGCGATGGCCGGCGCGTCGAGGCGGGTGTTGAGCGTGTTGAGCACGGCGCCGGTCATCGGGACGCCGTAATGGACCTCGAGCATCGCCGGCGTGTTGGCGAGCAGCACGGCGACCGTGTCGCCGCGGCCAAATCCGCGCTGGGCCAGGGCCGAGGCGAGGCGCCGGCAGCGGGCGTAGAATTCGGCCCAGCTCAGGCGCAGATCGCCGTGGATGACCGCGGTGCGATCGGGAAAAACCGCGGCGGCGCGCGCGAGAAAGGAAATCGGCGTCAGCGGCTGATAGTTCGCCTCGTTGCGATCGAGATCGTCATAGGGCGAAAGGGTCAAGGCGCGCCTCCCGGGTCCTTAAAAGGGTTGCGGTCGATCCGCCGCTGCGGTCGCGCGGACTTAACCGATTTCCCCTGCCGGGGCCACTAGGCAAATTTTGCGCCGCAGCGCGGTCGGGGTCAAACGAGCCTCAGCCGATCGGCTCAAGAGGGAAAGCTTGATCCGCGGGCGCTCTTTCATAGGTGGTGAGGAGCAGCCAAGCTTTCGAACGAAGGGCCCGCGCCATGAAACACCTCTACAGCAAAGACATCGTGGCCGAACGCAAGGCGCGGCTCGTTCAATCCATATCGGCGCTCAAGGAGCAGGGCGTCAGGCCGAAGCTCACGGCCATCGTCTGCTCTGACGATTCCGCCGCGCAAAGCTATGTCGCCGTCAAGCGCAAGCACACCAACGAGGTCGGCGGGGCTTTCGAGGCCATAGACCTTTCCGGCGTGCGTGACCACGACGACGACGCGCGCGCGATCACGACTCTTTGCGCGCGCCCAGACGTGCATGGCGCGATTCTCGTCATGTCGTCGAAGCCGCAAACCGACGAGCTCGACCTCGCTAACCTCATCCCCGCGCAGAAGGACGTGGATGGGCTTTCGGCGTCCAACCTCGGCGCGCTTGTCCAGCATGGCGCGCAGCAGCGCTTCACGGCGCCGGCGACGCCGCAGGCCTGCATCGCGCTCGCCTCTTCCGTCACGGAAATCGCCGGCAAGCGCGTCGTCCTGATCGGCCGCGGGCGCACAGTCGGGCGCCCGCTCGCGAACATGCTGATCAGCGCCGGCGCCACCCTCACCGTCTGCCACTCCGGCACGAAGGACATTCCGAAGATCACTCGGGAGGCGGAGATCGTCTTCGTCGCGACCGGGCGTCCGCGCGCCTTCGGCAGGGAGTATTTTCGAAGCGGCCAGGTCGTCGTCGACGCCGGGATCGGCTTCATTCGCGGCCAGGTCGCGGGCGATGTCGACAGCGCCGCCGTGAGCGATCTCGATCTCATTCTCACGCCGGTGCCCGGCGGCGTCGGGCCGTTGACCTCCGTGCTGATCCTGGAGAATCTGCTGAAGCTCATCGAGAACGGAGAATATCTTCCACGCTGAAAGCCCTGCCGCTTCGGAGGGTCGAGGTCATCCGCCGGTCATGGAGCAAGTTTATTGGAATCATGAAGCTTAGACGGCTGCGGCGACGCAAGCGTCGATAGGTTTCAAGCGCCGGGCCGGATGTACGCCCGGCGTTTTTCTTTTCTCAGCCGAGATTGGCGAGCTGCGGAAAAGTCTGCAGCAGCCAGAATGAGACCTCCTGCACGCCGCCCGTAAGAAAGGAGAGGCCCGTCAGCACCAACAATCCGCCGACCACGCGCTCAACCGTGACGAAATGGCGTTTGAAACGAGCGATGAAACCGAGAAACGGCTCCATCGCCAGCGCCCCAAGAAGGAAGGGAACCCCGAGCCCCATCGAGTAGACGGCGAGCAGCTGCGCGCCGCGCCCAACTGTTTCCTGCGCGCCCGCGACGGCGAGAATCGCGGCGAGAATCGGGCCGATGCAGGGCGTCCAGCCAAAGGCGAAGGCGAGCCCCATGACATAGGCCCCGACGAGCCCCACGGGCTTTTCCACCTGTGCGCGCTTCTCGCGATAGAGCAGCGAGATTTTGAAAACGCCCAGAAAGTGCAGGCCCATGGCGATAATGAGGGCGCCGGCGCCATAGGACAAAATCTGCAGATTGGCGCGCAGCGCCTGGCCGAAGAAGCTCGCGGTCGCGCCGAGCAGCGTGAACACCGTGCCGAAGCCGAAGACGAACAGCACTGCCGCGAGAAAGATGTCGCGCCGCGCCTGCGCCCGCGTCTCGCTCGAGAGGTCCTCGAGCGTGACGCCGGCGATGAAGGCGAGATAGGGCGGGGCGAGCGGCAGCACGCAGGGCGAGAGGAACGATAACAGTCCCGCCGCCGCCGCCGCGGGAAAGGTCACGTCAGCCGCCATTGCTCGGGTCTCCGGTTTGTCTCCATTGGGGGCCTTGTGCCACACTGCCAGAAAGCGGGCAAACGCGGGTTAGGGCGGCGCTGCGCTCTATTTGCTCGCGGGGTTACGGGTTGCGGTGAGAGTGCGCTTTATTGGCAGGTGGCCAATTTCGGTTTAGATGGACTCTTCACGCAGGGAACCCGACGAAGCAGGTGTCTCGAAAGATGGCCTCGAGCGGACTCGTGCAAGTTTTCGGTAAGCCGCTTCGCCCGATCGACATGGATGCTCTGTCACAGCGCCCACGGCGCCCTATTCCGCCTCTGCTCCGCTTGCTACATTCCCGGCATGGCTTCGCCCGCGATTCGCATTCTTGGCGTGGACCCTGGTCTGCGTCACACCGGCTGGGGGGTGATCGACCTTAGCGGCGCAAGGCTTTCCTTCGTGGCCTCGGGCTGCGTGCGCTCGCAGGCCGGGTGCTCCATGGCCGCGCGGCTGCGCCAGCTCCACGAAGGACTGCGCGAGGTCATCGAATCTTACGCGCCCGCCGAGGCGGCGGTCGAGGAGACCTTCGTCAACCGCGATCCTCAGTCGGCGCTCAAGCTCGGCCAAGCGCGCGGCGTCGCGCTGACCGTGGCGGCGCTTTGCGGCCTTGAGGTCGAGGAATACGCCGCCAATCTCGTCAAGAAGACTGTGGTTGGCAACGGCCACGCCGAAAAGGCGCAGATCGCGATGATGGTGCGCGTGTTGCTTCCTTTGAGCCACGCCGCGAGTCCCGACGCCGCCGACGCGCTGGCGGTGGCGATCTGTCACACGCAGCATCGCGCCAGCCGGCGGCGTCAGAGCGCGTGAACCGCAGGCGCGGCGGCAACCAGCTTGGCCCGCTTGGCGAACCGCCGGTCGAAGGTCAGGAAAGCCTCGCAGTCGTGCGCCGCCGCCAGATGAAAGGCGTCCTCCAGGTCGAGCCCGCTCGCCGCCCAATTGACGGCGCTCACGACAACCGGAGGATTTTCGACAGTGACGCCTGGCAATCCGAGAAAGATTCTGAACGAGGCTATGACTTGCGCTGACGAGAACTTGTGGACGCTGCGCAAAACCCATTCGGTCTCGAGCAAGACGCCATTGGAGACAAATACGTCTCCTGCCTCGATGAGGGCTTTCGCCTTCGGCGACTGCTCGGGGTCGTCGCGCGTCAGAAAACGCACGACGACATTTGTATCAATCGCCTTCATCCTTCAAGCTCAAGTAGCGGCGCGCGGCTTCGGCCAGGACGGCCGCCTTCATCTGCTCCACCGAAACGGGAGGTCCGTCATATTTCAAAATGCCGTAAGCTTCCTCGACCGTGGTCGGCGGAAACAGCGGCTCCGCCGTCAGCAGCACCCCTTCGGGGCGCTCCTCGACGACGAGCCGGGTGCCGGCCTTCCAGCCGCGACGCTGGCGCACGGCCTTGGGCAGGATCACCTGTCCCTTGGTGGACATCCTGGTCGTCGGCTTTTGCGCTTGCGCGGTCATGGGGCGGACTCGCCTCTTGCAGTAAGACGCGAGTAAGATAAGCTCGTCGCGCAACATGCGCAAGCGCAGAACCGGAAGCCAGGATGATCGGCAAGCTCAAAGGCGTCGTGGACAGCATCGGCGAGGATCAGATCATTCTCGACGTGCAGGGCGTCGGCTATGTCGTCTCCTGCTCCAGCCGCACGCTCCAGAATCTGCCGCGACCCGGCGAGGCGGCGACGCTTGCGATCGAGACGCAGGTGCGGGAAGACTCCATCCGTCTGTTCGGCTTCCTTCAGGACGCCGAGCGCGACTGGTTCCGCCTGTTGCAAGGCGTCCAGGGCGTCGGCGCCAAGGTCGCGCTGGCGATTCTGTCGATCCTGTCTCCAGACGATCTTGCGCTGGCCGTGGCGGCGCAGGACAAGGCCATGATCGCGCGCGCTTCCGGCGTCGGCCCCAAGCTCGCCGCGCGCATCGTCGCCGAGCTCAAGGACAAGGCGCCGTCGCCCGGCGCGATCTTTGTCGCGAGCCCTGCGACCGAAGCGGCGGCGGCTTCGGAAGCGGCGCGGGACGCAATCTCGGCGCTGTGCAATCTCGGCTATGGCCGACCGCTGGCGGCGAGCGCTGTCGCCGCCAGCGTGAAGGCGCTCGGCGAAGGCGCGGACGCCGGCGCGCTGATCCGCCGGGGACTCAAGGAGCTTGCGGGCTAGCTCCCGTTTCGACCTCCCGCAAGGTCACTCCGGCTGCAAGCTGTGCTCGGCGAGAATCCGCCGCACGGTCGCGCTCGACGAGTGATAGACCAGCGTCTCTGTCGTTAGCGCGCCGCGGCCGAATAGGACGCCGGCGATGAGCGGCCCGTCGGTGACCCCGGTCGCGCAGACCACGACGTCGCCCTTCGCCATGTCTTCCGCGCCGTATTTCTTTAGCGGATCGATCGCGCCTTGCGGCGCGACGCGGCCGCGATGGCCCTCGCGCGTGAGCCGTCCCTGCATCTGGCCGCCGACGCAACGCAGCGCGCCCGCCGCCAGCACGCCCT
>DASPSI010000056.1:0-24477 GCA_035624015.1 Methylocystis sp.
CATGAAGAAGTCGCATCGGCGAGGGACCGCCGACGCTATATGCACGGCGTCGGCAAGCTTCAGTGTCGAATGCTCTCGGAGGTTAGCGGATTGAATCAGAATTTCGCGACTGATCGGCTCCAGCTCGACAAAGTCGCCGCCAAGGATGAGATCCAAATAGAGAGTCCGCTTCCTCGCCAGGGACCAAGCGGTCGCCTGTCTGGGGGGGGCGAGGACCTCGGCAAGCGTCAGCTCGCCCGTGACGGCGAGCGAGCGACGCTGTTCTAGAAGCTCAAACAAACCATGCAGATCTTCTGCGATCGCCGCATCGCCTTCGACAAAATAGATGAAGACGTTGGCGTCGAGATAGATTGTAGGCAGCACCTCGCGTCACCCGCCCCATTCTTCGCGATCCAGGCGCAGGTCCGCGTCGATTTCCTGCTTCGTACGAAAAGGTGGTTCTCGCCGCGAGATGACATCTTCCACGGTCGAAGCGCCCTTCGAGCTTCCAGAGTCTTCAAGCTCAATCGTTATCGTTGCTGTTCTCGCGAGGTCGAGCCCGTCACGCAAATCGTCCGGCAGCCTGGCCGTAGGGTAGTGTCTCTTGACGATTTTGTTCATGGAAAGCCTCTCCTGCACCCGCATTACATTACCACCCTCTCACCTAAAAGTCTTCCTGGGATCGACCGCGTCGCGCACGGCTTCGCCCACGAAGAGCAGCAGCGAAAGCATGGAGGCGATCACGAGGAAGCCGGTCAGACCGAGCCAGGGCGCCTGCAGATTGGACTTTCCCTGCAGCAGCAATTCGCCGAGCGAGGGCGAGCCCGGCGGCAGGCCGAAGCCGAGAAAATCGAGGGAGGTGAGAGTGGTGATCGAGCTGTTCAGGATGAACGGCAGGAAGGTCAACGTCGCGACCGTGGCGTTGGGCAGGAGATGGCGCAGGATGATTTTCCTGTCGGAAAGGCCGAGCGCGCGCGCCGCGTTCACATATTCGAAATTACGCGCACGCAGAAACTCCGCCCGCACCACGTGGACGAGCGTGACCCAGGAAAAGAGCAGAAGTATGCCGAGCAGCACGAAGAAGCCCGGCGTGATGAAGGACGAGATGATGATCAGCAGATAAAGCTGCGGCAAGGAGCCCCAAATTTCGATGAGGCGCTGCGAGACCAGATCGACCTTGCCGCCGAAATAGCCCTGCACGGCGCCTGCGGCGACGCCGATGGCGGAAGAAATCGAGGAAAGGATCAGGCCGAACAGCACCGAAATTCGGAACCCATAGAGCAGCCGCGCGACGACGTCGCGACCCTGGTCGTCGGTGCCGAGCCAGTTCCATTCGATGTCCTTGCAGCCGCGGTTTTCTTCGCCCGGGGCGAGCTTCCTCGCCGCCGCGGCCTCGCACTGCTCTTTCGTCAGCAGCCAAGTCGGCGGCGACGGCGCGGGCGTCGGCAGATCGAGATTATGCGTGTCGTAGGAATAGCGGATCGGCGGCCAAAGCATCCAGCCATGCGCTTCGATCTCTTGCGAGATGACGGGATCGCGATAGTCGGTGCGCGCGAGAAAGCCGCCGAACTTCTCCTCCGGATAGTTGACGAAGGCGGGCGCGAGCAGCTCGCCCTTGTAGTAAGCGAGGATCGGTCGATCGTTGGCGATGAATTCGGAAAAAAGCGAAAGCAGGAACAGCGCCATGAAGATGAAGAACGACCACAGCCCGCGGCGGTTGGCCTTGAAGCTTTGCAGCCGGCGCTGGTCCAGCGGCGTGAGGCGCAGGAGGCCGGCGCGGGGCAGAGCGGGAGCGAGATGGGCTTCTATCATCGCCTTCAGACCTCCCGCGTCTCGAAATCGATGCGCGGATCGATCCAGGTGTAGGTGAGATCGGAGAGAAGATTCACGACGAGGCCGAGCAGCGCGAAAATGTAGAGGTCGGCGAAGACGACCGGATAGTCGCGATTGACGATCGACTCATAGGAGAGGAAGCCGAGCCCGTCGAGCGAGAAGATCGTCTCGATGAGCACCGAGCCAGTCAGGAACGCATGCACGAAGGCGCCGGGAAAGCCGGCGATGACGATCAGCATGGCGTTGCGGAACACATGGCCGTAGAGCACGCGCCGCTCTGTCAGCCCCTTCATGCGGGCAGTCAACACATATTGCTTGCGGATCTCGTCGAGGAAGGAGTTCTTGGTCAGAAAGGTCTGCGTCGCAAAGGCCCCGACCGTCATGGCGAACACCGGCAGCGCGATATGCCAGAAATAGTCCGTAACCTTATCGAAGAGCGAGAGCTCGGCGAAATTGTCCGAGGTGAGGCCACGGAGCGGGAAAACCTGCCAGAACGAGCCGCCAGCGAAGAGCACGATGAGCAGCATGGCGAAAAGGAAGCTCGGTATGGCGTAGCCGACGACGATCACGTTGGAGGTCCAGGCGTCGAACCGCGTGCCGTCGCGCACGGCCTTGGCGATGCCGAGCGGGATCGAGATCGAATAGGAAATGAGCGTCATCCATAGGCCCAACGATATCGAGACCGGCAACTTCTCCTTGATGAGAGAGATCACGCTGGTGTCACGAAAATAGCTGCGGCCGAAATCGAACATCGCGTAGTTCTTGACCATCAGCGCGAAACGCTCCCAGGCCGGCTTGTCGAAGCCGAACTGCTTTTCGAGCTCAGCGATGAATTTCGGATCGAGGCCCTGCGCGCCGCGGTATTTCGAGGCGATATCCGCGCCCGCCGCTAAGCCGGCGCCGTGGCCCGCATCCCCTCCCCCGCCGGAAAAGCGCCCGGTAGCGCCGGTGTCGAGGCCCTGCATCTGCGCGATGATGCGCTCGACTGGCCCGCCCGGCGCGAATTGCACGATCACAAAGGAGATGAGCATGATGCCGAGGATCGTCGGGATCATCAGGAGCAGGCGGCGGGCGATATAGGCTCCCATGGCTTTCAGCGTCCCTTGAAGTTCATGGCTTTGGCCTTCTCCTCGTCGAACCACCAGGTCGAGAGAACGCCGGGGTCGTAGCGCGGAGACCGCGAGGGGCGCGAGAGCACGTCCCAATAGGCGATCCAGAATGACGGCTTATACCAGTGCGGGACCCAGTAGCTTCCCGCAATCAGCACGCGGTCGAGCGCGCGGCAGACGGTCACGAGCTCCTCGCGCGAGCGCGCGGCGAGCGCCTTGGCGATCAGCGCGTCGACGATCGGATCGCTGACGCCCGGCAAATTGCGCGAGCCTTCCATCTTCGCCGAGTCCGAGCCGAACAGCTCGCGCAGCTCTTCTCCTGGCGAATGGGCGATGCGCAGCCGCTCGGTGCGTATGTCATAATCGAAAGCGTCGGCGCGCCGCTTGTATTGCGCGGAATCGACGATGCGCTCCGTCGCCTTGACGCCTAAGAGCTTCAGGTTCTTTATATAGGGCTGCGTGATCTTTTCATAGAAGCTCGAGAAGTGCAGGAACTCGAACTCCAGCGGCTCGCCGGTGGGAAGATAGGCCGCCCCGTCCCGGCGCGTGCAGCCAGCGGCAAGCAGCAGCTCCATCGCCTTGCGCAGCAAAGAGCGATCCTGCCCCGAGCCGTCGGAGACCGGCGGACGAAAGGGTTCGGCGAAAACCTCCGCAGGCAGCGTGCTCGCGAAAGGCGCGAGCAGCGCGCGCTCGGCCTCGCCGGCTAAGCCTTCCGCCTTCATGTCGGAGTTCTCGAAGAAGGAGGTCGTGCGGCGATAGAGGCCGTGAAACAGATTGCGGTTGGTCCATTCGAAGTCGAACGCGTAGACGAGCGCGCGCCGCACGCGCGGGTCCTTGAACACCGGGCGGCGCGTGTTGAGAAAATAGCCTTGCGTCGCCGAGGCGTTCTCGTCGGGAAACTCCTCGCGCTTTACGCGCCCATCGCGGATGGCGGGAAAATCGTAAGCGGTGGACCACAGCATGGAGGAGAACTCCTCGTGCTGCGTGAGCGCGCCGGCCTTGAAGGCCTCGAACGCCACCGAGGCGTCGGCGAAATATTCATAGCGGATGCGCTCGAAATTGTTGCGCCCGACGTTGACCGGCAGATCACGGCCCCAATAATCGCCGACGCGCTCATATTCGATGAAGCGGCCCTGCTCCAGCCGGCCGATGCGATAGGCCGAGGAGCCGAGCGGCGGCTCCAGCGTCGTCTCGTCGAACTTGTGCGTTTCATAGAAGCGCTTCGAGAAGATCGGCTGGCTCGCGACGATGACCGGCAATTCGCGCGCATGACCCGGCGCGAGCTTCACCACGAGAACGTCGTCGCGCTCGGCGACGGCGCTCTCCAGCTCGCGCAGGGGCTGCGCGATCAGCGGGTGCGCCTCGCGCTTCAGCGCGTCGAGCGAGAAAGCCGCGTCATGCGCGGTCAGCGGCGAACCGTCGTGGAAGCGCGCCTCGGGACGAAGGAAGAACCTGTAAGTGAGACGATCGGCCGAGATCGCGACCCTTTGCGCGACGAGGCCATAGACCGAGTCGCGCTCGTCAAGGCTGCCGGCCATCAGCTGGTCGAACAAGAGGTCGAGGCCGGCGGCAGGATTTCCGCGCAGAATATACGCGTTCAGCGAGTCGAACGACGAATTTTTCTGCGGCGGCGGCTCGACGACGATCGCGCCCCCCTTTGGCGCGTTGGGATCGACGTAAGCGAAATGCTTGAACTGCGCCGTCTCGCCGAGGTCGCCGAAGATCGACAGCCCATGGCTTTCAGTCTCGCCTGGCGTCGGCGCGCTTTCGCCTGCGTCCTTTGCCGAAGCCGAACTCTGCGAGAACAGAACGCCGGACGCGGCGATCTCGCAAAAGCGGCGGCGGGAGAGAGCAGGCGAAAGAGTAAGCCGGTTCACTACTCAGCGCCCAGAAAAATGGATGCTCTTTGCTTTTTCCTCATCCCACCACCAGGTGGACCCGATGCCCGGATCGAACTTCGGCGCACGCTCGGGACGACCGAAGACGTCCCAATAGGCGATACGCCAGACGCCCGCATACCAGTGAGGAATCCAATAGCGTCCAGCGATCAGCACGCGATCGAGCGCCCGTATCGCCATCTGGAGCTCGGCGCGCGAATTGGCCTCCATCGCCTTCTCGATGAGCGCGTCGACGACCGGATCGGCGACGCCCTCGTAATTCTCGGTTCCCGGCGTCGCAGCGGCCTTCGAGCTGAAGTGCGTCCGCAGTTCGTCAGCGGGCGAATAGGCGATGACAAAACGCACCGAGATCATGTCGAAGTCGAAATCGTCGAGCCGGCGCTTATATTGCGCCGAATCGACGATGCGTTGCGTGGCGTTGACGCCGAGGAGCTTCAGATTCTTGATGAAAGGCTGCGTCACCTTTTCGAGCCCGGCGTCAAAGTCGAGGAATTCAAATTCGAGAGGCTGACCGTCGGGAAGATGTATCAGGCCGCCCTTGCGCGTGCAGCCGGCGGCGAGCAGCAGGTCGTTCGCTTTGCGCATCAGATTGCGATCCTGGCCCGAGCCGTCGGAGACCGGCGGACGAAACGGCTCGCCGAAGGCTTCCGCCGGAAGCTTGTCGCGAAATGGCTCCAGCAGCGCGAGCTCCGCTGCATTTGGCGGGCCTTCCGCCTTCAGATCGGAATTCTCAAAATAGGAGGTGGTGCGCTTGTATAAATCGTAAAAGAGATTCCGATTGGTCCACTCGAAATCGAAGGCGTAGCCGAGCGCCTCGCGGATACGCGGGTCCTTGAATTTTGCGCGGCGCGTGTTGTAGCGCCACCCCTGTATTCCGGAGATATTATGGTCCGTGATCACCTCGCGCTTCACGCGACCATCTCGAACGGCGGGAAAATCATAGCCCTTTGCCCAGGTAGCGGAGGTTAGCTCCTCGTGGACCGATATGGCTCCCGACTTGAACGCCTCGAAGGCGACGCCGCGGTCGGTATAGTATTCGTAACGGACCACATCGAAATTTCCCTGACCTGCATTAACGGGCAGATTTTTCGCCCAATAATCCGGAACGCGAACAAAATTTATATAACGCCCAGGCTCGAATTGGCCGATCTTATACCCGCTCGAGCCCAGAGGCGGCTCAAGCGTCGCCTCGTTAAATTTGCGCGAAGCATAATAAGCCTTCGAGAAGATCGGCAGACCTGCGACGATAACCGGGAGCTTGCGCGAATGCTTAGGGGAAAGCTTCACGACCAGCACGTCGTCCGCCGGCGCAGTCGCGCTCTCTACGTCAGCCAGCAACTGCCCGTAAAAGGGATGGCCCTCGGTCTTTATGATATTTAGAGAGAAGGCGGCGTCATGCGCTGTGAGCCTCGACCCGTCGTGGAAGCGCGCCTCTTTGCGCAGGAAGAAGGAGTAGGTCAGCCTGTCATTGGAAATGCGCACCTTTTCGGCGACGAGACCATAGAGCGCATCGCGCTCGTCGAGGCTCTCGGCCATGAGCGTGTCGTAGATCATCCCCACGCCGGCAGCGGGATTGCCGCGCAGTATGAAGGTATTAAACGAGTCGAAGCTGCTGTTCCCGACCGTCGGCTGCAGAACCAGCGTTCCACCCTTGGGCGCGTCGACGTTGACGTAGCCGAAGGCCTTAAAATCCTCCTTCTCGCCGAGCTCGCCGAAGATAGAGAGGCCATAGCTCTCGGTCTCGCCCTCTAGGAGCGGCGAGTCGGAGGCCGCTGCGGCCCCGGCTGATTTCGTTTGCGCCAGTAGAGGGCGAGGAGCGAGAAGCGGCGCGACCGAAGCGGCGCCGGCGGCGAGCAAGCGGCGGCGGGACCAGAAAGGCGCGAAGCTTGGCTTAGTCACGTGTCGATCCTCGCTTGAGTGGGGCGGGCTTGCTTGCCGCGATGATTCGCAGGCGATTATGTCGGATTTTGGCGGCGCCGGCAGCCGCGATCGACAGGGTCACGCTTCCGAGCAAGGCGCTACCGCTTCTTCCCTTCGTAAGGATTGTCGCCGGTCCGCTTCGAGATGCGGATCGGCACGCCGTCGAGCCCGAAGGTCTTGCGCAGGCCGTTGACCAGGAAGCGCTCATAGCTCGTCGGCAATTCCTCGAGCTGGTTGCCGAACAGGACGAAATGCGGCGGACGGCTCTTCGCCTGCGTCATGTAACGGATCTTGATGCGCCGACCCGCCACCGCCGGCGGCGGGTTCTCCTCCAGCGCCGCGAGCAGCCAGCGATTGAGGCGCGCGGTCGAGATGCGCTTGTTCCAAATCTCATGGACATGGATCGTCGCCCGCATGAGTTCGTCGAGCCCGCGGCCCGTCGTTCCCGAGACGGGAACCACGGGGCAGCCGCGCAGTTGCGGCAGCAGCCGCTCGGCTTCGCTCCGCAGCTCGGCGAGCCTCGCGCCCGCGTTCTCGATCAGGTCCCATTTGCCGAGCGCGATGACGACGGCGCGGCCCTCGCTCGAGGCGATGTCGGCGATGGTCAAATCCTGCTTCTCGAAGGCGAGGCCAGAGTCCATCAGCACCACGACGACCTCGGAAAAGCGCACCGCCCGCAAAGCGTCCGCCCCGGCGAGCTTCTCGAGCTTGTCGGTCACGCGGGCGCGCTTGCGCAGGCCAGCGGTGTCGAAGAGCTTCATCTTGCGGTCGCGCCAGGAAAAGTCGACCCCGATGCTGTCGCGCGTGACTCCCGCCTCGGGCCCCGTCAGCAGCCGCTCCTCGCCGAGCAGCCGGTTGATCAGCGTCGACTTGCCGGCGTTGGGACGGCCGACGATCGTGATGCGCAGCGGTTTCGAGAGGTCGAGGTCGCTGCCATCCTCGTCATCGGCGTATGTCTGCGCCGGCGCCTCTTCCTCCTCCACCGGCGGCTCGGTCGCCTCAGGCAGCGCAAGCCGCAAGGCGTCGAAGAGGTCGAGCATCCCCTCGCCATGCTCGGCGGAGAGCGGAACCGGATCGCCGAGACCCAGCGAATAGGCCTCATAGAGCCCCGCCTCACCGGCGCGGCCTTCGGCCTTGTTCGCGCCGAGCACGACGGGCTTGCCGGCGCGACGCACGAGCGCGGCGAAATATTTGTCGTCGGGCGTGACCCCCGCGCGCGCGTCGATCAGGAACAGGATCGCGTCGGCCTGCTCGATCGCGGCCTCGGTTTGCGCGCGCATGCGCCCTTCGAGCGAGGCTTCGCCGCCTTCCTCCAGCCCGGCGGTGTCGACGACGGTGAAGCTGAGATCCGCCAGCCGCGCACAGCCCTCGCGCCGGTCGCGCGTGACGCCGGGGCGGTCGTCGACCAGCGCAAGCTTCTTGCCGACGAGCCGGTTGAACAGCGTCGACTTGCCGACGTTGGGGCGTCCGATGATGGCGAGGGAGAACAAGTTAGGGACCGGGGTTGTGGTTGGAGCCCCCTCTCTTACCCTCCCCCGCTTCGCGGGAGAGGGAGGCGGCAGACGTCACGCGTAACGTCGATGACGCATGGAGCCTGCTCCCTCTCCCGCGAAGCGGGGGAGGGCTGGGGAGGGGGCGCTAATTACTTCTTCTCGATCGTCACCGCGGGGGCGTCGCGGGGGTCCGTCCCATCGGCGGGCTCGATGACCGGCGTGACCGAGGTGATCTCGCCCGGCGCCGGCCCCTTCTTCACCCCGCGCACCGAGTGCAGCAGGCCCTGCCAGGCCGCCGCGCGCTGGCGCGCGCCGGCGGGCGCGGCGGGGTCGTTCTGAAGCAGATTGAAGACGCGCTCGGCCTCGTCGTAGTCCTCGTTGAAGAAGGAATCGAGCCCCGTGAGCTCCTGGGCGGTGAAGCGGAACAGCCCATTCTGCGTCATGAGCGGCCCGAGCTTCAGCATGAGCTTCTCGCCGCGGTCCTCTTCATTGGCGGCGATCAGGGCGGCGCGCAGCTTCGCGACCTCCTGCGTGAGCTTGTCGACGTTCTTGTCCTCAGCCATGGCTTCGAAGAGCTCGACCGCCTTGGCCCTGTCGGTCTTGGCGATTTCTTCTGCGGCGCGCAGCCGCGCGAGCGCGGCGTACCCCTTCGACCCATCCTTGACGATGGCGTCGAAGGCGGCGACGGCCTCAGCGCTCTTGCCGGCGTCGGCCAGGGCGACGGCTGAGGCGTAGCGTGCGTTCGCGGCCTGCGCGGTCTTGAGGCGCTCCGAGGAGTAATAGGTCCAGGCGGCTGTGGCGGCGACAATGAGCAGGGCGACGACGGCCATTGGCGTCTGATAGCGCGACCACGCCTTCTCGATCTTGTCTCTTTGGACTTCTTCGTCGACTTCCTGGAATATGTCGGACATGACCGTTCCCGTGACCCGTTTTCTCCGCCGCTCCCGGGCGACTGGCGCTCTTTTAGGCGCCCCTCGCCCGCGTGTTAGCACGTCCCGAACCGGGAGGCCAATGGCTCCGACCGGTCCTTCAGCTCTTCTTCTCTCCGCCGCGCGCGCCGATGGCCCGCGCCATCTCGACGAACTCGCTCGGCATCATGATGATCGTCATCGTGTTTTGCTCGGCGCCGACCTCGGTGATCATCTGCATCCGCCGCAATTCAAGGCCCGCGGGGCTCGCCATGATCGTCTCGGCGGCCTGCTTCAGCAGCCCCGCGGCCTCCAGCTCCGCCTGCGCCTTGATCTGACGGGCGCGCTGCTCGCGCAGGGCTTCGGCCTCCTGCGCCATCGCGCGCTGCATCGACTCCGGAATCTCGACGTTCTTCATCTGCACGCGCTCGACCTTTACGCCCCAGGGCTCGGTCACCTTGTCGATCGTCGCCTGCAGCGCCTCGGAGATGGTCTCCTGCGACTTGAGCACGCTGTCGAGCGAATGCTGGCCGATGATGCCGCGCAGCGCCGTGATCGCCACCTGCGTCACCGCATCGGCGCTGTCGACGACCTCGATCAATGACGCCGCCGGATCGATCACGCGCCGCCAGATCACGGCGTTGATCTTGATCGGCACATTGTCGCTCGTGATGGTCTCCTGCTGCGCGACCGAGGTCGTGCTCGTGCGCATGTCGACCGTCCTCGTCCACTCAAAGAAAGGGATAAGCAAATAAAGACCCGGCCCAGAGGTCCGAGCATAGCGCCCGAGGAAGAAGACGACGGCGCGTTCGTACTGATTGGCGATGCGAAGGCTCGCGAGAGCCAAAACCACCGCCGCCACGGAGACGGCGATGAAGACCGGATGCTCTTGCAGGAAAGAGATGAGCATTGCGTCCACCCTGCTTGATCGCGAAGCCCGGCCTCACTCGGCGACCGCGAGCTCTGTCATTGTCTTGCCGCCCGCGGGCGCCAAAAGCCCCGCCGCGACGAACCGCCTATAAATTTCGAAGTGCAGATCGCTGCGCACGCGCGCCGCCTGCTCGACGTCCTCGACATAACACCATAGCTCGAAGCGGAAGGCCTCCTGCTCCATCGCCAAATCCATCGCCAAAAACATCACCTTCGGCGCCGGGATCCGCAACACGCCCTCCTGCGCGCGCGCCGCCGCCAGCAGAATGTCCTCGACCTCGGTCGGGTCGACGGTCGCGCGCTGCGAGATCGCGAGCTTGATGCGTCCTACCTTGTCGCCGCGCACCCAGTTCTTCACCGAGCCTGAGACGAGATTGGAGTTCGGAATGATCATCGTCGCGCGATCGAAGGTCTCGATCTCGGTCGAGCGCACATTGATGCGCTTGACATGGCCTTGATCCTCGCCGACGACGATCCAGTCGCCGACGCGGATCGCGCCCTCCCAAAGGATGATGAGTCCCGAGACCAGGTTGTTGACGATCGACTGCAGCCCGAATCCGAGGCCGACCGACAACGCGCCGGCGATTATCGCGAGGCGCTCGAGGCCGAAGCCGAGATAGCCGCCTGCCGCCGCCAGCGCGAGAAACAGCCCGAGATAAGAAACGCTGGAGCCGATCGCGCTGCGCAGACCACGGTCCAGACGCGTGAGCGGCAAGAAGCGCGCCTCGAGCCAGCGCCGCAGCGCGTGGGCCAAGGCGAGCACGACGCCAAACAGTAGGAGCGCTTCGGCGATCGTCGCTGGGGATATGGTGACGTCGCCGATGTTCAGCGTGTAGAACGTGGCGCGCAAATTGGCGAAGATGGCGTCGGACTCGACGCCAAAAGGAGCGAGCGCCACGATCACGCCGACGCCTGCGCACAGCAGCGTCACAAGGCCGGAGAGCAGGACGGAGATGGGCTGAAGCGGCGCCTCGCCAAACACGTCAGCGACAGCCTGGCCCAGCCTGTTCTTCGGATCGAAGCCGGCCTCGATCGCCGCCGCCGCAAGCGCCTGGAACAGTCGCACGCTCACGACAACCATCATGAGCCATGCGAGCGCGAAGACAACGAAGCTCGCAAAGGTCACATAGCCCAGCGCGCAAGAGAGCAGGATGATCGCGACGATGACGAGCGCCGCATGGCGCGCGAGCGCGAACCAAGTCCGCTCGCGCCTCTCGCCCGCTTCCTGGGTCGCGCCTCGGAGGCGAAACATCGAGAAGAGCAATAGCAGCGCGACAACGATGGCGGCCAAGCCGCGATCGGCGACAATGAGGGAGAGCCGCGCCCCCGCGGCGACCTCCGCCGCCTCCACGAGGCGCGCGACGGCGAGGGCGAGGGCGACGAGCAGCACAAGCCGCGTCAAGGCTTTCGCCGAATTGGCGCCCGGGTCGATCAGCCGCCAGTGCGGATAAGCCGGCGCGAACACGGCGCGCGCCAGGCCATAGCAGAGGGCGGTGATCGCAGCGACCTCCAGCGCCTCGTCCATGAACGGACGCGCCAGGGGGTCGACGAGATCAAAGGCCGAGAGCGTCGCCGCGAGCGCGCCGATGACGGCAAGCGGCGTCGCGATGATCGTCAGCGCGCCGATCGCGGCGCCCGCCGCCTTTTGGATCTGGGTGGGCTTACTATCTTGACCGCGCGCCAAGACGCGGCGCGCCACAAACGAGATCGCGAGCGCCAACGCCATGATGAGCGCGCCGACGGCGACGACGGCGCCCCGCGGCGCCGAGCTCAGCCGCTCGAAAAAGGTTGCGGCCGAATGCTGGGCGAGCAGCCGCGCAACGGTGAAGGCCGGCGGCGCGTCGGCGCCCACGTCGCGCCACAGCTCGGGCGAGAACAGGCTGCTGGTCTGGCGAAACAGCTCGCGCTTGAACACCGAGCGCTCGCGTTCGAGCACCGCGAGCTGAACCTGGCCAGTTTCGACGAGCAGCGCCCGCGCACGCTTGACGATCGCTTCCATCTCCTCGAGGAGCTTACTCTCCTGGGCGAGCTCGGCCTGCACCTTGGCGGCGGCGTCGGGCGGGCTCGCCGGCGCGGCGGCCTGAGGCTCGGGCGGCGGCGGCGAGGAAACATAGTCCTTGCCCAGCGATAGCTTTGACGCGGCGGACTTCGACGCCGCCGGCGTCGGCGCGACAGGCGAAGGCGGAGCGGTCGCCCCAGCGGGCGCAGGTGGGGCGCCAGGCGCAGGCGCCGCCACAGTCTCCGCAGCGGTTTTCTGGCCAGAAAGCTCGCTCACCCGCGCCTTCACCGCCTCGATCTTGGGATTGAGACCGTTAACGACGCCCTGCAATTGATCGGGCAGCGGCTGCAGTCGGGCATTTAGATCCTTCAGCGTCGCCGCTGCGACGGGCGGGTCGGCGAGGCGCGCTTTCACATCGTCGAGCGTCGCTCTGGCTCGATCGAGGGTTTGGCTGGCCTGCTCGATCGACGTCTTCTGCTCTTGCGCGCGCAGCGCGGGCGGCGCGAGCAAAGGGAACAGAGCCGCAAGCAAGACGAAGAAACTGCGCCGCCAAGGCGAGGAAAAAGCTGACTCAACGCGTCGCAACTCGCATCCTTTCCTCATGCGCTCTAGCGCGCATCCGCCGGCGTCCGCGCTGTCCCGTCGAGCACGCCCATGACTTTGCGAAACAGGCCCGGCGTCAGCAGCGACAGCGGCCTTGCGTTGACCGTCGGCGAACTGATCGGCCCGACGACGCCGTAGTTCATCGCGACGACGCCTTCATGCTTGCCGCCGGCGATCAGCTCGCCCAGCAGCGGGATGTTGCCGACGAGATTGTTGAGCGCATAAAGCGGCACGTAGGAGCCGCTCACGTCCACACGATCACGCGCGAAATCGACATAGCCGTCGAAGGTCAGCCCCATCTCCGGCCCCGACATGATGCCGGAGCTCAGCGACAGCTTGCCGCGCGCCCAGGCGAACTGTGTCTGGAGCCGCTGGACGCGCACCGAATCCGGATCGAAGCGCAAGGCGCCCTTGTCGTCGGCGCGATGCGCGCCCTGAGTCATGAGCTGGCGCATCGCCGGCTCGCCCTTGAGAAAGAAGTCCTCAAGCCTGAGCTCGCCCGAGGAACGGCCTTCCCCCAGGAAGACGGCGGCCTCGAGCGAGCCCTGCTCCATGCGGTGATAGATGTCGAAGAAGGAAAACAGCGAGCCCGCGTCGCCACAAGAGATCCGGAGATAGGGATCGCCGTTCTCGTCCTTCTCCAGCGCCGCCGCGAGCGGCTCGCGGCCGAAGGCGCCGCTGAGCGAAAAGACTTTCGTTTTCGAGCCGCGCCGCTCCCACTTGATCTCCACATTGGAGAGAATCTGCTTTCCGGCGCCGGTCGCAAGCTGCGACTTAAAGTCGAGGTCCATGTCGTCGAGCGAGACGCCGACGCCCTTGCCCGCGGTTGGCTCGCCCTTCTCGCTCTCGCCCGAAAGCATCGTGCGCAGGATCGGACGGGCGTCGAGGTTGGTTCCGCGCACGGTGAGCTTCAGAACGTCGCCCGCGCGCTGCGCGTCGAGCTTCAGATCGTCGCCGGGAGAAATGCGAAGCTGCGACAGCCTAGCCGCGCGGAAGCCGCCGTCGCGCGTAAGCTCCACGACGCCCGCGAGCTGAGTCGGCCCCGCTTGCAGCGAAAAATTCTCAAGCGTCATGCCGTCGGGGCGCTTGACCAGCGTGAAATTCGCCTTCGCCTGCTTGCCGGCGGCCTTCGATAGTCCGGGCGCGAGATTGTCGAGCGAGGCGCGCGTGAGATCCAGCTCGACCTGCGCGTCGGCCTCGCTCACCGGCAGAGCGGTCTTCACCTGCGCCGCGATCGGTCCTGAGACATTGGGAATGGCGAGGCCGGCCTTCGCGCGTTGAGCGTCGTCGAGCGTCACTTGCAATTGCGCCTGCGTCGCGGCCTTGTCGTCTGCGGCGCGGCGGATGTCGATCGTCGCCGGCCCGCCAAAGAGCCGCGCATTGCCGGTGACGCGCAGCCCGGCGCGGTCGTGGGCGATGGTCAGATTGCCATTGTCTATGCGCTCATTGCCAAGAAATTTGTCGACCGAGACTCCGGTGGCGCTGGCTTCGATAGCGGTCTGTGTGTGGTCGGCGCGCGCGCCGTCGCCGACCTCCAGATGCGCATGCAAGCGCCCGTCGATCTGCCCCTTGACGAGCGCCGCGTCGACAGGGGCCGAGAAGTAGCTCGCAAGCGCCGGCAAAGCGAGAATTTCCAGCACGCCCTCTGCGCCGCCGGCGAATCGGAAATCCAGCGCCGCCGGCGCCGGCTTCGGCGCCGTGTCGTCGATGACAAAGCTCCCCTCGCTGAGCGAGAGGCGGCGCTCCTTGGGGGTGTCGAGGACCGCCGTGGCGTTCTCTAGCGCAAAGCTGCGTCCGGAGAGGCGCATATGACCGGAGATGTCTTTGAGCGGCGGGAGGTCCGGCAGGACTCCGACGAGCCCGCCGTTCTCGAAGTCGCCCTCGCCGTCGATCGATTCATCGGATGGCGGCAGCTCGTAGCGCATAGCGAAGAGCTCGGCCTGCGTGAAAGCCGCTTTGAACGTCGCATGTCGGAAGACGCCGCCCCTCACGTGCTCGAACAGCCAGTTGCGGACCGGCGCCACGACATGCGTCGGCAGCACGCGCGTGATGGCCTCCAGATGAGAATTGTCGAGCGTCGTCTCGACGCGCGCATGCAGCTCGGGCGCAAAATCGATGGCAAAGGCGCCCGCCGCGTTGAGCAGCGGAGCAGTGACCTCGAAACGCTCGGTCGAAAATGTCTTCTGCTTCAAATCTAGGCGCGAGCGCATTGCGGCGCGCTCGATGCGCAGGGGCTTCTGGCCGGCGCGCTCGGGCTGGAAGACGCAAGGCTTGGAGAGCCGCAGCGACGCGAGCCACAGATCGCCCGAGGCGACGGGCTCGGCGCTAGCAGCCGAGGGCGGCGCGATCTCGCCTTCGAGCGTCATGTCGAGCCCTGCGGTCTTCACCCTGATCGGACGGAGCGCGAACTGACGATGCGCCTTGTCCCAAGCGGCGGCGAGCGACAGCTGCTCGATCATGACCGGCTCGTGGTCTGGCTCGTTCAAACGGAAGAAGCCCGCGCCGACTTGCGCCTTCCCGCTCGCCTCGACGACGCGCCCGCTCTCCGACAGAGCGAAGTGGATTTCCGCGGCGAACGGCGCGTCGGAGTCGAAGGGCGGATGGCGCAAGCTGCCGAGCAAGGCGATGTCGTCGATCGAGAAATCCTGCGCCCGCGCATCGAACACGCGGCGCGCGCCGGGCGCTCCCGTCGCCGCCGCGACCAGGGCCCAGCGCCGCGCCGCCCCGCTCGCCGAGAGGCTGAACTTCATGCCGCTCTCGCTCTTGTCGAGGGAGAGGCTCAAGTCGTCGTAAGTGATCGTGCGCCCCAGGGCGCGGTCGTCGATGACGAGCCGGCCATGCGCGACGCCTACTCGATCGAGCGCGCCGATGGCGCTGTCGGGGCTCGTCACGAGATCGACCAGCCCCCGCAGCGCAGCGCCTCCGCGCGCGAGCAGCTTTGGCGCGGCCTCGCTTTCCTCCGGCGCGTCGGGGAAGGAGACCGCGTTCTGCGGCTCGGCGCCCGCGGAGACCGCGACGCGGCCGTCCGGCATGACGGCGAAGCGCAGCTCGAGGTCGAGCAGCTCGAGCCGGCGCGGCTTGAACTTGCCGGCGAGCAGCGCCGGGAGATCGAGCGCGAGCTCGGCCCGCGGCGCGGCGACGATCACGCGGCCCTGCGTCTTGACCGAGAGCCCTTCCGCCAAAAGCGCCGGTCCGCGGCCGGAGCTTGCAAGCTTGAGGGATTTCAGCTCGAAGCTGAAGCGCGGCGCATAGAGCTCGTCGAGCGACTCGACGATCGCCGGCGCGAGCCAGTCGAAGGCGATCGGCCCGCGCGACAGCGCCCCGGCGAGGATCGCGACCGCGGCGACGACGAGCGTCGCAAGCCCGAGCCCCAGGCCCAAGACGGGCCGCATGAGCCGCAGGAGGCCGGAGACGAGCCGACGGGGACGCAGACAGAGCCTCGTCGTGATCGGTTCGCTTGGCGTGGGCGCGGCGTCGTCTTGCGTCAATGTCCCTGCTTCCGCCAAATAAAGGCGCGTTGTCCGTCAGATCGGAGAGCGAATGTGGCGCCGGGTTGAGCCAAAAGGAAGGCAAGCCCGCCTCGCGGCGCAAAATTTTGGGGAATGCGCGCGACGCCGCTTTTCTGACCCCGGCTTCGCCTTTGCGGCGCGATCCTTGCAGGTTAAGAGCAGCAAATCGACTGGAGGAGAACCCGATGACGGCCGCTTTGAACGAAGGCGATCCCGCCCCCGATTTCAGCCTGCCCGGCGCCGGCGGCGAGCGGCTGTCGCTCGCAGATTTCAAGGGCCGCAAGCTCGCGCTCTATTTCTACCCCAAGGACGACACCTCGGGCTGCACCAAGGAAGCCATCGACTTCAACGGCTTGCGGGACAAGTTCGCCAAAGCCGGCGCAGGCGTGGTCGGCGTGTCGCCCGATTCGGTCAAGGCGCACGACAAGTTCCGCGAGAAACACGAGCTCAAGCTCCCGCTCGCGTCGGACGAGGAGAAGGCGGCGCTGACCGCCTATGGCGTCTGGGTCGAGAAGAGCATGTATGGCCGCAAATACATGGGCGTCGAACGGTCAACCTTCCTGATCGGCGCCGACGGGCGCATCGCCAAGATTTGGCGCAAAGTCAAGGTTCCCGGCCATGCCGAGGCCGTGCTCGCCGCAGCCAAGGCGCTTGCGTGAGGCGCCACGACGCCCAGCGCGGGGTCGGCGGCTACGGAGGCGGCAACCCGCTCGCCGCATCAGTTCCTCAGCGTGGCTGCTCCTGCGTCGGCGGCGGCGCCGCCGCCTTGTGGGCGAGAAACTTCTCGACCTCCTGCAGCCCTTTTTGCGCCGCCGCTAGATCTGGCTTGAGCTTCAACGCCGCCTCGTAGTCGGCCTTGGCCCGTTCGGCCTCGTGCTTCCCGCGGAAAGCGTTGGCGCGGTTGACATAGGCCGAGGCGAGCGACGGGTCGAGCCTGATCGCGGCGTCGAAGTCGGCGATCGCGTGATCGAGATCGCCCCTGCTGTGATAGACGAGGCCGCGGTCGTTGTGCGCCGTCGCCGATCTCGGCTCGCGCGCGAGGGCAGCAGTCAAGTCCGCCAGAGCGCGGTCGTGGTCTCCCTTGGCCTGAAGGAAGGCCCCGCGCGCGACCAGCGCCGCGGCGCCGCTTTTCTCGAGCTTCACCGCCTGATCGAGATCGGCCAACGCTTTCTCGGCGTCGCCCCTGACGCGCCAGATCACGGCGCGCGCGCTGTAGGCGGGCGCATATTTCGGATCGACGTTCACGGCCTGAGAAAAATCCGCGATCGCGCGGTCGTGGTCGCCTTTGGCGTAATAGAGTCCGCCACGGCCAAGATAGGCCGAAACGTCCTTGGGGTCTGTCTTGATCGCTGCGTCATAGTCGGCGAGCGCATGATCGAGATCGCCCTTGCCCTTGTATGCCAGAGCCCGCGCTGAGAGGACCTGCGCAGATTGAGCGTCGATCTCCAGCGCCTTGGAGAAATCGGCGATCGCTCTGTCGTGATCGCCTTGCGTCTCATAGGCCTCGCCGCGATTGAAATAGGCGACGACCTTGTTGTGCTTTGGCTCTTGGTCTAAGTGCTCGATGACCTGCGAACAGCCGTCGATTCTCTTGGCGGCCTCCGCGCTCCGGCAAGACTCCATGCCGGGATGGTAACGGGGAGCGGCTGTCGCCGCGTTCAGGGTCATGACCGCGAGCGCCGCCGTCGCCGCGCCGAAAAAGCTGTTTTTCCGCATCATTTCTCCACGCGTCTTCCGTTTGGCCGCCTCACGCGCGCCTCGGGACAGCATACATTGGAAATTCTATTAGGGAAGTAGGAGATATCTCCGTGTGAGGAGATCGCCGCGGCGCAGCAGGGCGCCATGAGGCGGGAGTTGCGAAAATGCTTGCATTCAACGCTGCGCCCCGTGCTAGATGGCCGAACGGGCGGCCTTGCGCAGAGCCCGTGCGCCGCAAATCTCTAAACATTACCGAATGCTCCCCGAATTCTTGAGGCTGGCCCGCCGCCTCGCCAGCGCGGGAGCGATTCTCTGAGGACAAAAATGCCTGAAGTCATCTTCGCAGGACCCGCCGGCCGTCTGGAAGGACGATTCCATCAGTCGGCGACGCGCGGCGCGCCGATCGCCATCATCCTGCACCCGCATCCGCAATTTGGCGGCACGATGAACAATCAGATCGTCTACCACCTTTATTACGCCTTCGCCGAGCGCGGCTTCTCGGTGCTGCGCTTCAATTTCCGCGGCGTCGGGCGCAGCCAGGGGCTGTTCGACCATGGCCAGGGCGAGCTTTCCGACGCGGCCGCCGCGCTCGACTGGGCGCAAGCGGTGAACCCCGAGGCCCGCGCCTGCTGGATCGCCGGCGTCTCCTTCGGCTCCTGGATCGGCATGCAGTTGCTCATGCGCCGCCCCGAGATCGAGGGCTTCGTCTCGGTCGCGCCGCCGGCGAACCGCTTCGACTATTCCTTTCTCGCCCCCTGCCCGTCCTCGGGCCTGTTCGTCCACGGCGACATCGACCGCGTGGCCCCTCTGAAGGAGGTCACCGGCCTGATCGAAAAGCTCAAGACGCAAAAGGGAATCACGATCGAGCACGCAGTGGTCAAGGGCGCGAACCACTTCTTCGAGAACAAGATCGAGCCTTTGATCGCGGAGGTCGACGCCTATCTCGACCGCCGCCTCGGCAATCCCCCGCGCATCGCCATTCCCGCGCGCGGCGATTGACGGCGGACAGACGCTCCCCGCGTCCCCATGAGGGAAATTTGACATAGGCCGCGCTTTAGTCTCATAGCCAAGCCGCGGCCTCAAGACGGTAGCCAAGAGGGCTACACGGGGTTTCCATTGAACCTACAAGCAGGAGCGGTTGCCGGCTCCCCTCTCGAGGGCTGCCCGGACGCAAAGGGTTTGGCGCAGCGCATGGCTGCCCTCAAGGCTTGGGCCCGGGAGAACGGCTATTATCGCGTCCCGTTCTGGGAGCAGGCGCTACGCTGCGTGGAGCTCGTAGCGGCGCCCGCGCTCGCCTTCGTCCTGCTCGCGCAAGGGGGAATGGCGGCCGCGCTCGGCGCGCTCGTTCTCGGGCTTCATTATCCGCGCACCGCCTATCTGGGACACGACATCGCCCACAACCAGTGGGGACCGCGCAACGAAGCGAAGTCGCGCTACATGTTCCGGCTCGTCTCGCTCGCGCAGGGCTTCGGCTCGACCTGGTGGGTCGAGAAGCACGAGCTGCACCACGCCTTTCCCAACGCCTGTCGCGTCGAAAAGGACGGAACGCGCACGCCCATCGACGGAGACATCGATTCGCCTCCTTGGCTCGTTTGGGACAAGTCCTTGGCGCAGTACAACGCCAAGTCGCGGCAGGCGGGGCTTGGGCGCGCGCTGTCCTTCCTGCTGCCGCGGTTTCAGACGCTGCTGTTCTTTCCCATCCTCTCGACCGCGCGCTTCAACTGGAGCTGGCAAAGCATCGAGACCGCGGCGAGAAAGAAGGAACGCGCCGAGGCGACGCTGTGCGGCGCGCATTGGGTTTTGGGTCTCGCCCTCGCCGGAGCTCTCGCGCCAGGAGCGGCCTGGACCGGCTGGCTGTGGTTCCTCGGCGCGCAGCTCGTCGGCGGGTTCATTCTGGCCTTCGTCTTCGTGCTCAACCACACGGGCATGGAAGTCTATGACGTGGCGGAGGCCAAGGGCTTCTATGACCGGCAGGCGCGCGCGACGCGCAACACGCCGAGCTCGCCCTTTCTCGATTGGCTGACCGGCGGCCTCAATAGCCAGATCGAGCACCACATGTTCCCCACCATGTCGCGCCGCTATCTGCCGAAGATGCGCGAGGCGACGAGAGCCGCGATGCTCGAATGCGGCTATGCATACGAAACGCTCGGCAATCGCGAAGCGATGCGGACCGTGCTCGACACGCTCGGCGAGGCCGCGCGGGCGTGACGCGAAGCGCGGTCCCGCTCGGCGGCCGCTGTCCGCGGCAGGGAATGGACAACGGCCGCTTTTTCGGGGTTGAATGCGGCGAAGGTTTCAGCTACCTGCGCGAGGCCCATCGTCGAACTGCCTTTGCGCTGCGCCCATAGCCTCGTCGCGTTCCGCCTTGATCGGCCCCCATCTTGAAATCGCGGGTCCCAACCCTTGCGGCGCCCGCGGCGCGGCGCCGGCATCCTTTCAAACCATGGCTCGTTCGGGGTATAGGCTGCCTTGGACGCCCTGGAGGTGAAGTCTCATGCAGCAGGTCGCACTCAACCGCGCGGCGAAAGGGAAATAATGGACGCCCGCCTGCAATCGCGTATAAGGCCCGAAAGAAATTTACATTCGGAGCGTCCCCGGCCGACGCTCCAAACGCTCGGGGGCCAAAGGCGGATGCTCGAACAATTGGTGGGCGCTTGCGTGCGCCGTCCGTGGCTGATCGTGCTCACGACGCTGCTCTTCACCGGCGCAGGCTCCTATTTCCTGGTGGACCGCTTCGCAATCGACACCGACACGTCGCATCTCTTCTCGCCCGCCATCGCTTGGCGTCAGAACGAGGCCAAGCTCTACAAGGCGTTCCCCGATCTGGACGACCTCATCGTGGTCGTCATCGACGGCAAGACCGCCGCCAAGGCCGAGGACGCCGCCAGGAAGCTCAGCGACGCGCTAAAGGGCGCGCCGAGGCTTCCGCGCGTCTGGCGCCCCGAGGACAACGAGTTCTTCCGCAAGAACGGCCTGCTCTACCTGGACTCCAAAGAAGTCGTGCGCCTCACGGCGACGCTGATCTCACAGAAAAACGTGCTCCAGCCGCTCGCCGAAGACCCGAGCCTGCGCGGCCTAACCTCGGCCCTCCTCGACAACATGCGCCAGATCGGCGGCAGCAAGGCCGGCATGGAGCAGTTCGCCTCGGGGCTCGACGAGATTTCGACCGCCTTCGAGGCCGTCATCATGGGCGAGCCGGCCAAGGTCGACTGGCAGAAGCTCCTGTCGATCGAGGAGCCAGAGGCGACGCCGGCCTCGACCGATCTGCGGCGCATCGTTTTGATCAAGCCGCAGCTCGATTACGGCGAGCTGCAGCCTGCAGCCGAGCCCATCGCGTTCGTGCGCAAGACGGCGGCGTCGCTTGGCCTCGCGGGCGATCCTGATCTCGAGATCCGATTGACGGGTCAGGCGCCGCTCGCCGACGACGAATTCGCGACGATCTCGGAGAACATGATCGTCAATCTTGTCGGCACGCTCGTCATCGTTTCGATGATCCTGTTCGCGGCGCTGCGTTCGCCCAAGCTCATTCTCGCAGTGCTCGTGACGCTGCTTGCGGGCCTCGCGATCACGGCGGGGCTCGGCGTGCTGATGTTCGGACGCTTCAACATGATCTCGGTCGCCTTCGCGGCGCTGTTCATCGGACTCGGCGTGGATTTCGGCATTCAGTTCGCCACCCGCTATCGCGAGGAGCGTCATAAGGGGCTCTTGAACGGCGACGGCGGCGTCGAGGGCGCGCTGGCGCGCGCCGCAGGCGGCATCGGCGGCTCGCTCACGCTCGCCGCGGTGTCGCTGCTCGCCGGCTTTTTTTGCTTCCTGCCGACCGATTTCAAGGGCGTCTCGGAGCTCGGGCTCATTGCCGGCTGCGGCATGATCGTGGCTTATCTCGCGACGCTGACCTTCCTGCCCGCGCTCATCAAGCTGTTCAATCCGCCCGCTGAAAAACTGCCGGTCGAGACGGCGGCGCTCTCGCGCGTCGATCAGTGGATTCTGGCCCATCGACCGCTCGTCATCGCCGCGACGGTTTTCGTGACGGGGCTCGGCGCGCCGTTCCTGCAGCATTTGAACTTCGACTCCAATCCGATGGACCTGCGCAGCCAGCGGGTCGAGTCGGTCAAGACCTTCCTCGACCTGTCTAAGGACCCGAAGACGGCGCCCAACACCATCGAGGCGCTGACCCCAAGCCTCGCCGCGGCGCAGGAGCTCAAGGGAAGGCTCGAGGCGCTGCCGGAGGTCGACCATGTGACCGACGCGGAGACGCTGCTCCCGAAGGACCAGGACGCCAAGCTCCCGCTGCTCGAAAACGCCGCCTATCAGCTGCGCAAGGTCTTCGACCCGAAACTGAAGCCGCCGCCGACCGACGAGGAGGCGCGGCGCTCGCTGGTGGGCGCGGCCATGGCGCTGCGCCAGGCCGGCGCGCGAGGCGCGCCGCCCGCCGTCGGACGTTTCCGCGAGGCCCTCGAGGCGTTGGCCGAGGGCGACGCTTCGCGGCGGGCCAAGGCCCGAGAGGCGGTCTTCTCGGGCTTCGGCCCTATGATCGCGGACGTCAAGCAGGCGGTGTCGGTGCAGAAGATCACGCCGGAGACGCTCCCCGAAGACGTCGCGCGCGACTGGATCTCGCCCTCGGGCGACTGGCGCCTCGAGGTGTCTCCGAAGGGCGACAGCAACGATCGCGAGGTGATCGACAAGTTTGGCGCCGCCGTGCAGAAGGTCGCGCCGAGCGCCAGCGGCGGGCCGATCATCGTCGTGGAAGCCGGGCGCACGATCGTCCGCGCCTTTATTCTCGCGGGCGTCTATTCCTTCGTGGCGATCTTTGCGATCCTCGCTGTGGCCTTGCGCAATCCCAAGGACGTGGCGCTGACGCTCGGGCCGCTCGTGCTCGCGGGGATCGTGAGCCTGGAGACCGCCGATTGGCTCGGCATGTCGCTCAATTTCGCGAATATCATTGCGCTGCCGCTGATGTTCGCAGTGGGCGTCGCCTTCCACATCTATTACGTGATCGCCTGGCGCAAGGGCGTCGCCGACCTCTTGGCGTCGAGCTTGACGAGGGCGATCTTCTTTTCTTCGCTGACCACAGGCACAGCCTTTGGCAGCCTCGTGCTGTCGAGCCATCCCGGCACCGCCAGCATGGGCCAGCTGCTGGCGATCGCGCTCGTCTTCACCTTGCTTGCGGCGTTCTTCGTCGTGCCGGCGTTTCTCGGCCCCCCGCGCAACCCTGCGGCTTGACGAGCCCAACCGCGACAGAGGATCGGACCATGAGAAAGAGAACGCTTCCAGCGCTGGCGGCAATCGCGCTGCTCTTCGCGCTCTTGACCCCGACTAGCGGCGCCGAAACGGTCTATGGCGTCTGGCTGCGCGACGGCCACGAGGAGCAGATGGACTTTTTCGACTGCAACGGCGCGCTCTGCGCCAAGGGCTCGCTGCCGATGAAGGATGGCTCGGAGTCGCCCATGATCCTGCGCCAAGCTCAGAAGGTGGGGCCGAATCATTGGAAAGGCGAGCTTTTCAACCCCGAGAACGGGAAGAGCTATGATGGCGAGATCAAGTTTGAGCCGCCGAGCAAGCTCAAGCTCACCGGCTGCCTCATCGGTTTTCTGTGCGGCAGCGAGAGCTGGACCAAGATCGCTCCCCTGCCCGCTCCCGCGCCCGCGCCGAAGCGGGCGTCCGAGCCTAAGGAGTTGAAGGAATCCAAGGAGAAATAGTTTTGGCGGCGGCGGCCTTGAAAAGGGCCGGGCGCTTTGGCATAAAGTCTTATAGGCGAAACGGAGATGTGGCCGAGAGGCTGAAGGCGACGGTTTGCTAAATCGTTATAGGGGAAACCCTATCGTGGGTTCGAATCCCACCGTCTCCGCCACCCTTCATCAGCGCGAACTCTCTTGTCGTTATTGACGGTCGAAGCTTCGGCTTATCGGCTTGGCGCCGTCTCCCCCGATTCCGTCCGCGCCTCCAGGCGCCGCCCGGTTCAGGCGGCGCGACGCCCCGAATCCGCTTTCCGGGCGAGCGTTGCAGCTTATTGAGGCCCAGCGTCTTTCAGCCTTGCGTCGAAGTCTGACGGCCTGAGCCGTCAGGCTTGAGCTTTGACCGTCAGTGGTGATGGTGAGGCCCGTGAGGATGAGCGTGACAATGATGGGGGCCGTGGCAATGCCAGTGGCTGTGCACATGATGATGATGGGGGCGGCCGGTGTAGTGCGCCCAAGCCGTGGCGGGCGCGAAGCTGACGGCGGAAATCAAAAGCGCGGCTGCGAGAACCTTCTTCATGGCGAGCATCCTTTTTGAGTGCTCATCGACGGATGAGACGGGCCGAGCTATAGCAGATTTTGCCGCAACTTGCGCAGGCCGCGCCCGCCAAAACCAGCTTTCCACACGGCTTGACTCCAAGAGATAAAACGTGAACATTATTCGAACATCAGAGCAACCCTATGGCGAGCTGCGCCATGATCATTCCCCTGCCCCGCTATGCCGAGCTCGCGACGACGACCAATTTCTCCTTTTTGCGCGGCGCCTCGCACCCCGAGGAGCTCGTCGCGACAGCGATCGAGCTTCAGCATTGCGGGATCGGAGTCGCCGACCGCAATTCCGTCGCCGGCGTCGTGCGCGCCTT
>DASPSI010000111.1:0-44847 GCA_035624015.1 Methylocystis sp.
CCGAGATTGCCGGTCGCCATGGCGAGATTGGCGATGCCCATGACAGTCGTCGAGCCCTGGCTGTGCTCCGTGACGCCGAGGCCGTAATAGATCGTCGCGTTGCCGCCCGTCGCGTAAAGGCGCGCCGCGCCGCGCACGAGACGCGCCGGAACGCCCGTGTATTTTTCGATGGCCTCGGGGCTGTTGCGCTCCTGCGCGACGAACTCAGCCCAGTCCTGATATTCGTCCCAGTCGCAGCGCGCGCGCACGAACTGCTCGTTGACGAGCCCTTCCGTCACAATGACATGCGCGAGCGCGGTCACCATCGCGACGTTCGTGCCGGGCCGCAGCGCCAGATGGAACGCAGCCTCGACATGCGGCGAGCGCACGATCTCGGTGCGGCGCGGATCAATGACGATGAGCTTCGCGCCCTGGCGCAGACGCTTCTTGATCTGCGAGCCTACCACCGGATGCGCATCTGTTGGATTGCAGCCGATGATCAGAATGACGTCCGACTCCGCGACCGAATCGAAATCCTGCGTGCCGGCGGCGCCGCCAAACGCTTGGCTCAGCCCGTAGCCGGTCGGCGAGTGGCAGACTCTGGCGCAGGTGTCGACGTTGTTGTTGCGAAAGCCCGAGCGGATGAGCTTTTGCACGAGATAGGTCTCTTCGATCGTGCAGCGGGACGAGGTGATGCCGCCGAGCGAAAGCCTCCCGTATTTGGCCTGGATGCGTTTGAACTCGGACGCCGCGTAGTTGATCGCCGTCTCCCAGCTGACCTCGCGCCAGGGGTCGGTGATCTTCTCGCGGATCATCGGCTTCAGCACGCGGTCGCGGTGCAGGGCGTAGCCATAGGCGAAGCGGCCCTTGATGCAGCTATGGCCATGGTTTGCCTTGCCGTCCTTCCAAGGGACCATGCGCACGATCTCTTCGCCGCGCATCTCGGCCTTGAAGGTGCACCCCACCCCGCAATAGGCGCAGGTCGTGACTGCCGAATGCTCGGGCTGTCCGATCTCGATGACGGTATTTTCGATCAGCGTCGCGGTCGGGCAGGCCTGCACGCAGGCGCCGCAGGACACGCATTCGGATTCCATGTAAGCCTCGCCCATGCCGGGCGAGACGCGCGAGTCGAAGCCTCTGCCTTCGATCGTCAACGCAAAGGTCCCCTGCACCTCGGCGCAGGCGCGCACGCAGCGGTTGCAGACGATGCACTTGGAAGGATCGTAAGTGAAATAGGGATTGGATTTGTCCTTTGGCTTCCAGTCCGCGTTGATGCGGCCGTCGTTCCGCGCGAACACGTGGTTGCGTCCGTCGTAGCCGTAGCGCACCTCGCGCAGGCCCACGGCGGCTGCTTGTCGCTGCAATTCGCAATCGCCGTTCGCCGCACAGGTCAGGCAGTCGAGCGGGTGGTCGGAGATATAGAGCTCCATGATCCCCCGGCGGACCGAATCAAGGCGCGGCGTCGAGGTCTTGACCGAAATCCCTTGCGCGACCGGCGTCGTGCAGGAGGCCGGCAGGCCGCCGCCGCCCTCGATCTCGACGACGCAAAGGCGGCACGAGCCGAAGGATTTGACATTGTCCGAGGCGCAGAGCTTGGGAATGGCGACGCCGATCTGCAGCGCCGCGCGCATGATCGAGGTTCCCTCGGGAACGCAGACCTCTTTGCCGTCGATCGTCAGCGTGACGGTTTTCTCAGACCTGGCCTCGGGCGTGCCATAGTCGATCTCCTTGATCAGCGGCATGGCGGCGGTCTCTCCTCAGGGCGGCGCCGGCGGCTGGCGTCTTCCGGCGGCGAGCCCGGCTTGCTCGAACCGTTTGGTATATTATTTATATCGAGCGGGGCCGCCAAGGACATTCCCATTTACGATGTTTTCTCGTTGTTGACGATAACGGGCGCGTTCCGCCCAGCGAAGGCCAGCCAAGGAATACTGCTGGAAGCAGCAGGTGCGGTCAATAAAACTAATCCGTAAGTTTATGTGAAACGCCTATCGTGGCGTCCGTGGGCGCCAACGGTCCGCGAAGGCTCGGAAATGGGCGTCCGCGGCCCTTATATATATAGATCTCTTATTTTGCGCTGGCTCCGCGGATGGCACGGCGTGTCCCGTGTGAGAGCGCGCGGGCCATCGCGCGGCTCGAGCGGCGAGGGCCGCCGATAATTAGTACACAAGCGCCGTCTTTTTAGCCGTAATGACCTGGTTCCAGTTTCGGGCGAGGATGCAGGCGTTGCAACAATATCGCCAGTGGCGGTTCGGCAGCGCCGGGGATCTCGGGCTTCGGCGCTGCTAGCGCGCCGGCGCGCGGCCTTCGCGCCTCGCCCCAACGGCATGCCCTGTCGGCGGTCTTCTCAGACCAGCTCGTCTTCTTCCGTCGAGCGGCGCTCGCCGCCCAAAGCCAACAGCTCGGCGATGCGAGCGCGCGCGCGATTGACGCGGCTTTTCATCGTGCCGGGAGCGCAATTGCAGATCGCGGCGGCCTCGTCGTAGGACATGCCGGAGGCGCCAATCAGGATCAGCGCCTCGCGCTGGTCGGCAGGCAGCTTCTGCAGCGCCTGGCGGAAATCCAGAAGATCCATATGGCCGGGCTGAGACGCCGGGGCCACGAGCCTTGCGGCCATGGCGCCGTCTGGATCCGCGGTCTCGCGCCGCCTCTTGCGATAGTCGCTGTAGTAGATATTGCGCAAAATCGTGAATAGCCAGGCCGTCAGGTTCGTCCCCTCGACAAAGGAGTCGAGACCGGTCCACGCCTTGACTAAGGTCTCCTGGACGAGATCGTCGGCTCGGTCGGGGTTGCCGCAGAGAGAAACCGCAAAAGCGCGCAAAGCAGGGATCGCGGCGACCAAGTCCGCCTTTCCCCCTGCGCTTTGCGCGCCTTCGCTGTGCGATCGGGTCAACCCACTCCCCGCCCTATGGCTTCGGCGCCCTCGCTTTCTCTAATATCGCTCCCGCTTCGAGGCGGTTCAAGAGCTCGATGAAGCGGTCGGGAGGGGGCTGATTGACGATGGGCTCGTAAATCCCCCGCAATTCGCGGGCGATGTGCTCGCCGATGGAGGACTGAGACAAAAGAGACGCCTCGTCTCGAGGCTCTCCAAACGAACGGATCTTCGCACTCCGCTGGGGCGGAGGCGGTCTACGCAGACTCGATTCTCTCGTTTCGGCAGTTTTTCCTTTTGTGCGAAGCTCGTCGCCTAGGGGTTGGTCCTGATCGAAGAGGGGGAATGCGAACGGGCTTTTGCATATTTTCCTCACCATGGGCTCCTCATGGTCAAGCCACAGCCTTCACATTACCGAAATTTTTCGCGCAAGCGCGAAACTGCGGTTATGCTAACGCTGTGCGACTGCGAAGGAACGCAGCCGAGGCAAATTGGTTCCGAAATAATTTTAGGCGTAATGTGGCAAAATGGCGCGTGGTCCTGAAAGGCGCGTGACCGGCGGCGTGAGGAGATGCGATAATGTCGATAACACAAGAGGTTGGACGCCAAATTCCCTATTTGCGGCGTTTCTCGCGGGCGCTGACGGGGAGCCGCGAGGGCGGCGACGCCTATGCGCTTGCCACCCTCGAGACCTTCGTCGCCGACCACAAGGAGGCCGCCGGCCGGCGCGAGGGACGCTTGGACGAGGATCCAAAAATCACCCTATACCGCCTGCTGTTGGACATTTGGGCGGCGGCGCCGATCAATGCGCATACGGAGCCCTCCTCCGCCGAGCTCGAGGTCGTGGCGCGGCGAAATCTGGAGGCGGTGTCATTGCGACCGCGAATCGCCTTCCTTCTCAGCGCCTTGGAAGGCTTCAACCTCGAGGAGGTGGCGCAGACCCTGGAAGTTGGCCCAGAGGAGGCGAGCCGACTCATCGCGACGGCGAACGACGAATTGCGCGATCAGCTCGCGACCGACGTCCTCATCATAGAGGATGAGCCGCTCATCGCACTTGATCTGCGCGAGATGGTCGAAAGCTTGGGCCATCGGGTGACCGCTGTGGCGCGCACCCATGCGGAGTCGGTGGCGGCCATCGCTGACGCGAAGCCAGGCTTGATTCTCGCCGACATCCAGCTCGCTGACGGCAGCTCGGGCCTCGAGGCCGTCAATGAGATTTTGGGCGAGCTGTCCATTCCGGTCATTTTCGTCACGGCTTATCCCGAACGCTTCCTGCTTGGCCAAGCGCCGGAGCCCGCCTATCTGATAGCTAAGCCCTTCGCAGTCGATGCGCTCAAAGCCGTTATCAGCCAGGCGCTGTTCTTTGAGCGCAGGTCGCAGGCGGGAAAGCGCGCGTGAGAACGCGCGAAGAAGTTTTGCGTGCATAGCTTCAACTATAGTGGAATATACGTAATCGATTGAAAAAACGTTGCAATCTGTAAAATTTCGCGCAACTTTGTCTTGACGCAAGCGTTATTGCTTCATTGCAAACCGCGGGAGGTTAGGAGAAGTCAACATGACCGCGATGCAGACCCCACCGAGGAAGTCAAATCGGGGCTTCGCCTCGATGGACCCTGAAAAACAGAGGCTTATAGCAAGAAAGGGCGGCAAGAGCGTGCCGGACGAGAAGCGCAGCTTCTCGCAGAACCCCGAACTCGCCGCCAAAGCCGGACGCAAAGGCGGACAAAGCGTTAATCCCGACAAGCGCAGCTTCTCGCGCGATCACTCGCTGGCCTCGGAGGCCGGACGCAAGGGTGGTCACGCGTCGCATCTTGGCGTGAAGCGCGCCGCCGCCGGCTGATCTGACAGTCGGCGCGAGCTCCCATCGTCCAGGGCGCAGGAGGGAGCCCTGGACGCAAAGGGACTCCGCATTGCGGTTGACGATGTTGTGCGTCGCCCCTCAGGCGGCGTGAGGTTGCGATTGCTCCGTGACCAAAGCATAGAGCGCGCCTGGATCTTTGGTGGCGCGGATCGTCGCGACGATCTCTGAATCGCGCAGCATGCGCGCCGCGCAGGCCAGCGCCTTGAGGTGATCGGCGCCCGCGCTTTCCGGCGTGATCAGCAGAAAGATCAGATCGACCGGATTGCCGTCTAGCGCGTCGAATTCGATCGGGCGCTCGAGCCGCGCGAACACGCCGTAAATCGCCTTCAATTTGGCGAGCTTGCCGTGTGGGATCGCAACGCCGTCGCCGATCCCCGTCGAGCCGAGACGCTCGCGCTGCAAGAGCGCGTCGAAGATTTCGCGCGCCGACAGGCCGCAGAGCGTCGCCGCCTTCTCGCTGAGCTCGAGCAAGGCTTGCTTCTTGCTCGAAGCCTTCAGCGAAGGGATGACTGCGCGAGGAGAAAGCAGATCGATCAGCCGCATGGCGCCGAAACCCTCGTTACCACATCGTCATTTCTGCAAGGGCGAAGCGCATTTCAACCCGCCCGCCGCCGGCGATCAGCCGTCCTGTTCTTGCGCGTCGCAACGTCTCAGCAATTCGCGTGCCGTCTCCCCTCACGCGCGCGACCTTCATTTCAGGCGTTCTCCGGGGTGTCGATCCACCCGATATGGTGGTCGGCGCGCCGATAGACCACATTGACCCGCCCCGTCGTGGCATGGCGGAACACCAGCACCGGCACGCCGGAAAGATCGAGGTCGAGCACCGCCTGCGAGACCGAGCGCCGATGCAGCTGCGTCGTCGATTCGGCGATCACCGCAGCGCTGAACTCCGCCGGCGCCTCCTCTTCCTGATCCGGGGCCTCGATCACATAGCTCGGGACTATCTCGGCCTTGTGGCTGGCGTCATGATCGTGATGGCTCTTCAGGCGGCTCTTGTAGCGCCGAAGCCGCTTCTCGATGCGGTCGGCGGACTGGTCGAAGGCGCCGTAGGGGTCCTGCGCGCGGCCGTCGGCGACGAGCGCGATGCCGGAAGTCAGATGCAGGTTGCAGTCCGTCCGATATCCGGTTCCTTCCGGCTGGATCGTGACGTGGCCAGTGACGCCGCCGTCGAAATATTTGCCCGTGAGGGCGTTCAGGCGTTCCGTCACATGCGTGCGCAACGCTTCGCCAATATTGATATTCTTACCAGAAACCCGCAGCGACATGCTTGAGCCTTCGTCTCCGTTGCGCCGGGTGGGCGCCTTAGTGAACGTCCGATGCTTTATGACGTGAAGCTCGCGTCACGCCCTTGAGCGGGCCCTTCTCCGCACCCGCCCCGACGCGATCCGGGCAGGGCGGCGCTGCGCCGTCCGAGATCAAGGCTTCGGCGGCGCTCTTTCATGCAGGGATAGGATCGTATGCCCCCCAAGTCAATGGGGCGGCGCCCCGGATGCCGACGGTGGCCCCGTCTTCGACGGAGCGGTGGAAGCGCGCCAAGGCTCAAATCTCCGCGCCGACCGTGCGCCGCCAGGGCGTCAGCTCGACGCTGGCGAAGAGGCCCGCCTTGGCGTAGGGGTCCCGCGCCAGCAACTCCCGCGCGGCCGCGAGGTCCGCGCAGTCGATGATCAGGAGCGAGCCGATAGGTCTGCCTTCGCCGTCGAGAAAAGGGCCGCCGAGCTTCACGGCGTGAGCGTGAGCCTCAAGAAAGGCGAGATGATCGGCGCGCGCCGCGAGGCGCATCTCCAGATGGCCGGGCTTATCCTGGCAGATGGCGGCGAAGAGCACGCGATGGTCCTCTCTCTCGTGAGCGGCGGGGAGCGTTGTTTCGCCAAGCGCGGCCAGGGTCAAGCGGTGGCCGTGTCGCGCAGCCGTTCCCCGCGCGCCGGCTCCCCGGCGAGGCCTGCGCCGAGCTCGGCGATCTCGCGCCTAAGCGCCGCCAGCTCCTCAGCGTCGAGCGTGGCTCCGCCGTTCCCGGCGGAGCCTCTACGATCCGCGTGGTCCTTACGCAGCGCGGCGGCGGCGCCTTGCAGCAGCGCATGGTCGGCGCGCAACGCCTCCAATTTGTCGGCGTTGGCGCGGGCCTCCGAGCGCGTTTGCCGCAACGCGTTCTCGAGATGGGTGACCTCGCCGATGAACCGCTCGCGCTCGGCGTCCGTGCTATGGCGCAGCGCCCCATGCTCGTTGTCGAGCGCGAGCTTGGCCTCCTTGAGAGTCTCAAGCTCGCTCGTCGCGCGCGCGAGCGCGTCCTCGACGCCGGCGAGACGCTCCATCTCGGTCGAGACTCGGGCGAATTCCTCGCCGAGCTGGGCATAGTCGCGGCGCAGCTTGGTGTTCAAATGATGCAAATCGCCGATCTTCGCTTCGTGCTCGGCGCGAATCTCGAGCTGCCGCGTTGCGTCGCGCTTCGCGCCCTCGGTCGCCTCGCGCAAGGCTCGCTCCGTCGAGCTGAGCAGCCCGGTGCGTTCCTCGATGACGTCGCGCGCATGGGCGAGCTGGCGCTCGACGTCACGGCCATGGGCGATCGACGCCTTCAATTGCTCGTCCAGATCAGCGATCCGCGCCGCATGCCGGCCGACGTCCAGCATCGCTCTAGTCCTGTCGGCGTTCACGACCTCCATGCGCTGCTCGAGCCCGCGCTCCCTGACAGCAAATTCAGCGCGCAGCAGGTCGCGCTCGGCGATGGCGTCCTCACGGGTCAGGGGCGCCAGCAGCTGCAGGCGGCGCATGGAGAGCCGCATCGCCCGCCGCCAAAAAGCCGGCATGGCCAGCAGCATGAGCAGCCCGGCGAACAAAAAGCCGAGCGCGAAATACATCGCAGATTCGATAAGCACGCGAAACGCCCTCGCCTTGCCGATCTCGTGCGCCGAGGCCAAAGGTCCGGCCAAGCACGTCTTTTATGACAGGCCAGCCGGGAAAGCAAAATTTTGGCCTCGCGTCCGCCGCAGCGCTCGCTGCGGTTACTCCAAACTATTGTCCCGTATGACCAGCCGGGGGAAGGCGTCCGTCTTCGCGCTGGGCGCCATGAGATCGCCGCTCGCGGGCGTGATGTAGGCGAAAGCCGTCATCGCCGCCTTGCGCGACCGGCGGATTCGATTGCGCAGAATCATGCCTTCGCCCACGCCTTCGCCGACCGCGAAGACGATCCCATAGTCGACGCCTTCGATCACATTGTCTTCGGCACGCACATTTTCGCGCCAGCCGGCAAGAGCAATCCCGATCCAGGCGGGGCCAACGACCGAGTTTCCGGCGATCTCGCAGTTGCGCTCGCCCAAAATTCCAGTTCGCCAGAACATTCCCGCTCCGAACTCGCCGTCGGGATGCCTCTCGCGCAGATCGACGATCGTATTGCCTGCGACGACGCCGAAATCCGTGCCGTGCGAACGCGCATTGGTCACGGCGACGCCGGCGCCCGCGTCCTCGATGCGATTGTTGCGGAAGGTCGCGCGCTTGGCCCCGAATTCGGCATACATGGCCCTCTCGCCGCAGACCTTGCAGTCATTGCTCTCGACGAGAGTGTCGGTCGCCTCGTTATCGCGCACGAAAGTGTAGGCGCAGCGAAAGATGCGGTTGTTCTCGACCCGCACGCCGCCGGAGCGCCAGATTCCGACGCCATTGCCGTAGGGGCCGTCGCCGCCGGAAAGATTGTGGACATCCTCGATGAGGTTGTTGCGCACGCGCGAGCCCTCGAAGGCTCCGGGTTTCGAGGTCCAGACCAGGACGCCATTGTCGCCGCAGTCGCGCACATGATTGCCGTCGATGTCGACGCCGAAGCCGTCGAGCGAGTGGTAGCCGGCGGCGTCCGCGCGCTCGATGAGGTTTTGCGCGAAAACGCCGCCGCAGCGCACGAGCTTGATCCCTTGCGCCGACGAGTTCTTGATCGCGCAGCCATGGATGCTCAGCCGCGCGACGTTCTTGAAATCGACGAGGCCGCGATCCCTCTCGATGACGCCGCTGGAGCCGTCGAGGGTCACTCCCTCGAGGGCGATGCGGCTCGCGTCCTTGGCCCAGAGCAGTGGGCCGACGCCTTGGAGCCGCAGTGTTGATCCGCGCCCGCCGATCAGCGTCGCGCCGTCGGGCAATTCCAGCGAGCGGATCGTCGTGACGCCCTGGCGAAGCCGCACGGCGCCGCGCCGTCGCGCCGCCTCGCGCAGACTTCGAGCGAGGTCTTCGGTCGCGTCCTGCGCTTGCGCGGTTGCGGCCAGGACCGCGCCGGCGCCGAGGCGCAACGCCGCGCGCCGGGAGAGCGAGGAGGTTGGCGCGCCGCCGGACATCGGCTTATTGTATCGAGAGAAGACGAGGCGTCGAGGCGCGCCTGTCCTCAGGGTGAACGCAGGCGATGGCGATCTTCGTCGAGACCGCGGCGCCGGCGCCGAGCGAGAGCGGAGCCTATGCGCTTCTGGTCGCGCTCGACGCGCCCTTGCGCGTCCGAGCCGGCGGCCGCGACGCGACGCTGGCGCCCGCGCGCTACGTCTATTGCGGTTCGGCCAAGGGTCCCGGCGGCCTTGCGGCGAGGCTCGCGCGCCACATGCGGCGCGAAAAGCGCGCGCATTGGCACGTCGATCAGCTGACGCGCGCGGGGCGCGTCCTCGGGGCTTGGGTCTTTCCGGGACGAAGCGAATGCGAGGTCAATGACGCGCTCGCGGGCTTCCCAACACCGGTCGAAGGATTCGGCAGCTCGGACTGCAAACGCTGCCGCAGCCATTTGCGGCTTTTGCCCAACGGGGCGCCGGCGCCTTTCATCCAGAGCAGATTCCGCAAAGGTTAAAAGATTTTTACGATCAAAATTTGCTCCAACTTTTGATTTTGCGCGATTTCCTACCGCTCGCGCGAGCCCCAGCGAGCGAAAAGCGCGCGACGCCTTCAGCTTTGCGGCAAGCCGCCGCACTCGCTTTTGCGCCGGCTCCGCCCCACATCATGGGTTGGAGGCCAGAAGCGAGAGTAGGCTATGTCACACATCGCAGTGCATAATGGCGCATGGGTGCTCGTCGGCGACGGGCGTCATGCGTTGTTTCTTTACAACCACGGCGATCCCGACCTGCTCGATCTGCGGGTCATCGAGGCGCGCGTCGAGCAGAATCCTGCGAGCCGCGAGCAGGGCAGCGACGCGCCGGGGCGGCTGTTTTCCTCGCGGGGCGGCATGCGCGGCGCCATCGAGCCCACCGACTGGCACGAGCTTGAGAAGGAGCATTTCGCGCGCGAGATCGCCGAGCGCATCAACAAGGCCGCCGTCAGCGGCGAGATGAAGGAAATCGTCATCATCGCGCCGCCGCGCGTGCTGGGCGAGCTCCGGAAGGAGCTTAGCCCACAGGCCGCCGCCAAGGTCAAGGGCGAGCTCGACCGCGATCTCACGCGTCATCCGCTCCCCGACATCGAAAAGGCGCTGGCGCGGCAGTTCACGAAAACGGACTAACTGTACGGCATCATAAGCCAACAGCAAAGGTGATGTGGCGCGTCATCGCGAGTGAAACGAAGCAATACAGGGTCAAGGGTGCAATCTTCGTCGAGAAATGCGCTCTATATCGAGGCGAGAAGCTCCGAGCGTTGCTGGTATGGCCCTGGATTGCTTCGTTTCGCTCGCAATGACGGGCTCCAACATCGTAGTTCTGTGACGCGGTAAAACTAACTAACCGGTCGAGAAATGGTGTTGTCGCGGAGGCATCCAAGCCTTCGTGCCGTCGCTGAGCCATCTCCTCGAGAGGCGGGGGAGCAATGTGGCGCCTTTTTGCGGCTGACGCTCGCGGACGGCGTGCGAAGGCTTTAATTCATCATGAACGCCTTTCTGCATTCGCTCCCTGAACGTGCGGCACGTTGCTTGAAGCCTTCCCTACAGACGCCCGAGGCTGTTTCATTTCGCGACAGCGAGGGCCCGGCCGGCGCCGACGCCGGCCTTTTGCGGGAGTGGCGACATGGGCCTTGAACGAACTCAAACGGATGTTCAGCGCGAGCTTTCGACGAGCGTCTTCCTCACTTCCCAAATCGGCGCGCGCTCTTACCAGACCGTCATCGACGACATCTGCGACCTCAACTGGGCCGGGCTCACGCGCGACGAGGTGATCAACACGGCCTGGACCTACTATTATTTCTCGGTTCAGTTTTGCCAGAACGTCGGCATCGCCCGCGCCCTCTTTCCCGACGACGAGCGCTTGGAGGAGCTCGACGCCGGCGAGCGCAACACCGACAATCTCTCGCCCTGCCCCGGCGTGGTCGCGGTCGGCGAGCGCGTCGACCACGACGAGTTCATGCGCCGGACCCTGGCGCTCGAGCCGATCGATCCCGCGCGCGAGCTCAGGCTCAGGGCGATCGGCGAAGCCTACCTCGAAAAGGTGCGCGCGACCGGCGATCTGACCCGCGCGCTGAGCCTGGCGACCTACGAGGATGGCGGCCTCGAGCGCACGTTCAGGGCGATCCTGCAGGCCAGGCATTGGGACGGTCCGCTGCTCCATGCCTTCCGCCACTTTCTCGAAGGGCACATCATGCTCGACAGCGATCCCGACCATGGTCACGGCTCGCTCTGCCGCCACATCGCGCCGAGCAAGGAAGTCGACGACCTCTGGCTCGCCTTCAAGGAGAGCCTCGTCGCCGGCGCGCCGGGACTGGTGAAGTAACTCTCAACTTTTGTGGCTGCGCCGCTGTCTTGGTCTGCGAGGGCGGCGCGCCGGTTTTTCGTCGATGATGGGGGGCGGGCCTCCTGGCCGGCGTCTTCAGGGGAGCAGCGCATATGGGCTTCGAGCGGCGCCAGTTGCAGGTTGAACGAGAGCTCTCGACGAGCGTTCCGCTCGACGCAGAGCTTTCGGCGGACCCCTATCGCCAGATCGTTGACGAGATTTGCGCGCTCGATTGGAGCGCCCTCTCGCGCGAGGAGGTCGTAAGCACTGCCTGGACCTATTACTATTTCTCGGTCCAGTTTTGCGAGACCGTCGGCGTCGCGCGCTGGCTCCATCCCGACGACGACAGCCTCGCAGAGCTCGACGCCGGCGAGCGCGACACCGACAATCTCTCGCCCTGTCCGGGCGTCGTCGCTGCGGGCGAACGCGTCGATCACGACGAATTCATGCGCCGCGCGTTGCGGCTCGAGAGCATCGATCCGGCGCGCGAGCGGCGCCTAAAGGCGATCGGCGCCGCCTATCTCGAGAAAATCCGCGCCGTCGACGACGAAACGCGCGTCCTGAGCCTTGCAAGCTATGAGGACGGCGGCCTCGAGCGCACGTTCCGCGCGATCCTGCAGGCCAAGCATTGGGACGGCCCGCTGCTCTCGGCCTTCCGGCATTTTCTCGAAGGCCACATCGCGCTCGACAGCGACCCCGAGCACGGCCACGGCGCGCTGTGCCGGCGCTTCACGCCGAGCCCGGAAGTGCGTAGCCTTTGGGCCGCCTTCAAGGAGCTGCTGCTCGCGGGCGCGCCGAGTCTTTCAAATTAAAAACGCGGAGAGGCGGGCGGGGACGAGAGGATTTCGCCTCATCTCTTACGGTTTTAGGCCAGGCACGAGCTAGAACGGCGCCTTCTTGCCCGCCGCGACATAAGCGTCAGCGTCCTGCGGCAGCAGCAGGCGTTCTTTCACGAGCTTGTCAGCGACGGAGCGCAGCGCCGCGACGAAATAGGCGCGCGAGCCATAGCGCTCGACGAGGGATTGTCGCGGATCGCCGCTTTTCTCGCGCGCCTCGCGCGAGGGCGGAAAGTCGTATCTCGCGCCGGCGCGGCAGTCGCCTTTTTGCGGGCTCCAGCCCGTGAAGGTCGCAAGCGGCAGCGCCTGGTCGGGCAGGCGCAGGCCTGAGGTCTCGTTGCCATCGGCGTCGATCTCGGGCGCGAGGCCGTCGCCTTGCGGCGGCGCGGCGGCACCCGGGATTTTCGGCCAGGCGAGGTTCTTCTTCGGCGCAAGATCAGCCTCGCGCGAGGGCGGCGGAGCCGGACCGCCGTGGATGAAATCGTCAAGCGCGGCGAGCAGCGCCCGCTCGGCTGGCGCGATGCTGCGGTCGTTGACGGGGCCGGAGCAGAGCTTGGAGTCGCCGGGCTCGGTCACCGCGCCCCCGAGGAAATAGCGGCGGACATTCGCGCCCTTCGCGGCCGCGGGTGGCGGCGCGTCGCGCCAGAAGGCGTCGGCGCCGTAAAGTTCGACGATCAAGGGCGCGCCGACGCCCAGGTCCTGCGGCGCGGCGTCCGTCAGGAGCAGCGCGTCGAAGAGCTTGTCCCCCTTGGTCTTCGCGACGCTCTGCAACGTGTCGGCGTCGGCCTGCTCGCCGGCGCCGACGACCTTCAGGCCGCCGCGTAAGGATGCGAGCGCCGGCCGCAGCGCCAGCGCGTCCTTGCGTCCGGCGCTCAAGAACGCGATCGTCATGTTTCGCGCGCGCGCGAGTTGCAGCAGGTCGGCACGGTCGAAGTCCTTGGGGGTCGGCTCGTCGCCAGCGACGACGAGGAGCGTGCGGCCCTTGGTCGGCGGGCGCCAGAGGATGACGGTCTCGCGCGCCTCGCGCGCATAGCCGTCGGGCAAGGGCGGCGCCGGCGGCGGCCCGTAAGGCTCTGCGCGGAGGGCGCTCGCCAAAACGACCGCCAGAGCGCAGAGGACGGAGCGAAGACGGCTCATAGCCTGGCGATGAATCGGGCGAAGGCCATCGAACCTTCGGGCCAGGGGCCGTGGCCGCTGTCGACGTTGATATGCCCGCTCGCGCCGGCGTCGAGAAAGCTCGCGCCGAGATCGGCGGCGAGGTTCTGAGCGAAGGGCGCAGGCGCGTAAGGATCGTCGGCGGCGCCGACGATCACGGTGGGAAAGGGCAGCCGCCGCCGCGGGATCGGCAGGAACAGCGGATCGACGGGAAGCTCTCGGATCGCGTCCTCGGAGGGCGGCGCAACGAGAAAGGCGCCGGCGATTTTGTCGGCCCGCGCGGCCGCCGCGTGCAGCAGCGCGATCACACCGAGCGAATGCGCGACGGCGACGACGGGGCGCTCGCTCTCATCGATGGCGCGTTCGATGTTTGTGCGCCACTCTTCGAGCTTCGGCGCGCGCCAGTCGCTCTGCTCGACCTTGCGGGCGGTGGAGAGCTTTTGCCGCCAGCGGCTCTGCCAATGCTCGGGCTCGGAGTCATAGAGGCCGGGCAGCATGAGGATATCGGCTTCGGCGACGCGCATCGTGCATGACCTGCTTTCGAGTCGGGACTTCGCGTCTTAAGGGGGCGGGAGTCAAGCGGGGCTCGATTTCGAGCTTGAACAGTCCCAACGAGCCCAAAAATTCCAATATCCGGCAAAAGCGTCTAGAAAGAAGGCATGACGAAGACCCATCACGCAGAGGCGCCGCCTCCCGCGGCGGCGGACCCGCGCGCCGCGCGCATACGCGCCGCGCTCAGCGACCAATGCATCGTGCTCGTCGGAATGATGGGCTCCGGCAAGACTGCCATCGGCTCGCGGCTCGCGGCTCGGCTCGGCCTCCCTTTCGTGGACGCCGACGCCGAGATCGCCGCCGCCGCCCGCCTCTCGATCCCCGAGATTTTCGCGCGCTTCGGCGAGAGCTACTTCCGCGATGGCGAGCGGCGGGTCATGTTCCGGCTGCTGCATCAAGGACCCGCAGTGGTCGCCACCGGCGGCGGCGCCTTCATGAACCCGCGCACCCGCCAGCGCGTGCGCGAGCGCGGCGTCTCGCTCTGGCTCGACGCCGACCACGAGACTCTGCTCAAACGCGTGCGCCGCAAGAACGACCGCCCCCTGTTGCAGACCGCCGATCCCGCCGCGACCTTGCGCAAGCTCATGGACGAGCGCAATCCGATCTACGCGTTGGCCGACCTCCGCGTGGTCTCGCGGGACGATCCGCAGGACGTCATGGTCGAGGCGGCGCTCGATGCCCTCGACGAAAGCCTGCCTGCGCTCAACGAAACCAAATCAAAAGAATCGCCGACGCTCATGACGCAATACGCGCCCCACCCCTATCCCGCGCCTGGCGCGCCCGAGCATCGCGAGAGCGTGCGCGTCGCTCTTGGCGACCGCAGCTATGACATCGTCATCGGCTCGGGCCTCCTCGCCGAAGCCGGCGAGCGCATCGCCGCGCTCGCGCCGGACTCGGCCTGCGCTATCGTCTCGGACAAGAACGTCGCGCCGCTCTATCTGCCGGCGCTGGAGGCGAGCCTGAAGGCCGCAGGGCTGCGCAGCGTCGCCATCACGGTCGAGCCCGGCGAGGGCTCGAAGACTCTTTCCGTCTTCGGCGAGGTGCTGGATAACGCGCTCGCGGCCAAGATCGAGCGGCGCGACGTTGTGGTCGCGCTCGGCGGCGGCGTCGTCGGCGATCTCGCGGGCTTCGTGGCTGCGAGCCTGCGGCGCGGGGCGCGCTTCGTGCAGATCCCGACGTCGCTCTTGGCCCAGGTCGACAGCTCGGTCGGCGGCAAAACCGGCGTGAACTCGCGGCATGGCAAGAACCTCATCGGCGCCTTCCATCAGCCTTCGCTCGTGCTCGCTGACGTGGACGCGCTGGAGACCCTGCCGTTGCGCGAATTTCGCGCCGGCTATGCCGAAGTCGTCAAATACGGCCTCATCGGAGACCGCCGCTTCTTCGAGTGGCTGGAGGCCGACGGCGACGCTGTTTTCCGCAGCAAGCCAGAGCAGATCTGCGCCATCGCCGTCAGTTGCAAGGCCAAGGCGCGCATCGTCGCCAGGGACGAGACCGAGCAGGGCGACCGCGCGCTGCTCAACCTCGGCCACACCTTCGGACACGCGCTCGAACGGCTCGTCGACTACGACAACGCCCGTCTCGTGCATGGCGAGGGCGTGGCGATCGGCCTCGTGCTCGCCATGCGCTTCTCGCGCGCTTTGGGCTTCTGTCCCGCCCAGGACGCCATGCGCGTCGAGCGACATCTGCAAAGCGTCGGGCTGCCGACCAGGATCTCCGACATTCCAGGGTGGAGCGTCGGGCCAGAAGCGATCCTCGAAGCCATGTTCCAGGACAAGAAGGTCGAGCGCGGGGCACTGACCTTCGTGCTCGCGCGAGGCATCGGCGAGGCTTTCGTGGAGAAGTCGATCGAGGCGGACAAAGTGCGCGCGTTCCTGCAGGGCGAGCTCTGACGTCTGCGCGGGCTACTCGCCCGGCTTCGCCGGGCCGCGACCCTCCCTGACGCACTTGTTGACGAACTCGCGCTGGGCGGTTCTGTCGCCGATTCCCTGCGCCGCGGCGAGCTTGGCGCATTCCCGCCTCTCTTTTCGCGTCACGCGCCGACCAAAGAAGCAGCGCGACAAAAACGCCTCGCGCTCCGCGCCCTTGACGCCGCGCTCATTGGCGCGCTCGCGGCAGGCGTGACGGATGCGGCGCGCTTCGAACTTCGAAACCTTGGGCGCGTGCTGGAGCCTGACATGCCCAGACTCGTCATTGTCGGTCGCCACGGCTTGACCCGCAGGAGCGGGCGGTTGCGTCTGCGCAGAGGCGGGCGACGCGATCGCCAAAGAGACAGCGAGCGGAAGCGTCAGGCGGAGGAAAGTCTGTTGCTTGCCCATTATCAACGCCCTTCGGTCCCGGCATTGCCGCCTTTTGGTTTTCACGATGCGAGGAACATAGCGCCCCTGAACCGGGGCCGGCAAAACGCCATATATGTGTGCGTGGTGTATCGCTCGGTCCAGCTTTGCGCAAGGGAGTTTGGATTTTCGCCGCGCTGCGCCGCAGCGCCTTGACAGGGATAGGGCGCCTGTCCTATCCGGCTCTCCTCGCTTGCAGCGGGGCCCCGTGGGGGAGTAGCTCAGTTGGTTAGAGCGCCGGCCTGTCACGCCGGAGGTCGCGGGTTCAAGTCCCGTCTCTCTCGCCATTTCTTCACAAGATCGTCGCGAGCCGCGAGCGGCTGAAGTTCGCGTGATTCGCGAGCACAACCGAGCATCGCATGAGCCACGTCGCCCACGAACTTTCGGAACAATTCCCCGATCAGGCCGAAGCCATCAGGATTCTTAAAGAATCCAATGCGCATTTCGCCAAGCTCGCCGAGCACTATCACGAGATCAACCGCACGATTCATCGCATGGAGACGGATGTCGAGCCCGTCGCCGACGAGACGCTGGAGACGATGAAGAGGCGCCGCCTGTCGCTCATGGACGAGATTGCGCAATTCCTTGCGACCGCTTGAAGGGGGATTCTGATGCCGCTTTACGCCTTCGCCTGCAAAAAGTGCGGACACGAGTTCGAGGCGCTGACCCGCGTCGACGAAACCCCGCCCTGTCCCGCCTGCGGCGCCGAGGCGCCGGCGCGGCTACTGTCGCTGATCGCCAAGCCCGCCCCGGGCGGCCCGAGCGAAGCCGCCTGTCCCGCCATGGCGGGCGGAACGCCCTGCGGCTCCTGCCCCGCCCTGGCGGAGATGGGGTGAAGCGCCCGCACGGCGGCCCCCGCGCGCGATCAGCGGCGTTCGAGGCAAGCGCGTGACGGAGGCTCCAACGTCCTCGCAATCCGACCCCTTCGACCTTCAGCGCTTTGTCGAGGCGCAGGATCCGATCTTCGAGACCGTCCGCGCCGAGTTGCAGGCGGGGCGCAAGCGCAGCCACTGGATGTGGTTCGTTTTTCCGCAGATCGAAGGCCTCGGGCTCACCTCCACCTCGCAGCTTTACGCCATAAGCTCGCGTGCGGAAGCCGAAGCCTATCTGCGGCACCCGAAGCTTGGCCCACGTCTCCAAGAATGCGCCCGGCTCGTCATTGGCGCGCACGGACGCTCGGTCGAGGAGATTTTCGGCTTTCCCGACTGGCGGAAGTTCGTCTCAAGCATGACGCTTTTCGCCGCCGTGGCCGGCGGCGACAGCATTTTCGCCGAGGCTTTACAAAAATGCTGCGGCGGCGCGCGCTGCGAGACGACGCTCGAGAAGCTCGTCCGGCAAGGGTGACTACAGCGTCGTCAGCCGATGGAAGCCCTTTGCGAAGTCCGTGGTGAAGCGACTCAGCGCCCGACCGACCAAGTCGAGAGGGCTGCTCGGCTGGCGCGCGACGTTGCGCGACCCGGATTGCGCAGGAGGAACGGCGCTGGCATTCGCAACGGCGGCCGCCAGCTTGCTGACCGCAATCGGCTTGCGCGGCGGCATCGGCGCCGCTTTGGGTCCGGGCGCGACGATGAGCGGGGCGATCGGCGTTTCGGCCGCGGCTTCGGCGACGGCCGCGGGTTCGATCGCAGACTCTCGGGCTGCTGAGAGAGGCGCCGGCGGTTCGGCCTGTTGATCGAAAGGCGCCTCGACCGAGGCGACGATCATGGGCTCGAAGACGGGCTCGCGCCCTTCTTCGTCCCGCGGCGGCGCTGGCGTCAAGAGCGACGTCTCGATGCGGGGACCGGGGCCGTCGTGGGGGGCGGCGAAGAACCGAGACGCGCCGAACGCCGACATCAGCGCGAGCGCCGCCGCAGCGGCATAGCGGAGCTTTCGCGCCTCCGGGCGGCGGAGCGCGCCCATCGGCGCGAGCGCCGCCGGCGCTGGCGGCTCGATCCGCGCGATCGTCGCCGACACCGCTTGAGCCGCGCCCGGCAGCAGAAGCGTCGGCGAAAAACGCGTCCACAGCTCGTCCGCCGAAGGCTTCGGCTCCCCCAAAAGCTCCTGCGCAGCGCGCAGGCTCCAGATCGAGACGCCGTCCGATTCGGTTATGAAAAACTCCCGCGACTTCCCACAGAGGCTCCGGCCGACGCTGCGGCAGATCTGCTCGGAGGTTATCTGCTCGCCCGTCTCGAAAGGCTGCCGCCACTCGACGAAAAAGGTCGGCGCGAGCTGGATCGAACACTTGCCTTCGGGAGCGTCGTCGTCGAGCTCGAGGCTGATCGGCGCCTTCACGCCGAGCAGAAAGGCGTATGTCAGCGCCGCCATCTCCGTCTCCCCAAGCGGGATCGGCAAGTCTCGCCCCTCGCGGTCGGAGAGCTGGGCCTTGAAGCGCACCGGGAGCTTCTCCAAGGGAAACCCGCTCTGGCGCACCTGCTCGGCGTCAAAGGCGACGACGAACTCGATGCGAATGTCGCCGCCGAGGCACCGATAAGACGAGCGCGACGCGGCCTGCGCGTCGCCGGCGCCATGAATCAGCGGCGGCAGCATGAAATTGTCGTTCGCCGCGGCGTAGAGCGCCGCGCACGCCTCGATCAGCTCTTCTCGGGTCAGGGCGGACATCGGCTCCTCGCTTCCGCGACCTCGCTTGGCGCAAAAGGAAGGGGAAAAGAAGTCTATTTTTTGACCGAAGCGTCCAAGACTTGCAAGTTATCCCGTCGATCTTTCCGACTTCGTCGGAGTCTCATGCTCGCCCTGCGGCGCAGCGGCTTGGACGAAGGTTTCGAAATCCTTTTTGTTCTGGGCGGCGTAGAGCATGGCGAAGGAGGCGATGGCGTCGTCGAAGGCTTCGCTCTTGCCCATATAGCCCGAGAGTGTCGCGGCGTCGCCCGAGCGCGCATGGGCGCGCGCGAGGGTGCGCCCGCAGAGCGTCGCATATTGCGGCAGCGCCTTGGCCTCCAAGAGCTCGCTGACCGAGCCGAGCCGGCGGTTCTTCAGGCGGCGCACGTAAAATTCGCGGCCCGAGGCTTCGTCGCGCGTATAGCCGAGAAAGACGTCCGACGCGGCCTGCATGATGCGCTGGCCGGAGACGACGCGCGCGCCCTGCTGGCCGAGCCAGGGCTTGAGCCCGGAGTTGGCTGCGGCGCCGTTCTCGCCGTGCAGCCGTTCCATCGCTGAGGGCAGCGCTTCCTTGAGCTGCAAGAACAGCGGGTAGTCGTCCGGCGCCATGAACAGGCCGATTGCGCAATAGGTGCCGACGCTGCCGACGCCAACCACCTTGAAGGCGTCGTCGGCGAGCTTGTAACGCGGCAGGAGCTGCTTGACCTCGATCGGCAGCGTCTCCGCGACCTGAGCGAAGACGCGCGGGAGATCGACGTTGACCGAGGGGTCGCCGCTTGGCTCTATGTGATAGATCAGCGGCGGGCGATCCTCGATGCGCCATTCGCCGCTTTCGGGATCGCGTTTCACGTGAGGGAAGTCGGCGTCCCCATCTCGTTCGGGATGCTTGTGCCCAGCCGCGTGCCGCAGGCTCCTCGCAAGCTTGTCGTCAAAGAGGTCGGCAGCCTCGCGCTGAACCAGCATGCGCGAATTCCAGGCCTCGATTGGCGACAACTCTGCGAGCTTGGCCATGCGCTCGCGATAGGCGGCGGCCGCGCCCTTGGCGATGCGCCGCGCGCTCTTGTCGCTGTCGCCTGCGGCGAGCGCAGCGACCGCGAAGCTCGCCGCGAGCCTCTTTACGTCGACGGTGAAATCGACGCCGGGCAGGGTCTCGTCGAAATCGTTGATGTCGAACAGCGAATTGCCCTCAGGCGAAAGAAACGCCCCGAAATTCATAAGATGGCAATCGCCGCAGGCCTGAACCGGAATACCTGGCATGGGCTCACCCGCAAGATCGGACGCCATGACCGCCGCGGCGCCGCGCAGAAAGGCGAAAGCCGACGCCGCCATGCGCTCGCGTCGGATCGGCACAAGCATCTGCACCCGGGTCTTATTGGTTTCGGCGATGATCGCGACCGGATCGCGGTCGGCGGTGGAGAAATCGCCCAATTTCTCCCGCGGCGTCGCATCGCGTAGCGCCTTGCCGGCCCTGTAGCGCTCCTCGAACGCGAGGAGATTTGGCGCGTTCGCCTGCAAAGCCACGAGGTTCATCATCTGCGCCTCCCACTTGTCGTTTGGCGGAAATCGGCATTATTTCAAATAGAGCGCGGGCTGTCATCCGCGCGGCGCCATCAGAAGTGAGATTCCGGGACTGGCAGTCATGGCCGAGGCTCAGACAGAATTGCCGCCCGGCGCCATTCTGCATCGCCGGCTGCTGGAGCCCGCTGCGCAGGAGGCGCTCGCGCGCGAGATCGCTGGGATCGTCGCGCGGGCGCCGCTCTATGTCTCGACTATGCCCCGCACTGGCGCGCCGATGTCGGTGCGCATGACGAACTGCGGCGATTTCGGCTGGTTCTCCGACAGGGAGCACGGCTACCGCTACGAACCGCGCCATCCCTTCACGGGCAAGCCCTGGCCGGCGATTCCTGCGACCTTGCTTGCGCTGTGGCAGCGGCTGGCCGCCTATCCGGCGCCGCCGCAGGCATGCCTCGTCAACGTCTATGACGAGGACGCGCGCATGGGCCTGCACCTCGATCGCGACGAGAAGGATTTCGCGGCCCCGGTGCTGTCGATCTCGCTCGGGGCCGACTGCCGCTTCCGCCTCGGCGGGACAAAGCGCGGCGGCGCGACGCAGTCCTTCGTGCTGCATTCGGGCGACGTGTTCGTGCTGGGGGGCGAGTCGCGTCTTCGCCACCACGGCGTCGACCGCATCTTGCCCACCCTGCCGGCGCCGCTGCCGCCCGAGCTGCTCGCGGGCGGAGCGCGAATCAATCTCACGTTGCGGCGGGTGACTTGATAGCCGAAGCGCCGCGAGCGTCGCGCCACCTGCGCGATCATCAAGGGGATCGGGTGAAGGCTCATGGAACGACGACACTATTGAGGAAGCCGTCTTCCCGAGCCGCTCGCTTGCGTCTTGCGCGCATGGACTCCTTGGCTGACGCTCGCTCTAGGAAGGCGAAGGCCGCGCGCCTGATGGTGGTCAGGTTTGCCGGGGCATGGTCGTTGCGCATGCGGCATTCATCGTCGCGAAAGACCATATCCATGACTCATTGCGGATTGTGGTGGGTAGGCTGGAAAGTGACGCCGTCCTAAGTTAGCGCAAGTGGAAAGGCAGCGCTCGAGCTCGCCGACGCCTTCCGTCGCCCTGGCGACCATGACGCTCGCCGAAAGCCCCAAACGGCCCGGAGCCAAGATCGGGCTGCTCGCCGTCGCCTGCGCGATGCTCGAATCCCGGACTCTCTTCAACTCGAGCCTCCCGGCGAAAAGCCGCTATCCTCGCCCTTGATGGGACTTTACAAACGGTGGGGAGTCCCGCCCCCGGCGGCGGCCTCTCGCTCGACCACCAGCCGCAACAAGTCCTCGCTTGTCTCGCCCGCTTGCACGCTTCGTGCTGCGGTCGGAGAGATTGATCAGTGGTCTTCCGCCGGCGAGATCGCAAGATTGATATGGTCGATCGGCGCGCCGCTGATCTGAACGGTAAAGGGCGCCGGACCGATGTCGAAGCGCACGCTCTTGCGCGCAAGAGGGCAGCCCTTGCGGCCGCTGAAGGCAGCGGACTTCAGAAAGGCCCCGCCTTGAAGCACATCGATCCACGCTTCGTCCGAGAGCGTGATCTGATAGCGGCCTGCTTGGGACGGAGCCGCGACCTCGATCGTCGCGCCGAAGCTTTCCGGCGTCTTCGGGTGGCGCTCCGGCTGTTTGGCGAAGGCGACCTCGGAAAACGGACGCAGCTTCACGGCGACCGCGCCGTTCGGATCGGTCCGCGCGCCGCTTTCGATCATCCGCAAGTCCTGCGCGGCGAACCAGCCTTGCTCTTTCGCGAGAGGCCAAGCGAATTTTGCGCAGGGCGACGGCTCGGCGGCCCTGGCGGGCGCGAGCGAAAACAGCGCGGCAGCCAAAAAGGCGAAAACGGCGACAGAAAGCGTCGCCAGATTTTTGTCGAGAGGGAGGAAAAAGGCGCGCCCCAGAGCCGGCGGCCTCAAGCGGGCGTCTTGGAGGGACTTGTCATTTAGAGAGAGGGCGCTTTGGGTCATCGTGCAGCCTGGAGCAGAAAACCTTGCAACCCTTCGGCGACCCGTTCGGGCCACGGGTTTCACCTATGTCTTAGGAACAATCTATCACCTATCTGCCCGGTTCGGACAAGGCGCGGCCTGGAGGCCTCGGAGGGAATCGAACCCCCGTACAAGGATTTGCAGTCCTCTGCGTAGCCACTCCGCCACGAGGCCCCGCGAGCCTCATATAGAAGCCGCGCTCCGCCCGCAAGCGCTTCGCGCGCGACGTCTCCTCGACCAAAAACCGCCGAAAACATGAATTTTAAGACATCGTGAACGAAGATCGAGGCTGATCACACGGTGACCGCTTGCAAACCAAACCGGCGCTGATAAAGCGCGCCGCAGACCTCGAAACATTCCTTAAGCGTCCCGGCGCAGATGACGACGGGACAAGCCCGGCCATGACGCTCCGGATGGCTTCCGAATCGTCGTCTGGCGTTAGCGCGGAAAGGCTCGTCACTTGCAAAAACATGTCGCAGTGCTCATGGGCGGGCTCTCCGCCGAACGCGAAATCTCGCTGCGCTCCGGCGAGGCCTGCGCCAGGGCGCTCGAGGGCGAGGGCGTTCGCGTCTCGCGCATCGACGTCGGCCGCGACATCGCGCAACGCCTTGCGGAGCTCAAGCCCGACGTCGCGCTGAACGCTTTGCACGGGCGCTACGGCGAGGACGGCGTGATTCAAGGCGTGCTGGAACTCTTGCAGATTCCCTACACGCATTCGGGCGTGCTGGCCTCGGCCGCAGCGATGAACAAGGAGGTCGCCAAGTCGATCATGGCGGCGGCGGGCGTGCCCGTGCCGAAGGGTTGCGTCCTGCATAGGCTGGACGCGGCGAGAAAACATGCGCTGCCGCGACCTTATGTGCTGAAGCCTGTGTCGGAGGGCTCGTCCTTCGGCGTGTTCATCGTCCGCGAGGACCAGGAGCATCCGCCGCAGGAATTGACGCGCGGCGACTGGGCGCATGGCGATTTCATGCTCGCCGAGGAGTTCATTGCCGGTCGCGAGCTGACCTGCGCGGTGATGGGCGACAGGCCTCTCGACGTTATTGAAATCGTCGCCGCCGGCGGCGGTTGGTACGACTATGAAGCCAAATACATCAAAGGCGGCTCGACGCATATACTTCCTGCAAACCTTAAACCGAATTTTTACCTAAAAGTTCAACAGTTGGCGCTCGAGGCTCATCGAGCTTTGGGATGCCGCGGCGTCAGCCGCGCCGACTTCCGCTTCGACGATCGACCCGACGGAACCGGGGCGCTGGTCGTGCTGGAAGTCAACACGCAACCCGGCATGACCGAGACCTCGCTTGTGCCCGAAATGGCCGCCCATGCCGGGTTTTCGTTTGGCGAGTTGGTCCGATGGATGGTGGACGACGCTTCCTGCGATCGCTGAGAGAGCGCCTTGCGGCGCCATCGGCGCCGCATGCCTTCGCCGCCGCCGTCCCGATGGGCGGCTTCACGCCGGCGATCCCCGCCGTCCCGCGCTCGGCGTCCAGGCAAACGCCCGCCCCCGCGCGCCCCGCCCGCTCTCGGCTTGACCGCCTCACGGCGATCGCTCTGACGCCTGGCGTCAACGCGCTGGCCCTCGCCATTCTGCTTGGCGGCCCAGCGGCTTTGGGTTTCGTGAATGGCGGCGGCTACGACCGCCTTATCGCCGAAGAGGGCGCCCCCGGCGACATCGCGGCGAGAGCTATAGGCTTTCCGATCAGCGCCGTGACGATCTCCGGCCAGGCGCAGCTGCGCGAGAACGAGATCCTCGCCGCCGCCGGCGTCGATCCGCGCGCCTCGCTGCTGTTCCTTGACGCCGCCGAGGTGCGGAAGCGCCTTATGCAGCTCGCGCTCGTCAAGGATGCGCGGGTCATGAAGTTCTATCCCGACCGGCTCGTGATCAGCCTCACCGAGCGCGAGCCCGCAGCCCTGTGGCAGATGGATGGCGCCCTTTCTATCATCGCCGCCGACGGAACGGTCATCGACAGGCTCAACGACCAGCGCTTCCTCGGGCTTCCTTTCGTGGTTGGCGAGAACGCCGGCAAAAGGCTGCCGGAGTTTCTCGCCCTGCTCAACGGCATGGGCGATCTCGCCTCGCGCGTGAAGGCGGGCGTTCTCGTCTCCAACCGCCGCTGGTCGCTGCAAATGAAGAATGGCGTCGAGGTCAAGCTGCCGGAGCGCGATCCTGGCGCCGCGGTCGGCCTGCTGCTGCGCCTGCAGCGCGAAGCGCGCGTCCTCGACAAGGATTTGATGTCGATCGATCTGCGTCTGCCCGACCGCGTGGCGGTGCGGCTGACGGAAGAAGGCGCCGCGGCGCTCGCCGCGGCGAGCCCGCATAAAGCAGTCAAGAGTGGCGGCAAGACATGAGTCGGTCGAACGCAAAGCGTATGAAGCAGCTCTCGCCGCGACGCGGGGCGACGGTGGCGACTCTTGACGTCGGCACCTCGAAGGTCGCCTGCGTCATCGCGCGCCTGGCCCCCGCGCGCCATCGCGCTGGCGACGACTGGCGCACGCACCAGACGCAAGTGCTAGGGCTGGGCCATCAGCGCTCGCGCGGCGTCAAGAACGGTCTCGTCGTCGACATGGACGAGGCCGAGAGCGCCATCCGCCAGACCGTGGACGCCGCAGAGCGCATGGCCGGCCTTCGCATCGAGCGCGTCATTGTCACCGCCTCCGGCGGACGCTTGGCCTCGCAGCATTTCGCCGCGAAGGTCGCGATCGGCGGACGCGAGGTGGCCGATTACGACGTGCATCGCGTGCTCGAAGCTTCCGCCACGCATCCGACGACAAGCGGCCGGCTCGTGCTGCACTCGCTGCCGATCGGCTTCTCGCTCGACGGCGTGAGCGGACTGCGCGAGCCGCGCAACATGATCGGCGAGGAGCTTGGCGTCGATCTGCACGTCGCGAGCTGTGATCAGGCGGCAGCGCGCAACCTCATGCTCGCCGCCGAGCGCGCGCATCTTTCGATCGACGCGGCCGTCGCCGCCCCTTACGTCGCGGGCCTCTCCGTGCTCGAGCCGGACGAAGCCGAGATGGGCGTCACGGTCATCGACATGGGCGCAGGCTCGACCTCGCTTGCGGTGTTCATAGGCGGCGAGCTTGCGCATGTCGACGCAGTGACTCTTGGCGGCAACCATGTCACCATGGATATCGCTCGGGTGCTCAATTCGCGCGTTTCCGACGCTGAGCGTCTGAAGACCTTTCACGGCGCGGCTTTCGCCTCGCATTGCGACGAGCACGAGACCGTCACTTACGCGCATGTCGGCGAGCGCGGCGAGCATCCAGCGCAGGCGCCGAAGTCGCATCTCGTGCGCATCATCCGTCCTCGCATCGAGGAGACGCTGGAGTTTTTGCGCGACCGCCTCGCAAAGTCCGGCTATGGCGCAAGCGCCGGACAGCGCATCGTGCTGACCGGCGGCGCCTGCCAGCTCACCGGCGTCGCGGAAGCGGCCCGGCGCATTCTCGGCGGGCAGGTGCGCGTCGGCCGCCCCATCGGCGTCGAAGGATTGCCCGAGGCCGCCTGCGGCCCGGCTTTCGCGGCGGCGCTCGGAGCTTTCGTCTATCCGCAGGTCGCGGGTCGCGAATATTTCGAGTCTCATCGCGAGCGCAAGCGCGCTGTGGGGAACGACGGCTACATGTCGCGCATGGGACGGTGGCTGATGGAGAGTTTCTAGCGGCTTGCGCGAGGCTCGAAGAGCTGAAGCGCAGGTCGCAGATTGGAAGAGCGCCGGGCGGCCTCGTGGCGAGAGCGCCGAAAGGCTCCGGCGGGAACTGGTGAACGCGGCTAGAATTGAAAGGCTTGAAGGTTATGACCATCACACTCAAAGCTCCCGAGCTGAGGGAACTGAAGCCGCGGATCGTCGTTTGCGGCGTGGGCGGCGGCGGCTGCAACGCGGTTAACAACATGATCGCGTCGGGCTTGTCCGGCGTCGATTTCCTCGTCGCGAACACTGACGCGCAGGCGCTCGCATCCTCGCGCGCCGAACGCATCATTCAGATGGGGCTTCAGGTCACCGAGGGCCTAGGCGCCGGCGCGCAGCCGGAAGTCGGCCGCGCCGCCGCCGAAGAGGCGCGCGATGAAATCCGCGAGCATCTCGTCGGCGCGCACATGTGCTTCGTGACCGCGGGCATGGGCGGCGGGACCGGCACGGGCGCCGCGCCCGTCATCGCGACGATCGCCCGCGAAATGGGCATCCTCACGGTCGGCGTCGTGACCAAGCCATTCCATTTCGAGGGCCAGCGCCGCCTGCGTGTCGCCGATATGGGCATCAGCGAGCTGTCGAAGTGCGTCGACACGCTCATCGTCATCCCCAACCAGAATCTGTTCCGCATCGCGACCGAGAAGACCACCTTCGCGGACGCCTTCGCCATGGCCGACCAAGTCCTTTACTCGGGCGTCGCTTCGGTGACCGACCTAATGGTCAAGGAAGGCTTGATCAACCTGGACTTCGCCGACGTGCGCTCGGTCATGCGCGGCATGGGCAAGGCGATGATGGGCACGGGCGAGGCCTCCGGCGAGCGCCGCGCGATCCTCTCCGCCGAAGCGGCCATCGCCAATCCGCTGCTCGACGAAGTCTCGATGAAGGGCGCGCGCGGCCTCTTGATCTCGATCACCGGGGCCAACGATCTGACGCTTTACGAGGTTGACGAGGCGGCCAGCCGCATCCGTCAGGAGGTGGACGAGGACGCCAACATCATTCTCGGCGCGACCTTCGATCCCTCGCTCGAGGGCGTGATCCGCGTGTCGGTCGTTGCGACCGGCATCGATCCTGCCGCGATCACCGTCCCGGACCCGCTGGCCGAGATTCTCAACGAACAGACGACCGAACGTCTGCGCGCACAGATGCACGGCCAAGCGCAACGGGTCAACGAGGCCCGCGCCGCCGTCAAGATCGCGCCCGCGTCGGCGCCAATCCATGCAGTGGAGGCGACTGCGCCTACGCCGGAGGAGCCCGCCTATCCGGCCCAGCCGGCCTATCATGACGAGCCGGCTTATGAGGAGACGCAGCAGCGCGCCGCCTATGACCCGGCGTCGCATGGGGTGCACATCGAGCCGGTCGCGGCCCCCTCGCGTCCGGCCTATGCCGAGGCGCCCCGCGCGCCGACGCGCCGACCGGAGCCGGAGCCGGCTTACGCGCCGCCGGCGACGGAGCAGCCGGTGCGCACGGTCCGCATGCCGCAGATTGAGGACTTCCCGCGTCCGGCGCAAGAGCAGCTGCGCCAGGCGCGCGGCGACGCCGCCGCTGTGGACGCGCGGCGCAAGTCGATCTTCGAGCGGCTGGCGTCCTTCGGCGCGAGCCGCCAAGAAGGCGCGATGGAAGCAGCGGCCACATCCGCCCCAGCGCCCTCGACGCAGCGCCCGTTCGCGCCAGCTCCAGCGCATGGGGAATACGCCAAGCGTCCGCCGGCGCCTTCGCCGCAAGGCGGGCTAGATCAGCATGGCCGCCGCATCGCCCCGCCGCGCAGCGTCGAGGAGGATCATCTGGAGATCCCCGCCTTCCTGCGCCGGCAGGCGGGCGGGCGCGAGTAAGCGCAAGGTTCGAAGGGCCCGCTTCGGCGGGCCTTTTTTTCTGCGCGGGGAGAGTCCAATAGACTTCGGCTCATGACCGACGACTCCGCCCCCAGATGGCCCGGCGTGCCGCTCGCGCTCGGCTCAGCGCTCTTGTTCGGCGCCTCGACGCCCTTCTCGAAGCTGCTGCTTACGCAGGCCGAGCCTCAAATCCTCGCCGGGCTGCTCTACCTCGGCGCAGGCCTCGGCCTCGCGCTGGTCCATCTCGGACGGGGCCGCCTTGGGCTTCTCTCGGCGGAGGCGCCGCTGCGGCGATCAGACCTGCCCTGGCTCGCCGCGATCGTAACCTTCGGAGGCGTCGCAGGGCCGCTGCTCTTGATGCTCGGCCTCGCGCGTACGGAGGCTTCGTCGGCCTCGCTTCTGCTCAATCTCGAGGGCCTTGCGACCATGGTCGTCGCCTGGCTCGCCTTTCACGAAAACGTCGATCGCCGCCTCCTTCTCGGCGCGCTGGCGATCCTCGCCGGCGCCGCGATCATCTCTTGGGACGGGACGGGGGTCAGGCTCGATCTCGGCGCCTTGCTCATCGCGGGCGCCTGCTTCTCCTGGGGCGTCGACAACAATCTCACGCGAAAGCTCTCGTCGTCCGATCCCGTGATCATCGCTATGATCAAGGGTCTCGCGGCGGGCTCGGTCAATGTGGCGCTCGCTTTGTCTCGCGGCGTCGCCGCGCTCCCGTCGACGATTGTCGCCGCGGCGGCTGCGGTCGGCTTTCTCGGCATCGGCGTTAGCCTAGTGCTGTTCGTGCTGGCCCTGCGGCATCTCGGGACTGCGCGCACCGGCGCTTATTTCTCGCTCGCGCCCTTTATCGGCGCCGTGGGCGCGATCCTCATGCTGCATGATCCGCTCACCTCGCGGCTTGTCGCCGCCGCGGCGCTGATGGGCTTCGGCCTGTGGATGCATCTTTCCGAGCGGCATCAGCACATGCATACGCATGAGGCGCTCGAGCACGAGCACAGCCATGCGCACGACGAGCACCATCGGCATTCGCATGACGGCGCGGTCGAGGAGCCGCATACGCACTGGCACCGCCATGAGAAGCTGACGCATGCCCACTCGCACTATCCCGACATACACCACCGGCACCTGCACGCCGAGGCGGTCGCGGCGACGCGGCTCCGCGCGAGCGCGCGCCAGCCGATCGCCTGGGTCGCGCTGGCGCTCACGGCGGCGCTCGCCGCGGTCGCGCTCCTGCCTCAGCGGCAGCCGGTGAAACCCTCTGAGGCGCCCGCAGTTGCTGAAGCGGGCGACCGAAAGAGCAGCGCCGAACAGCCTGCAAGCCCGGCGCATGAAATCCCTTTCCCCCCAAGCCCAGCGACTGGAGTTTCTGAGGCGCCGATAGACGCGGTCGCGCGAGCGCTGCTCGCCTTTCTCAAAGGAGACGCGACGCCGCAGGCGGCGACGAGGCGCTTCTACCTTGACAAGCTCGCCTTCGAGACCGGAAAGCCGGCGCTGGCGTTGTCCGCTCGCGAGCAGCTGCGCGAGATTGCGCAAATTCTCAAAGGCTTCCCTGAGGTCAAAGTCTCGCTCGGCGATGAGGGCGAAAGGGATGGCTTGAAGCGATTCAAGGCGCGGATCGCCGCCGTGCGCCGCGAGCTCGTGCGATGGGGAGTCTCGCCGTCGCAGCTGGTCAAGACGCCGGGCAAGCGGCGAGATGCGCCGCCAGCTGGCGTCCGGGGAGTCCAGCGCGGAAGCGAACCGATATTCTTGGATGTCGTGAAAAAATAGCCGCTCGCCGCGCCGCCGCGATCAAAGGCGTGGCGGCGCGTTCTCCCCTGTGCTCAACTGCGGCCTCGGCGGCCTTCGACGAAGAGCCTGAGAGGAAAACGGGAGGAGAGGGCTTTGCTTGTCCGTGTGAACTTCATGCGAGCGGCGCCCTCCCGGGCGACTGTGGAGCCAAGCTCCGAGCCCGAGCCGTCGCGGGAGCTGCTCGCCGCCGCCAGCATGAGCGAAGCCGAAGTCCTGGACCTTGTGAATGCACGGTTGGAAGGACTGGATGAGGAGGAGGCGTTGGCGCGCCTTGCGGCCTTCGGGCCGAACGTCGTCGGCCGAAACGGCGCGCCGAGCCTCGCCAGGGAATTCTGGGATCGCGCCAAGAACCCGCTCAACCTGCTGCTGCTTTCGCTCGCCGCCCTCTCTTATCTGCTCGGCGATCTCCATTCCGCGATCATCATATCTGTGATCGTCGCGATCGCCATCCTCATGGCCTTCGTGCAAGAGCATCGCTCCAACGCCGCTGCGGCGAAGCTGAAGGCGATGATCAAGCTCAGCGCCAATGTGCGGCGCCGCGACACGGGCGGTTTTCGGGACCGCGGCAGCGAAATCCTGGTCAGAGGCGACATTGTCCGCCTCAGCGCCGGGGACATGATTCCGGCCGATCTGCGGCTGCTCGACGTCAAGGACCTTTGCGTCGACCAATCGACGCTCACCGGCGAGGCCATGCCTTGCGAGAAGAGCGCGACGCTCGGCGCGGAGGTCGTCGTGAACCCGTTCGACGCGCGAAATCTGGCGCTGATGGGGGCGAGCGTGGTCAGCGGCTTCGGAGTCGGCGTCGTGCTGCGCACGGGCGCCGAAACCTATTTCGGAAGGCTCGCGGACAAGCTCTCGGGAGGGCGAGAGCGCACGAGCTTCGACGAGGGCGTGAACCGCTTCATCTGGCTTATGATCCGCTTCATGCTGGTCCTTGCGCCGCTGGTGTTCCTCGTCAACGGCGCCACCAAGGGCGATTGGCCCGACGCGCTGCTCTTCGGATTGGCCGTCGCCGTTGGTCTGACCCCGGAATTGCTGCCGATGATCGTGACGGTCAATCTCGCCAAGGGCGCGATCGCCATGTCCCGCAAGAGCGTGATCGTCAAGCGGCTGAACGCGATTCAGAATTTCGGGGCGATGGACGTGCTCTGCACCGACAAGACCGGAACGCTGACGGAAAATAGAATCGTCCTCAGCCTGCATCTCGACCTGCAAGGAAAGACGAGCCGCAAGACGCTGCAATACGCATATTTGAACAGCCGCCATCAATCCGGTCTGAAGAGCCTGCTCGACGGCGCGGTTCTACGGCACGTCGAGGAGCACGGCGGGCTCGACCTCGCCCAGGACTATAGATGCGTCGACGAAATCCCCTTCGATTTCAACCGTCGGCGCCTGTCCGTCATTCTCGAGGAGGTCGGAACGGCGCCCGAACGGAAACTTGCGGGACTCTTGCAACGCCTTTCGGGCGAAACAAACGAAGCGAGGCTTCTGATCTGCAAGGGCGCGGTCGAAGAGGTGGTCTCGGCTTGCGGCTTTTGCGAGATCGACGGTCGCAGGCGCAAGCTTTCGGTTGCGCATCGCTATCTCGTTCTCAAAAAGGCGCGGGCGCTCAACGAGGACGGGCTGCGCGTTTTGGCCGTCGCCTATCGAGAGTTCCCAGTTGCGAAAGCGCGCTATGCCGTCTCGGACGAAAGCGCGTTGACGCTGCTTGGTTTCATCGCCTTTCTCGATCCGCCGAAGCAAAGCGTCGGCTCGACGCTAGCTGCGCTCAAGGCGTCTGGCGTGACCGTCAAGATCCTGACCGGCGACAATGATGTCGTGACGCGCAAGATTTGCCGCGACATTGGTCTCGACATCAATCGCCTCGCCCTCGGCTCCGAGATTGAAGCCATGAGCGACGCGGAGCTCTCCGAGGCTTGCGAAACGATCTCTGTCTTCGCCAAGACGGCGCCGGAGCAGAAGGCGCGCGTCATCGCGGCGCTGCACGCAAAGGGGCATGTCGTCGGCTTCTTGGGCGATGGCGTGAACGATAGCCTGGCGCTCAGAGCCGCGGATGTCGGCGTTTCCGTCGACACGGCCGCCGACATCGCCAAGGAGTCGGCCGACATCATCCTGCTCGAGAAGAGCCTGATGGTCCTGCATCAGGGCATCGTCGAGGGACGCAAAGTTTTCGGCAATATCGTCAAATACATCAGAATGGGCGCAAGCTCGAACTTCGGCAGCATGTTCAGCGTGCTTGGCGCGAGCGTGCTGCTGCCGTTCCTGCCCATGCTGCCGATCCAGGTGCTCGCCAACAATCTGCTTTATGACTTCTCGCAGACCGCGATCCCGAGCGACGACGTGGATCCTGAATATCTCGCCGCCCCGCGTAAATGGGACATTGGGAACATCTTCAAGTTCATGGTGTTCATTGGACCGATTAGCTCGATCTTCGACTACACGACCTTCTATGTTATGATTCACGTGTTCGACGGATGGAGCAATCCGTCGTTGTTTCAGACCGGCTGGTTCGTCGAGTCGTTGCTGACGCAGACGCTGATCATACACGTGATTCGCACGGACAAGATTCCGTTCGTGCAGAGCATCGCCAGCCCGACGCTCATTGGCGCCTCGCTCGTCGTCAGCCTAACAGGCGTCCTGCTGCCTTATACCGAGATCGGGCGCATCCTCGAGTTCACGCCGCTTCCTGCCGCCTACTGGCCGATCCTGGCGGCGACGCTGTGCTGCTACGGGGCGCTCACGCAAGCCGTCAAGACGTGGTTCGTGCGGCGCTATACGCAGTGAGGCGAAGGCTTCTCCGCCCCGTTGAGACGTGGGTCTTGCCTCAGCACGGCGTCCACGATCGCGAAGGCCTCGGCCGCGATCGGCGAGCCGATGACCTCGCTGCGCTGCAGTGCGCGGCCCGCCAGCGAGCTTTGCGCGATCTCGCGGCTATCGGCGTCAGTGACGCACACCGATGGCCCGGCCGCCGTGTCACGATATTCCAGGCTGACGGCGCTGCGCAGGCGAGGCGGCGCGTCTTCGCCGCAGGGCCCGAGGTTCAGATCGATATGGGCGCCATGAAGGTCGATGCGCCCCACGGTCGAGCGCACGAAATGGCCGCCGCCGCCCACCCGTCCCGATAGGCGAAGCTCCAGACCGTGCAGCTTTCGGCGCCGCAGCAGGAGCAGGGGCCTTCGGTCTTCGCGCCGGCCGGCTCGATGGAGACGCCGCTCATGGTTTAAGCCTCAAGGCGAAAAAATCGGCCGTTGGTGCGTGCTTAAGCACGCGGTCGTCCTTATATTGCGTTTTAATGACCGAGGCCCCATTCTGAGTAGGCACGGCTCTCAAGTTCAAGCAGCCCTGACAGGAATCAAAGCAGGAAATAGGAATGAGCAGCGCCTTCATCCGCGAGCAGGACGACATCGTCCGCGAGGACATCGCCGATCGGCCCATCAGCCCGCACCGCAACCTCGTGACGCCGCAGGGTTTCAAGCGCATCGAGGCTGAGATCGCTCGCCATCACGCGGAAATCGAGCGGGCGACCGCCGAGGACGACCTCCACGCGCTGACGCTTGCCCAACGCGAGCTGCGCTATTGGACTGCGCGCCGCTCCAGCGCCGAGATCGTGCACCCCATCGCCGACACCTCGCAGGCGCGCTTCGGCCACACTGTCACGCTGCAGCTCGCCGACGGCGAGAAGCGCGCGTTCACCCTCGTCGGCGAGGACGAGGCCGATCCGGCCAACGGCAAGCTGCCCTACGTCGCCCCCCTCGCCAAGGCCCTGCTTGGGAAATGCGTCGGCGACACGCTCGAGGCGATCCACAAGGCGGCGAAGATCGTCGCCATTGCGCAGCCGGCGTCGTGACGCGACCCTAGTGACTTGCGTCAGCCAAGCCGATGGGTCTTGCCGGGCGAGCCTGGAGGCTAGCGGTCAGCCGGCGCTCGGGACCATGAGCCTTCAGGCTCGCATCACAACCCGCCAAATCAAGTGACGCAGGCCGCTAGGCTAAAGCCCGCGCGCCCACGCCGGCCGCAAGGGGGCCGCCTCCGGCGCGGCGATCGCCGCGCGCAGCTCGCGCAGCAGCCGAGGCTTGTCTGCGCCGAGCGTCCCTTTGAGGATCAGCCAGTTCGACGCGTGGTCGCTGCGGAACACAGTTCGATTGAGCTCAAGCTCGGAGAGAAACAGCTCCATCTCCTGCATCAGGCCTAGCACGCCGAGCGGCTCCCATTCGGGAAAGCTTTCGCGCAGCCGCGCCTCGCCCATGGGAAAGCTCACGACGAGCGTGGCGAGATATTCGGGCTGAGCGGCGTTCATTAACGCCGCCGAGCTTTGGGCGTGCTGCCGCGACAGCGCTTGGCCGGCGAGGCCGTTGAGGATCATCACCGAGCGCTTGATCCCCGCCTGCTGGAGCTTTTCGAGCGACCAGCGCGCGCTCTCGTAGGTCTCCCCCTTGTTGACCCGCGCGAGCACCTCATCGTCGCCGGACTCGACCCCGACATAGACGAGCGTCAGGCCAAGCGCCTTGAGCTCGGCGAGCTCCGCCACTGATTTCTTGGCGACATTGCGCGGCAGGCAGTAGCTCGACACGCGCCTGACGCCTGGCAGGTCTCGGCGGATCGCCTCGAGCACGGTCGCAAGGCGGCGGGTCGAAAGCGTCATGGCGTCGCCGTCGGCCAGGAAGACGCGCTTGACGCCATCGTCAAACCTCTCGCCGCAGCGTCGGATGCTGTCGAGGACCTCCTCTTCGTCGCGTGGGCGGAAGCGCTTCTGCGGTGCGGTGTACATCTCGCAGAATGTGCATTTGTTCCAGGAGCAGCCGTCGGTGATGGGAAGGATCAGCGACTCCGCTTCGCTCGGCGGGCGAAAAACGGGCTCGACATAGCGGATGGGGATGACGGTCATGGGCGAAGGTCAACGTTTCCAAGACAGCGGAAAGGACGAAGACGGAGCTTAGCGCGACGCGCCGAATATCTAAAGCCCTCCAGGCCCGGTCGCTAGTGCTGGAAATAGCTCTCCTCCACCGCGCGCCACTCGGGGCTCGCGGTAATCCTCATGAGCACGCGGTCGATCGGCTTCTTGAACGGGCTGTGCTCTCGCAAAGCAAAGGCCATGTATGCGGGAGAGAGCAGGGTCGGCGCCACGCGCAGCGTCTTCGCGAAGCGCGACGCCACCAAATGCCGCAGGGCTCCGACGCTGTTGACGACGACGTCCGCCTCCCCGCCCTCGAGCGCATCCAGCGCTTGCTGCAGCGTCGCATATTTTTGATGGGGCAGATGCAGGCTCTCGAGATATTCGGCGCCCGAGGAATAGGCTGCGGCGGCGATGCGGCGGCCAGAAAAATCCGCCTCCGTGAACGCCGCGCTGCTTTCGATATGCTCGACCGTGAGGCGCGAGACGAGGCTCGCCGAGAGCACCGAGACCAGCGCCACGCTGCCGAGCATCCAGAAGATCGCGACGAGCCGACCGACCGGCGTCTTCGGCGTCTTGTCGCCGTAGCCCACGGTCGTCATCGTCACGACAGCCCAGTAGATGCCGTCGCGCAGGCTCATGACGGAGGATTCTTCCACCTCGCGGTCGACGCGCCGAGGCCGCTCGATAAACCACATGACGACGCCGATCAGCACAAGCAGCGCGGCCATCGCCAGGATGAGCGAGCTCAACTCCAGCGCGACCAGAACATAGGCGGCGAGCGCGGCGGTGACGCCTTTCTCCTTGACCAGGGCGACGGCGACGCCGGAGCGATGTGCGGGGTAGGAAAAGTCGAGATGCGCGGCGCGCTCTGGCGTGATGGTGATCGCGCCGATCGCCACATCGTAGCGCCCCTCGCGCAGCCCGCTGAGGATCGCGTCCATCTGCGGGACGGAAACGAAAGTGTAATCGACTCCGACGGCTTCCGCCGTGCGCCGCCACAGATCGACGCTCGCGCCGGAGAAGCTCCCATCGGCGCCGATCGCCCCGTAAGGCGCCATCTCATAGACGGCGACGGTGAGCGGCTCCCGGTCGTCGCGCGGAGCCGCGAGGGCGCATCCGCCAAAGCAAAGCAGAAGGATTATTGCAAGAAACGCCGGGCGTCGGACGCGTGCATTGGAGTCTTCAAGGATCATCGGCGGCCGGCACGCTTCTGGACAGGCGCCGACTTTCATCCTCGAAGACGAAGGTTCTGTGACACTTGATGGCTGTGGCCATCAAGGGGCGAAACGGCGATCTGGCCCAGAAATTCAGGCCAAGCGGCGGGGCGAATATCTTCGGCAAGCTCTTCGTCGCCGACCGATCCAAACGCCCTCCGAAGACAATCATGATGGTGGGCGGTGACGGGCTCGAACCGCCGACCCTCTCGGTGTAAACGAGATGCTCTACCAACTGAGCTAACCGCCCGGCGCCGGCGCCGCGCTGGGGCGTCTAGCATATTACACCACCTCTCGCCAGGGAGAGCCCAGCGAGGCGCCGCAAACCTCCGCCGTGGGACCACCAGCGCCCTCGGCGGGATGACTTCATCTGCGGCGCGCGCACCGCGCCGAGAAGACGATCACTTCGTCTTGTTGAGCGCAGCTTTGAGCGTCGCGCCGGATTTGAAGCGGGCGCTCTTCGACGCCGGAATCTTGATCTCTTCGCCAGTCGCCGGATTGCGGCCCTTGCCGGCGGCGCGCTTCTTCACCGAGAACGTGCCGAAGCCGACGAGGCGAACTTCCTCGCCCTTCTTGAGAGCCTTCGTGATGCCGTCGAGCACCGCGTCGAGCGCCGCCGCTGCGGCGGCCTTCGAGGTGTCCGTCGTTTCGGCGATATGCTCGACGAGTTCCAGTTTGTTGACCATGGCCTGTTCCTTCTCCTTGGCGCTGGAAGCCGCCGCATCTCCAGCAGTTTTTCTGGCAAAGGCGGGATCGAACGAATCAGCGGCATCCAGTCCGCGGCGACGGTGAGCCCGAATCGCAGCAATTGCAAGGGCTACAGCGCGATAGCAATCAAAAAATCCCCGGGAAACGGGGATTCCGACGCTCTGTGGCGCCTAGACCGCTGAGAACTTGCCGCATAGACGGCGACATTCCCCGTCGCCGGCGAAAAAAAGCCCCGCTGGGCAGGGCGCAGCGAGGCTTCGGACAGACGACGGAATATTAAAGAGCGTCAGTGCGCGCGGACGCCCGCGGCCTCCTCGTCCACGGCGTCTTGCGCGGCGAGCGCCGCCGGCGGCTCGTGCCAGACGATCGGCGTCGGCTGCGACACCAGCGCGTGCTTCAGCACCTCCTCCATGCGCGAGACCGGAACGATCTCCAGGCCGTTCTTCACGCTGTCGGGGATTTCCGCCAGATCCTTGGCGTTCTCTTCCGGGATCAGCACCTTCTTGAGGCCGCCGCGCAACGCTGCGAGCAGCTTCTCCTTCAGGCCTCCGATCGGCAGCACGCGCCCGCGCAAAGTGATCTCGCCGGTCATCGCGATCTCGCGCCGAACCGGAATGCCGGTCATGACCGAGACGATCGCCGTCGCCATGGCGACGCCCGCCGACGGGCCGTCCTTGGGGGTCGCGCCCTCGGGCACGTGCACGTGGATGTCGCGGCGATCGAACAGCGGCGGCTCGAGGCCGAAATCCACCGCCCGCGAGCGCACATAGGACGCCGCCGCAGAGATCGACTCTTTCATGACGTCGCGCAGATTGCCGGTGACTGTCATTCGGCCCTTGCCGGGCATCATGACGCCTTCGATCGTCAGCAGCTCGCCGCCGACCTCCGTCCAGGCGAGACCCGTCACGGCGCCAACCTGATCCTCAAGCTCCGCCTCGCCATAGCGATATTTCGGCACGCCGAGATAATCGCCGATGTTGTCGGAGGTGACGACGACTTGCTTGCCCTTCTCATTGGAGAGCAGGATCTCCTTGACCGCCTTGCGCGTGAGGTTCGAGATCTCGCGTTCGAGATTGCGCACGCCGGCTTCCCGCGTGTAACGGCGGATCAGCGTCTGCAGCGCCTCGTCCTCGATGCGCCACTCAGCCTCTTCGAGGCCGTGCTTCTTGACGGCGTTCGGGATCAGATGTCGCCGCGCGATCTCAGCCTTCTCATCCTCGGTGTAGCCGGCGATGCGGATGATCTCCATGCGGTCCATTAGCGGGGCCGGTATGTTCAGCGTGTTCGCCGTGGTGACGAACATCACGTTCGAAAGGTCGTAGTCGACCTCGAGATAGTGATCGTTGAACGTACAGTTCTGCTCAGGATCGAGCACCTCGAGCAGCGCCGACGACGGATCGCCGCGGAAATCCATGCCCATCTTGTCGATCTCGTCGAGCAAGAAGAGCGGATTGGACGTCTTGGCCTTGCGCATCGACTGGATGATCTTGCCGGGCATCGAGCCGATATAGGTGCGGCGATGGCCTCTGATCTCGGCCTCGTCGCGCACGCCGCCAAGCGACATGCGCACGAATTCGCGGCCCGTCGCGCGCGCGATGGATTTGCCGAGAGAGGTCTTGCCGACGCCGGGCGGTCCGACGAGGCACAGGATCGGTCCCGCAAGACGATTGGAGCGCGTCTGCACGGCGAGATATTCGAGGATGCGCTCTTTGACCTTCTCTAGCCCGAAATGCTCGGCGTCGAGCACCGTCTGCGCAGAGGGCAGATCCTTCTTGACCTTGGAGCGCTTGCCCCACGGGATCGAGAGCAGCCAGTCGAGATAATTGCGCACGACCGTCGCTTCGGCCGACATCGGCGACATCTGCCGAAGCTTCTTCAACTCGCCTGTCGCCTTGTCGCGCGCTTCCTTCGAGAGCTTGGTGTTCTTGATGCGCTCCTCAAGCTCGGAGAGGTCGTCCTTGCCGTCCTCGTCGCCCAGCTCCTTCTGGATCGCCTTCATCTGCTCGTTCAGATAGTACTCGCGTTGGGTTTTCTCCATCTGCCGCTTGACGCGCGTGCGAATGCGCTTCTCGACCTGCAGCACGGAAATCTCGCTCTCCATGAGAGCGAGACATTTCTCGAGCCTCCGCGCGACATTGCTCGTCTCCAGCACCTCCTGCTTGTCGGCGATCTTGACCGAGATGTGAGAGGCCACCTTGTCGGCGAGCTCGGAGTAATCCTCAATCTGCGCCAGCGCGCCGACGACTTCGGACGATACGCGCTTGTTGAGCTTGACGTAGCTCTCGAATTCCGAGATCACCGATCGCCCGAGCGCCTCGACCTCGACCGGCGCTTCGACCTCGTCAGCGAGCAGCTCGGCGTCGGCCTCGTAGAAATCGTCAGTGCGGGTGTAGCGCTTGATGCGCACGCGCGCCTTGCCTTCGACGAGCACCTTCACCGTGCCGTCCGGCAGCTTCAGGAGATTGAGCACATTCGCCAGCGTGCCGACCGTGTAGATCGCATTCGGCGACGGATCGTCGTCGCCGGCGTTGTTCTGCGTCGCAAGCAATATCGGGCGATCGCTCATCGTCACTTCCTCGAGCGCGCGAATCGATTTTTCGCGCGCCACGAAAAGCGGCACGATGATGTGGGGAAACACGACAATATCGCGCAACGGCAGCACGGGGAAACTTTCGATCGTCCCCGGCGTCAAGGGGCTGCGCTTCTCATTCGACATTTTTCGTTCCTGGCGTTTTAGGTTGCGTCTATCGCTCGCGACTCATAAAGCAAAATCTGCGCCGGGGCGGCACGCAGATTAGCAAGATTCGGACGAAGTTTCTTCCCGAAAAGTGGGAAATCCCTGTGCATTTTCAAGGAGGCGACGGGACGCGCGAAAAAGACGGCAAAAGTCGGTGCAGCGCGGGCTTGGCGAAACGCGAAGGCGCGCGCGCGACAAAGCGCGCGTCCGCCGGTGCTGCGGGAAGTGAGTCGAACGGGGGAGGGCTATGTCAGGCGCTCGCGCCGCCGGCCATTTCGCTACGCTCGGCGTAGATATAGAGAGGCCGCGCCTTGCCTTCGACGACCTCGGGCCCGATGACTACCTGCTCCACGCCCTCGAGGCCCGGGAGATCGAACATGGTGTCGAGCAGGATGCCCTCCATGATCGAGCGCAGGCCGCGCGCGCCCGTGCGGCGCTCGATGGCTTTTTTCGCCACAGCCGTCAGCGCCTCGTCCTGGAAGGTCAGATCGGTGCTCTCCATCTCGAACAGCCGCTGATACTGCTTCACCAGCGCGTTCTTGGGCTCGGTGAGGATGCGCTTCAGAGCCGCCTCATCGAGATCGTCGAGCGTGGCGATGACCGGCAGACGGCCGACGAACTCAGGGATCAGGCCAAACTTCAACAGGTCCTCTGGCTGCACCTGGCGGAAGATGTCGCCCGTGCGCCGCTCGTCCGGGGCCTGCACAGTGGCGCCAAAGCCGATCGACGTGCTGCGGCCGCGCGCGGAGATGATCTTCTCCAGCCCCGCGAAGGCGCCGCCGCAGATGAACAGGATGTTGGTGGTGTCGACCTGCAGAAACTCCTGCTGCGGGTGCTTGCGCCCGCCTTGAGGCGGCACGGAGGCGATCGTGCCCTCCATGATCTTGAGCAGCGCCTGCTGCACGCCTTCGCCCGACACGTCCCGGGTGATCGACGGATTGTCGGACTTGCGCGAGATCTTGTCGATCTCGTCGACATAGACGATGCCGCGCTGCGCGCGCTCGACATTGTAGTCGGACGCCTGCAAGAGTTTCAGGATGATGTTCTCGACGTCCTCGCCGACGTAGCCCGCTTCCGTCAGCGTGGTGGCGTCGGCCATGGTGAAGGGCACGTCGAGAATGCGTGCGAGCGTCTGCGCCAGCATCGTCTTGCCGACGCCGGTCGGGCCGATCAGCAGGATGTTGGACTTCGCCAGCTCGACATCGCCGTGCTTAGAGGCGTGATTGAGCCGCTTGTAGTGGTTGTGCACGGCGACGGAGAGAACGCGCTTCGCCTGCGACTGGCCGATCACATAATCGTCGAGAACCTTGCAGATTTCGCGAGGGGTCGGAATGCCGTCGCGCTGCTTGACGAGCGCAGTCTTGTTCTCCTCGCGAATGATGTCCATGCAGAGCTCGACGCATTCGTCACAGATGAACACCGTCGGACCCGCGATGAGCTTACGCACCTCATGCTGGCTCTTGCCGCAAAAGGAGCAGTAAAGCGTATTCTTTGAGTCGCTGCCGACTTTGCTCATCCCATTCTCCTGCTCAATCGGCCCGCCTGACGATTCGAACCAACCATCGAGGCTACGCGCGCCTGCCTAACAAATCGTGCAGGCTCGATGCGCCCAAAGGCTAACGGCGCTAACACCAATTCGATCCTTCTCCCTGCCGTGCGGAGCACGTATTTTTGCTAGATTGCAACGGGAACTGCGCCCACGTCAATAATTAAAGCGTCCCGGCGATTTTCGCCAGCTCCCGAGCGTTAACACCGCCCATGCAGGAGCCTGGCCACACGCGTCAGCCGCAGCCGATAGGCGTCCGGCATGCCGCTGCCGAGCAGCGGCCTGAGATAGTAACGAAAAGCATCCGTCACGTCGTAGCCGTTGTCCGTGATGAATTCGTCAGGCATAGTTTTGGTCTTTGCCGCGATCTCCTGGAGCGGCGTCAGGCGGTAGTCTACGGAATAAAAGCCGGTGCGGTGAATCGTCACGCTGCCGTCACGGTCGCCCCAGATTGCGTATTGCACAGCTTTTTCGCCGACTTCGCGCGCCTCGCGTTGGTCGACGTCAGAGACGCAGCCGACGAAACTTCTTTGCAGATACCCGAAGGTATCGGCGCGAACCCGCTTGAAGCCGAGCTTAGTCTTGACGAGCTCGGTGAGCTCGTCAGCCAGCGCGCCGCCGCCCAGGTGCACGTTGCCGTGCGCGTCGCGCTCGACGGTCTTCGCGAGCTTCTCGGCGATCGGCTGGTGGTTCTCGTCGCAGACGCCCTCGGAAACCGCGACGACGCACCGGCCGAGCCGCTCCATCGTGCTCTTCACGCCGGCGAGGAAGTTGTCGACGACGAACGGCCGCTCCGGCATGTAGATGAGGTGCGGGCCGTCGTCGGGGAATTTCTTGCCGAGCGCGGAGGCCGCGGTCAGAAAGCCCGCGTGGCGGCCCATGACGACCCCGATATAGACGCCTGGGAGCGCCCAGTTGTCGAGATTGGCGCCGGCGAAGGCCTGAGCCACGAAGCGCGCCGCTGAAGGGAAGCCCGGGGTGTGGTCGTTGACCACGAGATCGTTGTCGATCGTCTTTGGAATGTGAACCGCGCGCAGCGGATAGCCGTGGTTCTTGGCCTCCTCGGAGACGATGCGCACCGTGTCGGAGCTGTCGTTGCCGCCGATGTAAAAGAAGCAGCCAATCTTGTGCGCCTGGAGGACCTTGAAGATCTCTTGGCAATATTTGAGATCCGGCTTGTCACGCGTCGAGCCGAGCGCGGAGGACGGCGTGCCGGCGACGAGCTCGAGATTATGCGTCGTCTCCTGTGTGAGATCGGCGAAATCTTCGTTGACGATGCCCTTGACGCCGTGGAAGGCGCCGTAGACGCGCTCGACCTCGCGGAACTTGCGCGACTCGAGCACAGCGCCGACGAGCGACTGGTTGATGACGGCGGTGGGCCCCCCGCCCTGCGCGACGAGAACCTTGGAGAAGTCGATCTTGGACACGCGAGAGGCTCCGAAGCGGTTTGTGGGGAGTAGCGAGTAGCAAATAGCGAGTAGAAGATAGTATCCCTCTATTCGCTACTCGCTACTCGCCCCTTTTCACACCAACGCGCCGTGGCAGTGCTTGTACTTCTTGCCCGAGCCGCAAGGACAGGCCTCGTTGCGGCCGACCTTCCCCCAGGTCTCGGGATTGTTCGGATCGCGCGCGGCGGCGGTCGGCGCGGAAAAATCCGCCGCCGCCAGACGCGCGTTGAGTTCCGTTAAGGCGGTCTGCTCGCCGACCATGCCGCTTATGCCTTCGGGCGCAGGATGCGCCATCTGCATTGGCGGCAGCTCCATCGGCGCCGAAGGCGGCGCTTCGAAGGCCACGTCGACGCGCATGAGCTGGCCCGTCACGCGCTCGTCCCAGTGATCCATGAGCGACTTGAAGAGCTCCAGCGCCTCGGACTTGTATTCGTTGAGCGGATCGCGCTGCGCCATGCCGCGCCAACCGATGACCTGGCGCAGATGGTCGAGCACGACGAGGTGATCGCGCCACAGGTGATCGAGCGATTGCAGCACGACCTGCTTCTCGATCATGCGCTGGATAAGGGCTGAGTTCTTCTCGACGCGGGCGGCGTAGGCCTCGTCCGCCGCCTTGAGCAGGCGTTCGCGGATTTCCTCGTCGGCGATGCCCTCTTCCGCCGCCCATTCGGCGAGCGGCGGCGTGAGGTTGAGCTTCGCCTGCACGTCCTCCGCGAGGCCTGGAATGTCCCAGGCTTCGGCATAGGCGTCGTGCGGCACGTGGCGCTTGACGAGGCCGTTGACGACCTCCTCGCGCATGTCCGCGACCTGCTCTTCGACGCTCTCCTCGTCCATGATCTCGCGGCGGCGCTCGAAGACGACCTTGCGCTGATCATTCATGACGTTGTCGAACTTCAGGACGTTCTTGCGCATGTCGAAATTGCGCGCTTCGACCTTCTGCTGCGCCTTCTCCAAAGCCTTGTTGATCCAAGGATGGACGATCGCCTCGCCCTCTTGGAGACCGAGCTTGACCAGCATCGAATCCATGCGCTCGGAGCCGAAGATGCGCATGAGATCGTCTTGCAGCGAGAGATAGAACTTCGAACGCCCCGGGTCGCCCTGGCGGCCCGAGCGTCCGCGCAGCTGATTGTCGATGCGGCGGCTCTCGTGCCGTTCAGTGCCGATGATGTAGAGGCCGCCGGCGGCGATCGCCTTTTCCTTGAAGCGCGCGATCTCAGAGCGGATCTCCGCCTCCTTGGCGGCGCGCGCCTCGCCCTCGAGCCCCGTGCACTCCTGCGCGATGCGCATCTCGACGTTGCCGCCGAGCTGAATGTCGGTGCCGCGGCCGGCCATGTTGGTCGCGACCGTGATCATGCCCGGCACGCCGGCTTCCGCGACGATATAGGCCTCGAGCTCGTGGAAGCGCGCGTTGAGAACTGCAAACAGCTTCGAGGTCTTGTCCTCGCGCGCGGACTGATAAAGCTTCGGCAGTGACTTGGGGTCGGAAAAATCTATCTGCTTGTAGCCGCGCTTGCTCAGGAATTCGGCGAGTTGCTCGGACTTCTCGATCGAAGTCGTGCCGACGAGCAGTGGCTGCAGATTCTTGCTCGCGGCTTCGATCTCTTCAAAGATGGCCTTGAGCTTCTCGGCGCCCGTGCGATAGACCTCGTCGTCTTCGTCGGCGCGCTGCACCGGGCGGTTGGTCGGGATTTCCACCACGTCGAGCTTGTAGATCTCGGCAAACTCCATGGCCTCGGTCGAGGCCGTACCGGTCATGCCGGCGAGTTTGCCGTAAAGGCGGAAGTAATTCTGGAAGGTGATCGAGGCCAACGTGACGTTCTCGGGCTGGATCGCCACGTGCTCTTTCGCTTCGAGCGCCTGGTGCAGACCTTCGGAATAGCGGCGGCCCGGCATCATGCGCCCGGTGAACTCGTCGATGATGACGACCTCGTTCTTGCGCACAATATAGTCCTTGTCGCGCTGGAATAATTTATGCGCGCGCAGGGCCTGATTGACGTGATGCACGAGCGTCACGTTCTGCGCCTCGTAAAGCGCGCCGTCCGTCAGCACGCCCGCTTCCGCAAGCAGCTGCTCCATGTGCTCGTTGCCGGCGTCGGTGAGGTTCACTGAGCGCTGCTTCTCGTCGAGCTCGTAGTCTTCCTTCGAAAGCTTCGGGATCAGCGCGTCGATCGCAACATAAAGATCGGAGCGGTCGTCGATCGCGCCGGAGATGATGAGCGGCGTTCTCGCCTCGTCGATCAGGATGGAGTCCACCTCGTCGACGATCGCGAAGGAATGTCCGCGCTGGACCATCTGCGTGAGCTCGTATTTCATATTGTCGCGCAGATAATCGAAGCCATATTCGTTGTTGGTGCCATAAGTGATGTCGCAAGCATAGGCGGCCTTGCGCTCCTCGTCGGAAAGGTCGTGGACGATGACGCCGACGCTCATGCCGAGGAATTTGTATATCTGCCCCATCCACTCGGCGTCGCGCTTGGCCAGATAGTCGTTGACGGTGACGACATGGACGCCGTCGCCTTTGAGCGCGTTGAGATAGACGGCGAGCGTGGCGACGAGGGTCTTGCCTTCGCCGGTGCGCATTTCGGCGATGCCGCCTTCGTGCAGCACCATGCCGCCGACGAGCTGGACGTCGAAGTGGCGCTGGCCGAGCGT
>DASPSI010000072.1:0-2706 GCA_035624015.1 Methylocystis sp.
CTCCGCCAGTACGCCGCCTGCGCCTAGCGTCAGCACGAAGCCGTGCGCGGGATCGCGCACGACGCCGACGAGCAGTTCGGCGACGGCGCCGACGATCATCTCCTCGACAAGAAGACTTTGCGCTGGCATCCGCGCAGCGGCCTCGCGCACGGCCTCTGCGCTTGCGAGGCTCAGCGCCACGGCGCCCGCCTCGCTCTTATGCGCGACGCCCTCGCCCTTCGCGCCATTCCGGCGCCGCGAAACGGTCGTCGCGCGGAAAATCCAGCACCACGCAGCCGAGCGCGAGATCGCCCGTCATCATCGCAGAGAAACAGCGCGTCAGCGCCGCCCGGTCGCCCCAGATGTAGGTGTGATAGTCGAGCGGATTAGAGAGAGCGACTTTGGGACCGAACGCCGCGCGCCGTCGCCTCCGCTGCGAACGCCTCCGTCATGTTCTCGGGCAAAATCGCGACGAGCGCCATCGGCGCGCCGGTCGCCTGTGCGCGGCTCAGGCGTTGGGCGGCGAACTGCGCACGGTTACGCCCCGAGGCGTAACGGTTACGCCCCCCGCTACGCCTGAAACCCCGGCGGTTACGCCGATTACGACCGAAATCGAGCAACGGGCAACGAGAGCGCGGAAGTCGCAACGGAGCACGACTTGGCGCGCAGGGTGACATCGAGGCCGCCATCGAGGAACACGCCGGAATGTGCGCGGGACGTTTTGGCGCAGCCGGCGTGAGCCAGAAATGTGGACTGACTTGTGGACCAGCGCCCAGCGCCCCAAAATCGGTAGTGGAGTCGAGGGAGGGCGCGGTGGCTGCGAGGCATTTGGGCCCCTGGCTCCGTTTCCCTTCCCCGCTCATCAAACCGGACGTGCGGATTTGCCGCATCCGGCTTCCCGACAGAGTTCACGTCAGGCTCACGGCGGGCGCGGCCGGTTTGTTGCGGGTCAAGCGCTGCACGCCGAGTTTCCCGAAAACCTCGTTCCAGGGATACGCGCGCGCGCCTTGCCCGCCGCGCTTGGCGCGCCGGTTGAGGAAGCGCCGGACGCGGTCGCAGACGTGGCGATCGACTTCCCGATGGGCCGCGTTGAGGGTTCCATAGTCGAAGTACGCCGACCAGCCGCCGGTGAGGCGGTTCAGTCGCTTGCGCACGTCTGGCCAGGTCCCGGTCTCATACGGTCGCAGGAGGTCGCTGATCTTGCCTTTGATCCGCTTCAGGCTCTTCTTCGAGGGCCGCGCGCCGAGATAGGGCTTGCCGCCCTGGCCGTATCGCGGCCCGAACGTGTAGCCCAAGAAATCGAAGTCCTCCACGCGGGCGTCCTTCAACGAGGTCTTGGCCTCGTTGATCGTCAGCCCGAGCCGGGCCATCACGGCGCGCGTCCACGTCAGCGCCTCGTCCGCGTGACCGCGGCTGAGGATGACGAAGTCGTCGGCGTAATTGACCACGTGCGCGCGAAAGGCCTCGCCACACTCCTTCAGACGCCAGAACTTCAGGAAACGGTTCATGTAGAGGTTGGCGAGCAGCGGGCTGATCACGCCGCCCTGCGGCGTGCCTTTCCGATTGCCCCTGCCTCCGCTCATGCGCCGTTTCCCCGCGCCGTCCCGCTCCTCGACCGGCGAAGTCAGCCACAGCTTGATCAACCACAGCACTTTCGCATCGACGATCCGCCGAGCCACGCTCTGCATGAGTTCGGCGTGCGGGATCGTGTCGAAATACCTCGACAGATCAGCGTCCACGACGTCGGCGTAGCCCTGCCGGACCAGCCGGTGGGTCGCCTTGATCGCGTCGCCCGCGCCTCTCTTGGGTCTGTATCCGTACGCGCAGTCTTCGAAATCCGCCTCGAAGATCGGCTCCAGCACCAACTTGGCGGCGGTCTGCGCCACCCGATCGCGGATCGTGGGAATGCCCAGAGGACGCTCCCCGCCGCCCGGCTTCGGGATCATCACCCGCCGCACCGGCATGGGCCGGTACGCCATCGAGGCGAGGTCCTCACGCAAAGCCTCGAGCCACGCTGCCACGCCTGCACGCTCGATGTCGTCGAACGTCACCCCGTCGACGCCCGCCGAGCCGTCATTGTGACGGACCAGCGCAAAAGCGTGGGCGAGGATGTCCGGCCGACAGATCTTGTCGTGCAGCAGATAGAAGCGAAACGCGGGCTCCGCCTTCGCCTTCACATAAAGCTTTCTCTGAAGGGTCCTGATCTTATCCGGCGTTTCCAGACTCATCGCCAATCGCCGCTCCTCTCCTCTTCGAAAGCGCCTCTGAAGCAAGGGGCCTTTGCTCCGCCGGCGTTACCCGGCCTCAATGCTCCTACGCCCCTCTCCGACTCCCGCATGCCGCCGACGCCCTCAAAGACGCCGTCGAGGTCGAACCTCGCGGCGAGCGGGTCTCCCCTGATTGCCCGTTCCTCTCTTCCGACCTGCCGCTCCCATTACCCCGGCGGACTCCATGAGTGCGCATGTCGATGCCTTCCCCATGGATGCGGCCTTCCCCGTCCCGGTGGTGGGTCGGCGTCCGCATTGAACCTTTCGAGGCCTGCTCGGGCTTTACTCGCATTGCAGCCGGCCGGATCGCTCAACCGCCCAAGGCGGCCTTTGTCGCGAGGCTCCAACCCAGCCAGTCGCCCAGCCAGACCGCTCGCCAGCTACCGGACCCATCGACACCTATCCGGGTGGAACCCTCCTCCACTAGAGAAACGCGCCTTTCAGGGCGCACACCGGGGCA
>DASPSI010000150.1:0-18082 GCA_035624015.1 Methylocystis sp.
ACGAAGCGCGCGCCCGAAAGCTTCGCCGCAGCCTCGAAGTCCATGAGCCCCAAGCCCTCGCCGAGCTCGAAATGTTCCTTCGGCGTGAAGTCGAAATTCTTCTGTGCGCCCCAGCGCAAGACTTCCTGGTTGTCGTTCTCGTCCTTGCCGTCGGGGATGCTGTCGAGGGGGGAATTGGGCAGTTCCGCCAGCGCCGTGTCGAGCGCTGCAACGGCGTCGCGCTCTGCAGCCTCCAGCTGCGGCCAGTCTTCCTTGATCCTGGCGACCTCGGCCTTGAGCGCCTCGGCCTTGGCCTCGTCCTTGGCCTTCATCGCCGCGCCGATCTCCTTCGAGGCGGCGTTGCGGCGCTCCTGCGCCGTCTGCAGCCTCGCGATCGCCGCCTTGCGGGCGTCGTCGAGCGCGAGCAGCCCGGCCGCGATCGGCGTCAGGCCGCGCCGCGCGCGTGCGGCGTCGAAGGCTTCAGGGTTGTCGCGAATCGATCTGATGTCGTGCATGGATCAAGGCCGGCGTTGGAGAAGGTGAGCGCGAATGCGCCCCCTCTCCCCGCTTGCGGGGAGAGGGCTGGGGTGAGGGGCTTGGGGATTAGTCGCCAAAGCCGCCGCATCGGCGAAACCCACCGGCGAAACGCTTCGGATAACGCCCCCGGCCCCTCACCCTAACCCTCTCCCCGCAAGCGGGGAGAGGGGACATGCCGCGCCTTGTCCGACAGCCGCGCGCGAGGGTCAACCCGCGCCGGCGTCCGTGGCCTCACGTGCTCGCCGCCTGCGCCGCCGCGCGCTTCCTCTCGACGATGCGCACGGAATAGATCGACAGCTCATAGAGCAGCATGCCCGGCACGGCGAGCGCCAGCATCGAGAAAATATCGGGCGGCGTCAGCACAGCGGCGACCAGAAACACCAGCACGACCGCATAGCGCCGCTTCTCGGCCAGAAACTGCGAGGTCACGAGCCCCACCTGGCCGAGCAGCGTCAGGATCACCGGCAGCTGGAACACGACGCCGAAGGCGAAGACCAGCGTCATGATCAGCGAGAGATATTCGGAGACGCGCGGCAATAGCTCGATCTGCGCCCGGCCCGGCTCGTTCGCCTGCTGCATGCCGATGAAGAAGCGCAACAGATTGGGCGTGACGATGAAGTAGACGACGAGCGCGCCCAAAGCGAAGAAGATCGGCGTCGCGATCAGATAAGGCAGGAACACCCGCCGTTCGTGGCGATAGAGCCCTGGCGCGACGAAAGCGTAAATCTGGCTGAACACGACAGGGCAGGAGAGAAACGCCGCCATGAAGAGGCCGACCTTGATCTGGGTGAAGAAATACTCCTGCGGCGCGGTGTAGATAAGCTTCGCCTCGGGCCCGGCGACCTGCGTGTAGGGGATGACGAGGATGTTGTAAATGTCCTTGGCGAAGTAGAAGGAGATCAGGAACATCGCGACGAAGGCCAGGAGCGAGCGGATCAGCCGCTCGCGCAGCTCCATGAGATGCTCGATGAGCGGCGCCTTGGTCGCCTCGATTTCCTCGTCCTCGTCGCTCATGCGGCTTTAGTCTTCCGCCTTGGGCGTTGGCGGGGGCGCTTCGGCAGCGGCTTTTATCTCGTTCATTTCCTTGCGCGCCGCCGCCAGGGGATCGAAGCTCGCGCCAGTCATGGCCGAGCCCACCTCCTGCTCTATCTTCTTCTTCTCCTCCTCGATCTGCTTCTTGGTCTCGGCGACGTCGGCCTCATTGAGCGCGTCGAGCAGCTGGCCCTGGAAGTCGGCCGCCATGCGCCGCGTCTTCCCGACGATCTGGCCCAGCTGGCGCAAGACGCGCGGCAAGTCTTTCGACGGTATCGCGACAAGCGCGACGATGCCGAGCACGATCAGCTTGCCGGCGTCGAAATCCAACATTGTGGCGTCCGCCCGAGGAGCTTTAGAGCTTTTTGGCTTCCTGCGCCTTGTCGAGCGGGGCCGCATCCTGCGTCAGCCGCTCGATGGGCTTCTCCTTTTCGGCCTCGTCGTCCTCGGCCATGCCCTTCTTGAAAGCCTTGATGCCCTTGGCCACGTCGCCCATGACGTCGGAGACCTTGAACTTGCCGCCAAAGAGGATGAACACGACGCCGCCGACGATGATCCAGTGCCAGATCGATAGACCACCCATGTGCCGCGACTCCCGTGATGCGAGGCTGCGCCCGCAGCCCGTCTTTGAGCCGGGAAACTAGGACTTCCACGGGGTAAAAACAAGGGCGATGTGGGCGCGTCTTCCTCCTATCTTTCGCGCCTTCGTGCGAAAACTTCGCGCTCTTCGCGCCTTTGTGGTTCACTTTACCACAAAGGCGCGAAGAGCACGAAGATACCCGAAGAACGTTAGGCCAAGGGGATGACTCCCGGCGCTGCTGGCCGTAAACCCGGCCCATGGCCCCGCCCATCGTCCCGCTCGTGCGCCGCCTGACGCTCGCCGACTTTCGGTCTTATGCGGCGCTCGACATTCGCTTCTCCAACAAGCTCGTCGCCTTCACCGGCGAGAACGGCGCCGGCAAGACCAACCTGCTCGAAGCGCTGTCGATGTTCTCGCCGGGGCGGGGCCTGCGCGGGGCGGAGCTTTCCGCCTGCGTCCGCCATGGCGGCGGCGGCTTCGCGGTCTCGATCGAGCTCCAGTCGCAAGACCACACGACCCAGCTCGGTCACGGCTTCGACCCCGGCGGCGAGGGCCGGCGCTTCCGCCTCGATCGCGCGCCGGCGCCTTCCGCGCGCGCCTTCGCGGACCATCTGATCGTGCTCTGGCTGACGCCTTCCATGGACGGACTCTTCGCAGGCTCCGCCGGCGAGCGGCGGCGCTTTCTCGACCGCCTCACGCTCGGCGTCGACGCCGAGCATGGCGCGCGCGTCTCGCGCTTCGAGCGCGCGCTGCGCAGCCGCAACCGCTTGCTCGAAGAAAACGGCGATCCGCGCTGGCTCTCCGCGACCGAGAAGGAGGTCGCCGCGCTCGGCGTCGCTGTCGCCGCCGCAAGGCTCGAGACGACACGCCGTCTCGCCGCGCTGATCGAGGAGACGCGCCACGACTCCTCGCCTTTCCCTTTCGCGCAGATCGCGCTTGCCGGCGAGATCGAAGAGATGCTGGCCCAGGAGCCCGCTTTTACGGTCGAGGAGCGGTTTCGCGCGCTCTTGCAGGACAACCGGCGCCGCGACGCCGCCGCCGGTCGCGCTCTGATCGGTCCGCAGGCGAGCGATCTCCGCGTGCGCCACGGCCCCAAAGGCGAAGCGGCCCACGATTGCTCGACCGGCGAGCAGAAGGCGCTTCTGACCGGGCTGATCCTGGCGCATGCGCGGCTTATCGCCGTGATGCGCGGCTTGGCGCCCTCGCTGCTGCTGGATGAAGTCGCCGCCCATTTCGATCCGCGCCGTCGCGATGCGCTCTTCGACGAGCTCGACCGTCTCGGGGGGCAGGCGTTCATGACCGGCGCCGACCCGGCGCTGTTCGACGCCCTGAAGGAGCGGGCCGATATTTTTTCGGTGACGCCGGGACGGGCGGAGCTCCGCCTCGCGTGAAGCTCGAAGCGCAAAAAGGAAAACGCCGGCGAAGCCTCTCAAGCTTCGCCGGCGCGCAAGTCTCTAAAGCCCTGCGATCTTACTCTTCGCCGGCCTCGTGCGTGGCGGGCGCCGCCTGCTGGACCGGGCGACGCTCCTGGTAGCGCTGCATGCGCTCGGCGCGCTCGCCGGGATCGCGGCCGATCTTGCCGACGAGGTGGATCAGGTCGATGAACTCGTCCGCCTGACGGCGCAGCTCGTCCGCGATCATGGGCGGCTGCGTCGTGATCGTCGAGATCACCGACACGCGCACGCCCTTGCGCTGCACGGCCTCGACCAGCGAGCGGAAGTCGCCATCGCCCGAGAACAGCACCATATGGTCGATGTGCTCGGCCATCTCCATCGCGTCGACGGCGAGCTCGATGTCCATGTTGCCCTTGACCTTGCGGCGCCCAAGAGAATCGACGAACTCCTTCGTCGGCTTGGTCACGACCGCATAGCCGTTGTAATCGAGCCAGTCGATCAGCGGGCGGATCGAGGAATATTCCTGATCCTCGATCAGCGCCGTATAGTAAAAGGCGCGGATAAGCGTGCCCTTGCTCTGGAACTCACGCAGCAGGCGTTTGTAGTCGATGTCGAATCCGAGCGACTTCGCCGTCGCGTAGAGGTTTGCGCCGTCAATGAATAAGGCAATCCGTTCTTGGTCGGCCATAGTTAGTCTCGCACTTTAGTTCGGGGTTCGGGTTTAAGCGTTTCGCTCCGCCGCGACGCCCTGCAGGCTCCAAGGCTCATGGCGTCGGCGCTCCGCCGGCGTATTAAACGTCAACTGTCGTCCTTCGCTCACGGGGACTGTTTTGAGCCGCGCTTTGGTGTGCACAACAAGTCGGCGTTCAGACATGGTCTTACATCCGCAATGAAGACCATCGATCTGCCCTAAATCGGGCGCCGAGCGGGCGCAGTCAAGAGGAAAATCCAAATATTTTGGTCTGTTGACAAAATTTCGAAAAGTTCATGGGCGGCGAGGCCTCGGTTCGGCTGCGATCGAATCCGGGAAGCCGGCGCCATTTTTACGCGCTTCCCTGCCGCCTCCCTACGTTTTTGCTGTTGCCTGCGCCGCGCAAAGGGTGTAGCACCGCGGTTCAATCCCAACATCGAAGGAGCTTGGGGCGATGGCGCGCGTCACCGTCGAAGACTGCATCGACAAGATCGAGAACCGCTTTGATCTGGTGCTCCTCGCCGCCCATCGGGCGCGGCTGATCTCCTCGGGTCAAGACATCCTAGTCGTGCGCGACAAGGACAAGAATCCCGTCGTCGCCTTGCGCGAGATCGCCGAGACCGCGCTCGCGCCCGAGGACCTCAAGGAGGACTTCATTCATTCGCTGCAGCGCCATGTCGAGGTGGATGAGCCCGAGGCCGAGGCGGTCCCGACCCTCCAGCCCGCGCCGGGCGAGGTGTTCGAGGGCGATGCGCAGTTCGACCGCATGACGGAGGAGGATCTCCTGCGCGGCCTCGAAGGCCTGGTGCCGCCCCCCGGCATCGAGGACGACATCGAGTGAGGATTGCGCCGCGCCGCCTTGCGCGCGCTGGCGGCGCTTCGACTGTTGCATTAACATCCGCCGCGGCGCGCGAGTTGCGCATGAGCAGGTGTGACGCGGATGATGCGGCAATATGAGCTCGTCGAGCGGGTGAAGAGCTACAACCCGCGGGCCGACGAGGATCTGTTGAACCGCGCTTACGTTTACGCCATGAAGGCGCACGGCGCCCAGAGGCGCGCCTCCGGCGACCCCTATTTCACGCATCCGTTGGAGGTCGCGGCGATCCTCACGGACCTCAAGCTCGACGATGCGACGATCGTCGCCGCGGTTTTGCACGACACGATCGAGGACACGAGCGCGACCCGCGAGGAGATTGATGCGCTGTTCGGGCCGAAGATCGCTCACCTCGTCGACGGCCTGACCAAGATCGACAAGCTCGATCTCGTCTCCAAGCAAGCCCGCCAGGGCGAGAATTTCCGTAAGCTGCTGCTCGCCGTAGCCGAGGATGTGCGCGTTTTGCTCGTCAAGCTCGCCGACCGGCTCCACAACATGCGCACGCTGCATTTCGTGCCGGTGGAGAAGCGCGCGCGCATCGCCCAAGAGACGCTCGACATTTACGCTCCGCTCGCCGGCCGCATCGGCATGCAGCGCCTGCGCGACGAGCTCGAGAGCCTGGCCTTCCGCCATCTGATGCCCGAGGCCTATCGGACGATCGAGGCGCGGCTGCACGAGATGCGCATCAAGAACGGCGGCGCGATCAAGCGCATCGAGGAGGTGCTCACGCGCGAGTTCCGCGAGCGCGGCATCGAGGCCGCGGTCTCGGGGCGGCAGAAGTCGCCTTATTCCGTGTGGCGCAAGATGGAGCGCAAATCCATCTCCTTCGAGCAGCTCTCGGACATTTTCGGCTTCCGCATCATCGTCGGGGAGGTCGAGGACTGCTACCGCGCGCTCGGCGTCGTCCACACCAAATGGCCGAGCGTGCCCGGACGCTTCAAAGACTACATCTCGACGCCGAAGCAGAACGACTATCGCTCGATCCACACGACGGTGATCGGGCCCGGCCACCAGCGCGTCGAATTGCAGATACGCACTGCGCAAATGCATGAGATCGCCCGCTATGGCATCGCCGCGCATGCGATCTACAAGGACGCGAGCGGCGACGAGGAGCGCGAGGATCTCGCCAAGGAGAGCCGCGCCTATCGCTGGCTCCAGGAGACCCTGGAACTGCTCGCGCATGGCGACAGCCCCGAGGAGTTTCTGGAGCACACGCGCCTGGAGCTGTTCCAGGACCAGGTGTTCTGCTTCACGCCGAAGGGCCAGCTTATCGCGCTGCCGCGCGGCGCGACGCCGATCGATTTCGCTTATGCGGTCCACACCAAGCTCGGCGACTGCGCCGTCGGCGCCAAGATCAACGGCCGCATCGCGCCGGTGCTGTCGCATCTTCAGAACGGCGACGAGGTGGAGATCATCCGCGCCGAGGGCCACGCGCCGCCCGCAGCCTGGGAAGCGGCGGTCGCGACCGGCAAGGCGCGCGCGTCGATCAGACGCGCGACGCGCGAGGCCGTGCGCAAGCAATATGCCGGGCTCGGGCGCCAGATCGTCGTGCGCGCCTTCGCCCGCGCCGCGCGCCCCTATGCCGACGAGAAGCTGAAAGTCGCGCTGCCGCGCCTCGCGCGCGCCTCGGTCGACGACGTCATGGCGGCCGTCGGGCGCGGTGAGATTTTCTCGGGCGATGTGGTCAGGGCGGTCTATCCCGACTTCAGCGAGGACCGGAAGTCGGCGGTCAAGCCGCCGGAGGCCGGCGATGGCTGGGTCAAGGGCGGCCATCTGATGTTCAAGGCGCCGCGCGAGGGCGAGGGCTCTGGCATCCCGATCCGCGGTCTGAGCGGCGACCTGCCCGTGCGCTTCGCCGAGAAGGGCGGCGCCGTGCCAGGCGACCGCATCGTCGGCATTCTAACGCCGGGGGAGGGCATCACCATCTACCCGATCCAATCGCCGACGCTGACGAATTACGACGACCAGCCCGACCGCTGGCTCGACGTGCGCTGGGACGTGGACCCGGGCCGGCGCGAGCTGTTCCCGGCGCGCATCGTGGTGGCCGCCGTGAACGAGCCGGGCGCGCTGGGCGTCGTGGCGACGCTGATCGGCGAGACCAAGGCCAACATCGACAACATCGCCTTCACCGCGCACTCGCCGGATTTCCGCGAGATGACGATCGACGTCGAGGTCGCCGACGTGAAGCATTTGAGCGAGATCATCTCGTCGCTGAGGAGCAGCCCCCTCGTGAGCAAGGTGGAGCGGGTGGTGGGTTGAGGGGCTGAGGAAACCCGGCTCTTCCCGATCTGCTTTCCGCGGCCTCGCGGCGCCGCCCCCGTCGCCGCCCTGCTCGGCGAGACACGCGAGCCTTGACAGTGTCGCCTCCACGGCGCATTCCTCCGCCGGTTCCCCGAAAGGCGAAGTGCGCGTTTTGCTGGCGCCCGCAGCGTGGACGCCGCACATCTTGGGCCCGCATTCGTCGAGACGCAGTTTATCTTCGTCGCCAATCCTATCGCTTGCGCCGGCCGATTCCCGTCTGTTGGCGCAGATTGAGAAACGCCATTGGAGAAGAAATTCGATGTCCAACACGGCTCCGCGAGCGCCGATCCCCGCCAGTCCCAGCCTGTGGCGCAACTCCTTTGTCGTCTTCCTGTTGGCTGTGGGAGCGCTGGCTGCTTGGTTCCATGACGACTTGGGCGCGATCATCACTGGGCGGCGCCCCGGCAACGAGGCTTTCAGCCAAGGACCGCAGGAGCCGCCGTTCTCCGACGTCGAGCTTGCGGCGGTCGAAGCCCGGCTCGCGCCTTTCTACGAACGCTTCAAGCTGGCGCCGCTGCCGCGCGGCGTATTGGCGAAACGCGCCGTGCGCGATAATCTCGATCGGCTGCGCGATCAACCTTGCGACATGTTCGCCGTCAAAGGTTTGAGCGCGGCGATGTCGGGCGCCGAGGAGCTGCGCGCCCTCGCGCCGATTCTTCTGGCCATCGGCGAGCAATGCCCCGAGTCGGAGGGCGCGCTGAGCGTTGCCGCCAACATCTACTTCAACGCCGGGGAGTTCGACGCCGCGCTCGACGTCGCCGAGCGGCTCACCCGCAAGCATCCCGACCGCTCCGGCTACCAATTCTTGAAAGGGCGCGCGCTGACGGCGTTGAAGCGCCATGCCGAGGCGCTCAACGTTTATGGTTCGATCCTTCGGCTCGACGTCGAGCCGAAGCGGGTCTCGCCGGACGTCTTCATTGGCATGGCCTCGGCATATGAGGCGTTGGGGCGGTTCTGCGAACAGGCGGCGACGCTCGAGACTTTTGTCGCCATCCAACCGGAGCTGCGTCGCGATCCAGAGATCGACGCCAACGTCGCCGAGGCGCGACGCCGCGGCGCGTGCAAGGAGCCGCGAGAAGCCGTCATCGTTGTGCCGCGGGGTGAGGGCGGGCTTGTGCGCGTACGGGCGGACGTCAACGGGGTCGCGGGCAATTTTGCCCTCGACACCCACGCGACGTGGGCGTCCTTTTCACCCGACTTCGCCAGGCGCGCCAAGCTCGATGCGCCGAGCGGCGATCCTGCCAGGCTCGGGGCGATCAAAGGCGGCATCGACGTCAAGCTCGTCACGGTCGATCTCATAAGGCTGGGCCGCCTCGAAGCGCGCGATGTCCCAGGAGTGGTGAGCAACAGGATTCCGGGAGCGGTGAGCAATAAGGATCTGATCAAGACCCTCGACGGCGTGCTCGGCATGTCGTTTCTTTCGCGCTTCGACCTGACGCTCGCCAATGAGGAGTGGCGCCTCGAGACGAAGCCGAGGACCAAATAGTTGGCCGATCGCCTTGGCGGCTTCAGGTGCGCCCGTAAATGAACGAGCTGCGCAGTCCGCGCACGAGCTCGTAATGTTGCTTGACGCCCTCATAGTGCTTCGTGACCAGAGCCTTGGCCTCTGCCGGCAGCGGCTCCGCCAGAGCCTGCTCGAAGAGCGACTGCGCGCTCTCTTCGTTGCGCAGGCATTCGTCCAGAATTTCCTCGTCGGTCATGCCGGCGATTTTCGATTTGAGATCGGTCCAGGCGACATGGGCCGCGCCCGCGAGCGAGGGGCCTCGCTCGGGATCGCCGCCAAGCGCCGCGATGAGCCGCGAAAGCTCGCTCGCGCTGTCCTTGCAATGGACGGCCGCTTTTTTCAAAAGCCCCTTGATTTTCAAATTCATCACGAGCTTGGCGGCTTCCTCGAAATCTGCTTCCCCGTCCCGCGTCAGCGTGAGCAGGGAGTTCAGGGTCGAAGCGACGTCGGCCTTCGCCATTTGACTCTCGCGAGCTGGTTGTTGCGCCCGTGGCAGACTTAAGCATTCGGCGGCTCTACGCAAGCCGTCGTCGGCTTGGCGCGCGCCCAGGAAAAGCGTTCCTACGCCGCAACGTCCCGAGCTGCTTGCGGATCGAGTCTGCTCATGTTTTCGGAAAACATTCTTGCAAGCTTCTTCGCTGTCGCCTCGTAATCGGCGCGCGACGACCAGTTCTTCATCGGGCTCAGCAGAGCGGAGTCGACCCCGCCGACCGCAAGGGGAACAGTCAGCCCGAAGAACGGCTCGACCGCGAAGCGCGCGCGGTTCAGCTCGCCGCCGAGCGCCGCCGCCAGCAGGCGCCGCGTCGCCATGATCGGCATGCGGGAGCCGACGCCATAGCCCCCGCCGCTCCAACCGGTGTTGACGAGCCAGCAATCGACCTCGTGCCGCAAGATCAGCTCGCGCAGCAGATCGCCATAGACCTGCGGAGGGCGCGGCATGAAGGGCGCCCCGAAGCAGGTCGAGAACGTCGCCTCTGGCTCCTTGACCCCTCTTTCCGTGCCGGCGACCTTCGCCGTGTAGCCGGACAGAAAATGATACATCGCCTGGTCCGCGCTGAGCTTCGCGATCGGCGGCAGCACGCCGAAGGCGTCGCAGGTCAGCATGACGATGTTTTTGGGATGTCCGCCGCGTCCGCCTTCGGCCGCGCCCGGAATGAAATCCAGCGGATAGGCGATGCGCGTGTTTTCGGTGCGCGAGCTGTCGTCAAAATCGCAGACGCGCGTCGCCGGATCGAGGACGACATTCTCCATGACCGAGCCGAAACGCTCGGTGGTCGCAAAGATCTGTGGCTCGGCCTCGCGGGAGAGCCTGATCGCCTTGGCGTAGCAGCCGCCTTCGAAATTGAAGACGCCGTTAGCGCTCCAGCCATGCTCGTCGTCGCCGATGAGCGTTCGCGCAGGGTCGGCAGAGAGGGTCGTCTTGCCGGTGCCGGAAAGCCCGAAGAACACGGCGGTGTCGCCTGAAGCGCCGATATTGGCCGAGCAATGCATCGGCATGACGCCTTGCGCCGGCAGCATGAAGTTCAGATAGGTGAACACCGACTTCTTGATCTCGCCGGCGTAGCTCGTCCCCCCGATGAGCACGATCTTGCGTGAGAAGTCGATGGCGATGACGGTCTCGCCGCGGCAGCCGTGACGGGCGGGATCGGCCTTGAACGAGGGCAGATCGACAATCGTGAGCTCTGGCTCGAAGGCGGCAAGCTCCTGGAGCTCGGGGCGGATGAGGAGGTTGCGGATAAACAGCGAATGCCAGGCGAGCTCCGTATAAACGCGGACCCTGACGCGAAGGGCGAGGTCCGCGCCGCCATAGAGGTCTTGCGCGAAAAGCTCCTTATCGGCGGCATGAGCGAGAAAGTCCGAAAGCAGAAGATCAAACCTCGCCTTCGTTAAACGGTTGTTGCTCTCCCACCAGACGGCGGACTCAGTCAGCGCGTCGGCGACGATGAACTTGTCCTTGGGCGAGCGGCCCGTATGCGCGCCGGTTTCGACGACGAGCGCCCCGCCGCGCGCGATCGCGCCTTCCCGACGGCGAACCGCCTGCTCGTAGATATGGGGAACGTCGAGATTGCGGAAGAGCTTTTTGCAGCGGGCAAAATCGAGCGCCTCGACGCCGCCGGCTCTCTTTAGGCCGCCGTCGTCGACGGGTTCCTGGGCAAGCATTCATCCTCTCCGATCTGGACGGTTCCGATCTGCTTACAGTTATGTAGGCAGCGGGCGTCGCCGCGGCATCTGGAGAAAGTACGGTCGAACGCTCCGCTCCGGGGCGGCGCCCGCAGCGCGGCGATCCTTAGCGTCTCATGATCGTCGGCGAACGTGACCCAGCCGTCGAATAAAAGGGTTTTCGCCGGTTTTTGTCTGCACAAGGTAAATTTCATTCCACCCCGAGCGGAGCCGTTGCGCCTCTCCGCGGTATGCGCCTCCTCAGTCGAGGAGTTGCTCGCCGCGCTCGGTCGGGCGAATGAAATGCTGCAGGCTCCGCTGCCCCGCGCCAAGCGTCCAAAACGACAGGGTGAGATAGGGAAGCAGAAACCAGAGCTTGACGACCTCGAACCAATCCGGCTCGGCCGAGATGCTGATCGTCAAAGCGGTCGGAGCTCTCGTGACGGCCTCGGGCTTGATCGCAACCGCTAGGCCGGTTTCGACGGCCGCTTCGGGCCGATGAATCCATCGATCGACAGCGTCCTCCGTATGGGCGTCGGCGAGCGAGGCCCCCGCGCCGGCCAGCGCGGCGGCCGGCTTCGACGGATTGCGGAAGGTGATGGTCTTTTTGCTCATGCCGCCTTCCTTTTGATGCCGGGAACGACAAGCTCCGCCAGCCGTTTCAGCTCTTTCGCGGCATCGCTTCGCGGCGCGGCCTCCGCCACCGAGAGCCCGCGCGTCGCGCTTTCCGCATAGATCACTCTTTGGACGAGCGTGGCGGCGATCACCGGGGTGTCCGGGTAGTCTTCAAGCGCCGTGAGCACGTCGCGGCCGATCGCCGTGTTGGCGATCATGCGGTTGATGACGAAGGCCGCGCGCAAGCCCTCCTTGTAGAGCCGCGCCTCGCGCACGAGCTGCACGGTTTCGGCTGCGGCCCAGACGTCATAAGGGGAGGGTTGGACCGGGATGAGCACCAGATCGCTCGCCATGATCGCCGCGCGGCCGAGCTCGTTCACGCGCGGCGCGCCGTCGATGACGACGAGATCGTAATTTTGCGCGAGCGCGGGGACCTCGCGGTGCAGTGTGGGCTTGGGCATGCCGACGACGACGAACAAGGGCTCCGCCTGCCGCGCGCCGGACCAGGCGAGGGCGCTGCCTTGGGGATCGGCGTCGATGAGAAGCACGCGCCGCCCGGCGTGGCTGAAGAGCGCGGCCAGATTGACGGCGATCGTCGTCTTGCCGACGCCTCCCTTTTGGTTCAGCAGGCTGATGATCATCGCGGCGCCTTTTGAGATGGGGCAGAATGCAGGAGGGATCGCTGGCGGCCGAACCGAATCGCTTTGCTGCGACGCAAAAATCTCATCAAATCGAAGTTAACGCAAGCTTAACAAGGCTTTTTGACAGTGGAAACGCTTTTGCGCGCTTGAGGGGAATTGTCAACGTGGGCGAGAGCGATCTGCGTCCATGGATTGTTCTCTTCAGTCGGCAAACACTGGTCTCGCCGCCGCCATAAGGATCAAGACCGTCTCAAACCCGTCCCAGCGGGCGCGCTCAAAATGATGCTCGGCTCATTCGCCTGCTCGACGCTCTACTCCCTCTTTGCCGGTAATCGGCGCGTGAAGAGAAGCTCCGGCAGCCTGCCGTAGGTCAGGGCGAGACGCCGGAAGGCGAGATAGGGAAGCAGAACCAGAAACATGAGCACGGCAACGGCAAAGGCCTGCGGGACCGTGCCTCCGCCGATCTCGCGCAGCGCTTCCATCGCCGGTCGTCCATGAAAATAGCCGACGATCGCTTCCTCGGCGATCGACAGCACGATGAGAAGAAGCGTGAAAAGGAAAGCCCTCCACAGAATCTGGACCGCAAGGACGCCGCCGCTTTTCCCGCCTTCGCCAATTTTCAGGGCTTCCAACGCCAGAATGAATTTCCCGAGGATGAGCGCTTTCACCGCCGCAAGGCCAAATGGCGCGAACTCCATCCCCACGCTACGCAAGATCGTCGCCTTATAAAACATCACGGCGCTGAACCAGACCAGAAGGTAGCCGGAAATGGCGAGGTAGGCGATCAGCTCGTGCCGCGCCCGCTGCACGAGGGTCTCGCGCCCGCCTTTTCCGCGCCGCTCCGCCCCGACCTCCGTTTTTTCAAAGGGCGCCGGCTCCTCAGTTTGGAACTCGGTCGAAAACTGCGGCAGCCTGCGCGCGTCGGTCCATTCGGACAGTCCAGCCGTCCATAACAGATGCGGCTGACCCTGCGCCCTCCTGATCCGGTCGACGATTTCTTCCGCCGAGACCGGCCCGCGCACCTTTTCCTCTTCCTCGTAATACCACTCGGTCGCCATGCTTTGGCCCCCGCGTTGGATTCCTCGCAGCCCGTAAAGATAGCACGTCTGTCGCGGCTGTTGCTTGGGTCGTTTTCGGTCTACGCGAGAGCCACGGAGGCTTCAAAAATCCTGTTCCTCGCATGCGGCGGAGACGCCGGAGGCGAGCGGGGTTTCGAACGCGCCCGCCCCAACGCGTCGGCGCGCTTGACGCCGAGGCCAGGGGCGCCGTTAAAGGGCGCAGCCGCCGTTTGAAGAGAAGGCGGAACCGTCCCCAGGAGAACCGCCCCATGTCCTTCGCCCTTTCGCGCCGCACGCTCATCGCCGCCGCTGCGGTCGCGCTCGCGCCCGTCGTCGCGCTCGCGCACGGTCCCTCGCGGCAGAAAGTGACCGAGAAGATCGAGATCGACGCCCCGCCCGCCGCCGTTTGGGCCGTCGTCGGCAATTTCGGCGACCTCAACTGGCTGCCGGGCGTGACCAAGACCGAGTCTGAGGGCGGCACGACGCCGGAGCAGGCCAAGCGCAAGCTTCATCTTTCAAGCGGCGGCGTCATCGAGGAGACCCTGACGAAATTCGATCCCTCCGCGATGTCGCTCTCCTACAAGATCGACAGCGTCGACGTGAAAGACCTGCCCGTCAACAACTACTCATCGACGATCACCGTGACGCCGGCCGAGGGCGGCAAGTCCACGGTGGAATGGAAAGGCGCCTTCTACCGCGGCTTCATGAACAACGACCCGCCGCCGGAGCTCTCCGACGAAGCGGCGCTCAAAGCCGTGACCGACGTTTACAAGAAGGGCCTGCCGGCGCTGAAAGCCAAGGTCGAAGGCAAGTGAACCGAAGGGCGGCGCTGCGGCTGCTCGTCGCCGCCGCGCTGCCGGCGCCGGCGGTGCTGGCCCACGGCGCCGCCCCGCAAAAGGCGTTCGAAGCGATCGAGATCGCCGCCGCGCCTGAAAAGGTCTGGGCCGTCGTCGGCGATTTCCAGGACGCGGGCTGGCTCGCGGGCGTCGTGAAGGTCGAAGGCGGCGAGGGAAATACGCCCGATCGCGCCTGGCGGCGGCTGAGCTTTTCGAACGGCGGGACGATCGACGAGCGCCTCGTGCAATATGACGCGGCCGAGATGTCGCTGCGCTACATGATCGAGCATGGCGACTTCGACGTGTTGCCAGTCGGCAATCTTTCCGCGACATTGAAAGTGACCGCTGCCGACGGCGGCGCGCGCGTCGAATGGAAAGCGCGCTTTTACCGGGCGTTTCCGGGCGGCAATCCGCCCGAGCAGTACACCGACGAGAAAGCCGTCGCGGCGGTCTCGGCCTATTTCAAGGCCGGCCTCGCGGCGCTCAAAGCCAAGGTCGAACGGACATGAAGGTCGTCTTCGCCTTGCTGCGCTGGGGCCCGTCATTGCGAGCGAAGCGAAACAATCCAGGGGCCGCAGCGGCGCACGCCGCAACAACAGCGCGCGCGGCGGGGAAGGCGTTTTCCTTCGCGTCCTTGACTCCTGGATTGCTTCGCTTCGCTCGCAATGACGCGTCGCGACTGGCGCTCTCGGTCCTGCTCCTCGGCAGCCCCGCGGCTGCAGACGAAGCCTTCATCCCCAATCAGTCGGGCGACGATCTCTCGATCATCGATCTCGCCTCCATGAAGGAGGCGGCGCGGCTGCCGCTCGGCGGCAAGCCTGCGGGCGTGGCGCTGAGCCAGGACGGCGCCAAGGCCTATGTGACGAGCCCCGAGGGGCATTACGTGTCGGTGATCGACGCCGCCGCGCGCAAGCTCGAGAAGCGCATCGCGGTCTCCGGCGCGCCGCTCGGCGTGTCCGTCGCGCCAAACGGCAGGCGCATCTATGTCGCCGACATGTATGGCCGCGACCTCATCGAGATCGACCCGCAAAGCGAAGCGATGCGCCGCGTCGAGGTCGGCGCCGCGCCCGCGGGCGCGCTCGCGACGCCGGACGGGCGCTTCGTGCTCGTGACCGTCCGCGACGACAATCAGCTCGCGATCGTCGACGCCGCATCCTTCACGATTGCGGCGCGCGTGAGAGTCGGCGAGCATCCCTTCGGCCTGACCTTCGAGCCCGCGAGCGGACGCGCCTTCGTCTCCAACGTTCTCTCCGACGATGTCAGCGTGGTCGACGTCGCAAGACAAAGGCTCGTCGGCGCGGCGAAGGTCGGAAAACACCCTTACGGCGTGGCGCTGGCGCATGGCCGCGGCTTCGCCGCCAACCAATATGCCGAAAGCGTCAGCGTCTTCGACGGGAAGAGCCTCGCGCCAGTCTCGACGATCAAGGCAGGCGACTACCCGGAAGGACTTTGCGCCAGCCGCGACGGCGCGGTGATCTATCTCACCAATTGGTTCTCGAACGAGCTTTGGGCGATCGACGCTGAGACCTATAAGGTCCTCGGCAAGGCCGAAACCGGCGACGGCCCGCGCGCCTTCGGCGATTTCGTGCGCCCTGCGCCATGATGTGGAGCTTTGAGGTGAACAAGCCGCAAGCGGTCGAATTCTTTCAGATCTGGGACACCTACGCCAAGGTCGTCGCCAACAACTACATGTTCCATCGTGAGCTCGGCGAAGGTGTGCGGAAGGCGCTCTCTTGCCGCTTCGGCCTTCGGCCGTTCTCGATCTTGGATCTCGGCTGCGGCGACGCTGCGACCTTCGCGCCGCTGCTCGAAGGCCTGCCGGTAAAGAGCTACCGCGGCGTCGACCTCTCACAGCCCGCGCTGGCGCTCGCGCGCGAAAACCTGTCGCGTCTCGACTGTCCGATGGACCTCATGCAGGCGGACTTCATGAGCGCGCTGGCGGGCTCCGAGACGGTGGACGCGATCTATACGAGCTTCGCGCTGCATCATCTGTCGAGCGAAGGCAAGGGCGAGTTCTTTCAGCTTTGCGCGCAAAAGCTCGCGCCGGGCGGGCTGCTGCTCGTCGTCGACGTGAACCGTCGCGAGGGGGAGAGCCTTTCCGACTATCACCGCAACTATTGCGACTGGCTGCGCGCGACGATGACGGCGCTTGCGCCATTAGAACAGGACGGCATTTGCGATCACCTGATGAGCAATGATTTTCCCGAGCCCGCGTCAGCGTTGGGCGCGCAGGCGCAGGCTGCAGGATTGCGCGCGCTCGAAGGCGCAAGGCCGCACCAGTGGCACGGCCTCACGGTCTTCGCGAAAGATTGAGCGCCGTCGCAAATTCCTTGCTTCGACGCGCCGCCCGCAGCGGCTCCCGTTCACTTCGACACGTAATCCGGGGCGTTGGTCGGGGCGCCGATCGAAACCCAAATGCTCGGGTTCTCTTCGGACTGGCGCTTCACGAAGCGATAGGGCGTCTCGTTCCAGAGGCGCACTTCCTCCGAAAGATTGTCGAGCACGAAGTCGCCGTGCGTCGTCTTGACCATCAGCACCGCGTGGCCGTCGCCGTTCTTCTCCTTCACGACCGTCATGAGCAGCGCCTGGCGCGGAAAGCCCGCCTTCATCAGCATTCGGCGCTTCATCAGCGCGTAGTCCTCGCAGTCGCCCTTGCTGTCGGTCGGATAATCCCACTGATCGATGACCCCCCAGTGGTCCATGTCGGAGACGGGCTCGACCGTGCGGTTGACGTAAGCGTTGACCGCGCGGATCTGGCGCATCGCCTGCGGCGAGAACTCGATCGGCCGCGGCGCCAGCATGTCGTCAGGGCATTCGCCGGCATAGCGCGCGCAGAAGTCGAGCCAGCCATAGGGGATCGAAGTCTCGGCGCCCGTCGAGGCGAAGGTCGCGCTCGCAGCCTGCGCGCCGGTGGAGAGGAGAGCGAGCGTTCCCGCGAGGGTCAGAGCCTGCGCCGTCTTGCGGATGATGCCGAACATTCTCGCCTCCATTCGATGAAGCGAGAGTAACGGCAGGGTTTTGCTGTTGATGAAAGTAATAACGCCGCATTTTACGCGAAGTCGTTTGGAAATTGTCCGAGGGGAGTTAAGTATAACTATTGACGAGGAAACTACGTAAAATTGCGTCTGATGCGCAGGTGCTTGTAATATCAGTAGCTTAAGCAAAAGCCGCCGGCGGCCGGGCAGGGCGGTCGTATGCGGCTTTTAACCCTAGGGCGGGCAAGCTTAACGTTCGCGGCCCAATCGGGGTTAATTCGGGCGCATTCGGGGCAAATTTGCGCTTTAACCCAAAGGAGGGGGGCGAGACCTTCTCCTGCTCTGCGGGAGAAGGTTGGCTCGCGAAGCGAACCCGGATGGGGGCCGGCGCCTGGACCATGAGCCTCGAAGGATTTCTGCCGCCCCACGTGGGGAATGCTGGGAAGTCTGCGATAACACGTCCGGCAGGGATTGGGGCGGCGCGCGCCCTCATCCGACCCGCCCTCCCCGGAAGGCGGGCCGTGTCGTTTTGCGAATCGTGCTATGGCTGCAACTTGTGCAACGTGAAAAGCAGAGGCGTCCCCTTCTCCCGCTTGCGGGAGAAGGTGGCCCGGCGAAGCCGGGTCGGATGAGGGCCGCCGCGGCCGGGTGAACCCTCTCTAGCATGACCCCGCAGGATTTCATCCGCAAATGGAAAGACCACGCGCTGACCGAGCGCTCGGCGGCGCAGCAGCATTTCATCGACGTCTGCCGCCTCGTTGGCCATCCGACCCCCGCAGAGGACGATCCCAAAGGCGAGCGCTTCACTTTTGAAAAGGGAGCGGCGATCACCGGCGGCGGCGACGGCTGGGCGGACGTGTGGAAGAAGGGCTTCTTCGCTTGGGAATACAAGAAGCGCCGGCGGG
>DASPSI010000167.1:0-12159 GCA_035624015.1 Methylocystis sp.
CCGAGCTGCTCGCGCAGCGTCTTGAGGCGCACCTCCTCGATCGCGCCCTCGGCGAGATCGCCGAGCTGGAACGGCCCGTAGGACAGGCGAATGAGCCGCGCCACGTCGATGCCGAGATGCTCGAGCACGCGCTTGATCTCGCGGTTCTTGCCTTCGCTGAGGCTCATCGTGATCCAGGCGTTCGCGCCCTGGACGCGGTCAAGCCGCGCCTCGATCGGCGCGTAGGTTATGTCGTCGACGGTCACGCCCTTGGCGAGCACGTCGAGCATGGACTGGTCGACCTCGCCATGCACGCGCACGCGATAGCGCCGCGTCCAGCCCGTGGCCGGCAGCTCCAGCACGCGCGCGAGCGAGCCGTCGTTGGAAAGCAGCAGCAGCCCTTCCGTGTTGATGTCGAGCCGGCCAATGCTGACGAGCCGGGGCAGGTCCGGCCGGCGCTGCGCGACGTAGTCGAACACGGTCTCACGCCCTTCCGGATCCTTCGCGCTGGTGACGAGGCCGGCGGGCTTGTGGAACAGGAACAGCCGCGTGCGCTCGCGCTCGGCGAGCGGCTCTCCATCGACAGTGATCCTGTCGCCTTCGCGCACGTTGAAGGCGGGGCTCGTCAGCGTGCGTCCGTTGACGGCGACGCGGCCTTCCGCGATCCATTGCTCGGCGTCGCGCCGCGAGCAGGCGCCAGCGCGCGCCATGACCTTGGCGATGCGCTCGCCGGGATGGGGTTTTTCTTGCGGGGCGCGGGCGGCGGGCTTCTCTGTACGCCTTCGCGGCGGCGCGGCGCGCGCGAGTTTTTCGAGTCGCGGCTTGTGGGGCCGGTCGGCGCCCGAGCTCTTCACCTCGGAGCGGGGGCCGGCTTTGAATTTGGGGTTCTTGGGTTTGTCGGCCGCGGGCGCGTCGCGGCGGCGCAGCGGCCGCTCTCCGCCGGGCTTTGGGGATCGCGGGCGTTTCGGTTTATCTTCGGTCATGCGTGTCGCTATACGCTTTCGCGTTGGGATGGGCAAAAAGTCGGCTTTTTGAGCCTATTGTGAACCACTCGTTGGCTCCAAAGGCGATTCAAGAATTTTCTTGCGAGGGCCCAACGAAATTGAATTCGAGCGATATCAATGAAGGATTCGAGCACCGAGCGTCGTCGGGCATGCGAAGGGGAAAAAGGGCGCTGTTGCACTTTTACAACAGGCATCCGAGAAAATCGCGAGTTTCCATAATTTGTCTTAATTTTCGGTGAACAAAACCTTGTGAAGCCGAGGGTCTCAATGTACGATCATGTCTGTCTTCAGCCTCAAGTGAGGCAACTCAAACCGAATTTGGGAGTGATGGAAACATGCCTCGCTACATATTCGCTCTCCTCGCAACGGGTATAGCATCGTGTGGCCTATTATCTTCAGCTAACGCAAAAAATGGGCCATGCCCTCCTGCGAAGGTCGTCTGCGATATACCTTCCGAGTTTGCGGATCCCAAGAGGCGCCCGGTGTGTGATGTCAGGTATTGCTCAGGCAACCTCAGTCAAGCTCCGGACTGCTCCTCTTTCGTGGACAACTGCAACCCTGCAAAAAAGCAGCCTCGTAAATAGTTGCTGATGGATCAAAGTGGGCGGATAATTTGGAGAGGAAAGAGGGTGAAGGACATGAGACACACAGGGGCTAAAACGGTTGCTGCAGTAATTCCTTTTGCATTTCTCTCGGGCTGTGGGCTGGGTGATCTTCCTGGGCTAGGTGTCCCCCCGGTTCAAGAGGTTTGGCAGGACAAAGACGCTGGTAGAAAGATGGAGCAAAACATTAAAGCTGAAGTATACCATCAGGTGAGGTGCGCTGCTATCAAAGCGGAAAACGAGAAAGTGCTGCGCTTGGGCAAGGAAACGACTTTATTACCGGATGGCTGGGGCGTCCAAGGAACTCTTTCCATTGAGGTTGATGAGACGGCGTCATTGAATCCAGGGGTTTCTCTGATAACGCCTATGCATGCTGGGATAACAAATTTTCGGGGGGAGTTCTTAGCCAGCTCTACATCTCCACTGTCAACAATGGTTTACCCATTTGTGTCATCTGCACAGCAATATGGTCTCGGTTTGGGTGGCACACTGTCCTCACAAGCATTCCGCACCGATAAGTTTGGCTTTTACTGGGATCTAGATAAATTAAAGGATCCGAGTCAACCGCACGGGTATTGCTCGAACGGAAGACCGGACGGTATTTTGCTAGAGAGCGACCTGAGAATTGATGAGTGGCTATTTGATGCTCTCAATGAAGATCTGTCGCACCCATCTTCAGCTTTGGATGCGAACGCAGACAAGCAATGGAATCAGGATATTCTTTCATATGAAATTAAATTCATAGTGGTTACATCCGGAAATATCACGCCTACTTGGAAATTAGTGCGCGTAGCGACCAATAATGGCAATCTGCCGTTGGCTGGACTCAACCGAACGCGGACCCACGACCTTACTGTCACTTTTGGACCAAAAGCCAAGGCAGGGGGGAATGAGGGCGCAGGCGGCAAAAAAGGAGGAAAAAAGCCCACAAGCGAACCGTCGCTGTCGGCGGCAAACGCCCACTTAGCATCAGAGATAGGTCTCGCAGTAGCGAACGCTCTCAGAAGCGCGCCGCTTCAAAGCGGATTTTAAGTTCCTCTCATTTAGGCTGGTCGCTGTGCTGCACGTGACTATTGGCAAGAGCAATCCACGGCAGCTATGGGTGAAGTGACGAAATGCCGAGAGCTGGGGATATAAATCAACCGCCTAAGGCCCGCCTTTTTTCGGAGGAACATCCGCTAGGACGTCTTCCGTTGAGGCGGGCTTCGCGTCACGGCGGCTATGGCTGGCGCCATGATTTGCCTGACCCCAGGGACCTGATGTACGATCCTCTCCGTGTAAAGTTTGACCAAAATGGGGTTGATTTACGGTCACAATTCCCGCCAGTGTACAGCCAAGGTAGCCTAAACAGTTGTTCAGCTAACGCATTGGCGGGGGCGATTGCATTTGACCAGCAGAGGAATGATAATGTACGCTTCCGCCCCTCTCGCCTGTTCATCTATTATGTTTCCAGGCGCATCGTTAGTAAAAACAATGTAGAATACGATTGCGGCGCATCGATAAGGGACTCCATTAAGGCAGTTGCCCGCCTCGGAGTGCCCCAAGAAAAGACATGGCCTTACTTAATAAGGCAACTACGATCAAAGCCTAGCAGTCAGGCCTTCCGTGAAGCAATATCTGAACGTAAAACGGTACTAAGGTCATATGCTCGTATAAATCAAAACATTGATATGCTACGAGCCTGTCTCGCCGAGGGGTACCCATTTATTTTTGGATTTGTTGTTTTCGACAGGTTTGAAACAGTCAAATCATCAGGAATAATTAGCCTTCCGAAGGCTAAGGACAAGCCCCAGGGTCAGCATGCTGCTCTTGCGGTTGGGTTTGATAACACTTCAAAGTGCTTTATTGTTAGAAATTCCTGGGGAGTAAACTGGGGAGATGGAGGTTACGGATATATGCCTTATGAGTACATTGTCCACGAAGAGTGGGCGCATGATTTTTGGATGCTTAGATCCCTTTAGTAGCTGCTTATCTTTGGTGTGGAAGGTATTAATTTTTTTTTAGTTTTCTGCATATCATCATGGATCGCTCCAACTCACATACGCCACAGGCCAACATCGGAATAGTTAAAATTTAGTTAATCAATAAAGGCAAGGCCTTGGTTGCGCCGCCGGCGCGAAAATGTTGCCTGGTTGGAAAATATGTTGCACGTCGAATGACCCCTTTCACCCCTATTCGGCCACAGGCCCTTGACCACCCCCCTCACCGCCGCCTTCACCGCCGCCCGCGCCGCGCTCGCCGCCGGCGAGGTCCCCGTCGGCGCGGCCATCGCGCGCGGCGGCGAGATCCTCGCCGTCGCCGGCAACCGCACGCTGCGCGACCGCGATCCCACCGCGCACGCCGAAATGCTGGCGATCCGCGAGGCTTGCGCCCGCTTGCAATCCGAGCGCCTGCCCGACTGCGATCTCTATGTCACGCTGGAGCCCTGCGCCATGTGCGCGGGGGCGATCTCCTTCGCCCGCATCCGCCGGCTCTATTTCGCGGCGTCGGACGAAAAAGGCGGGGCGGTCGAGCACGGGCCGCGGTTTTTCTCGCAGCCGACCTGCCATCACGCGCCGGAAATTTACGGCGGCCTGCGCGAGGGCGAGGCCGCCGCGCTGTTACGCGACTTCTTCAAAACGCTGCGCTGACCGTCACGCGCTGGTGATGTAGTCGTGCAGCGCCTTGCGCTCGGCGTCGATCTGCTCGATGCGCCGCTTGACCACGTCGCCGATCGAGACCACCCCGACAAGACGCCCCTCGCGCAGCACGGGCAGGTGCCGCGCGCGCGCGTTCGTCATGATCAGCGCCGCATGATCGACGGTGTCGCGCTCGCAGACGTAGCTGAAGCTCGCCGCCAGATGGCGCGCGACCTCGTGGCTGAGCGCGTCGCAGCCATGCTGGGCCACGGCGCTCACGATGTCGCGTTCGCCGATCACGCCCACGACATCCTCGGCGTCGTCGAGAACGACGAGCGCGCCGACTCCACGCCGGACGAGCTCGGCGGCCACGTCCTGGAGGCTGTGCCTCGTCGAGGCGGTGTGAACTTCCCGGCCTTTTTGCGCGAGTATGAGTGCGACAGTCATCCGGCGACCCTCCCTGAAGGGTTCTTGATCTTGGAGCTGAAACGCTGCGTTCCGACGGGCCCCCGCAACCACGCTCGGCCGTCGCGTTGGCGAGCCGTCTCCAAAACGGATAAGTCGGGAAGCCTCGCCTTTGTTCCCTCGCCGGATAAATATTCCGACGAAGCGGCGCAGGTAGCCTCATCCGAGCCGTTTTGCGGCGCGATAGAAATCTGGTCGGACGGAAGCTTCTGCGGATCTTGCGGCGGCGCTCCGAGCGTTCGGAAGCCCCCTTGGAAGCTCTCGACAAAGGCGTCTCCTTCGTGTAGGAGGGCGGCCTCAACTAAAACAGCGTCCCGAAACGCTCGTCTCATGGCTCGACCGGGCCGGACGAAACGGCAGGAAGTTTCTTAAAGATGAACATCATCGAGCAGCTCAACGCCGAGCAAGCGGCGAAACTTGCCGAAGGCAAGACGATCCCCGACTTTCGCCCCGGCGACACGGTCGTCGTCAATGTGAAAGTCAAGGAAGGCGACCGCTCGCGCGTCCAGGCCTATGAGGGCGTGGTGATCTCGCGCCAGGGCGGCGGCCTGAACGAAAGCTTCACCGTCCGTAAGATTTCCTACGGCGAGGGCGTCGAGCGCGTGTTCCCGCTCTACGGCCCGCTGATCGATTCGATCAAGGTCCTGCGCCGCGGCAAGGTTCGCCGCGCCAAGCTCTATTACCTGCGCGACCGCCGCGGCAAGTCCGCGCGCATCGCCGAGCGCGTCGAGACCAAGGCCAAGCCCGCGGCCGGCAGGGCCTAATTCCTTCGGAAGGAGCCGCTTCGTCATTGCCAGCGAAGCGAAGCAATCCAGGGGTCACGGGCGCACCCTCAATTTCCTTGACCCCGTTGAAAAATCGGCGCGGTCGCTGGCGTGGCTCCTTCGCTCGCAATGACGGCCCCGGCGCCTGCGTCAAACCTTATGCAGCCGCGAGGGCCCCATCCATGCGAATTGGCATTTTCCGCACTTTCATCGTCGCCTTCGTCGTCTTGAGTGCAAACGGCGCCTTCGCCGAAACCCAGGAGCGCGTGCTGCCGACCTCGCGCGCCGAGGCGTTGCTGTCCTTCGCGCCCGTCGTCAAGAAGGCCCAGCCGGCGGTGGTCAATGTTTTCGCCTCCCGCGTCGAGAACATGCCGGTCAATCCGTTCTTCGACGACCCGGTCTTCCGCCGCTTCTTCGGCGAGGGCGGCGGGCCCGGCGGGCGGCGCACCCAGCAGTCCTTGGGCTCCGGCGTCATCGTCGATCCGAGCGGGCTCGTCGTGACCAACCACCACGTCATCGAGAACATGACCGACGTGAAGGTCTCGCTCGGGGACAGGCGCGAGATTGCGGCCAAGATCCTGCTGCGCGACCCGCGCACCGATCTTGCGGTCTTGAAGCTCACCGAGGCCGGAACTTATCCGGTGCTGGAGCTTGGCGACTCCGACGCGCTGGAGGTCGGCGACATCGTGCTCGCGATCGGCAATCCCTTCGCCGTCGGCCAGACCGTGACGCAAGGCATCGTGTCGGCGCTCGCGCGCACGCAGGTCGGCATTTCCGACTATGGATTCTTCATCCAGACCGACGCGGCGATCAATCCGGGCAATTCCGGCGGTCCGCTCGTCGACATGAACGGCCGCGTCGTCGGCATCAATTCTGCGATCTTCTCCAAGTCGGGCGGCTCCGTCGGCATCGGCTTCGCGATCCCCGTCAACATGGTGAAGGTCGTGCTGGCGGCGGCGAAGGGCGGCGGCAAGCAGGTCAAGCGCCCCTGGCTCGGCGCGAGCCTGCAGCCGCTGACGCAGGAGATCGCCGACAGCCTCTCGCTGGAACGGCCTTCGGGCGCGCTTGTCGCCGATCTCGACGCCAAGGGACCGGCGGCCGAGGCGGGCCTGAAGCGCGGGGACGTGATCACCACTGTCGACGGACAGACAGCCGACGATCCCGAGGCCGTAGGCTACCGGCTGGCGACGAAGCCGATTGGCGGCACAGCGAGCCTTGGCGTGCTGCGCGGCGGCAAGAAGATCGTCGCGCCGGTCAAGCTCGTCCCAGCGCCCGAGATCCCCCCGCGCGATCCGGTGAAGATCAAGGGCCAGAACCCGTTTGCGGGGGCGACCTTCATCAACCTGTCGCCGGCGGTGATCGAGGAATTTTCGGTCCAAGGCGTCATGACCGGCGTCATCGCGGCGGAGGTCGAGGAAGGCTCGGTCGCGCAGCAGCTCAATCTGCAGAAGGGCGATGTGATCCTGCAGGTCAACAACAAGAAGATCGCAACGACGCGCGACCTCGAGGAAGCCACGGTCGGACGGTCCTATTACTGGAAGATCACGCTGGAGCGCGGCGGGCAGGTGATCACGACCGTGGTGGGCGGATAGCGCTTTCGCGCGCCGTCGCCTCGACGATCTCCTCGCGCAGACGCCGCGCGACCTCGGCAACCGCCTTCGCGACCGGCGGCGACAGCGGCGCGCCCGCATCGAACGAGGCGCCTTCGATCGCGTAAACGACGCAGCGCTTTGGCAGCCGGGCGAGGGCGCGGGCGAGCTCGATCGCTTCGACAAGACCGAAACCATGCGTCGACAGGCCGTAGCCAAGGTCCGGCAGCGGCGCCGCGGTCGCGTCGAAGCGATGGACCGCGCCAGGCGGACCGCCCGAGACGCAAGCGTCGACCAGCCACGCCGCCGCCGCTGCTTCGATCGCATCGAGCAGCGCCGTCCCTTCGCCCTCGCATTCGACGATCTCGACGCCTGCGGGCGGGTCTTTCCTCAGAAGCCTCGCGATCAGGCGCCCCGCCGCATCGTCGCCGCGCGCAAGATTGCCGAGACCGACGACGATATTCACGCGGTTTGCCCCCTGACGCGCACCATTGATTCAGCCGCGATCCATGTCGAGCCGCAAAAAATGCGTCGCGCAGGAGATGCAGGGATCGTAATTGCGCACAGTCTGCTCGCAGCGGCGGCGCAGCTCGTCATCCGGAAGCTCGAGGAAGCCGCCGACAAAATCCTTGAGGTCCTCTTCGATGCTCGACTGGTTCTGCGAGGTCGGCGGCACAATGCGCGCCTCAGCGATGGCGCCGTCCGCCGCAAGCTCGTAGCGATGCCACAGCAGCCCACGCGGCGCCTCGGTCGCCGCTTGTCCTACACCGGCGCGCGGCTCGACGGGAACCGCCGCGCGCGCCGGCTCTTCGTAAGTCTCGATGATTCTTAGCGCCTCGTCGCAGGCGTAAAGCGTCTCGACCGCCCGCACGACGATGCTGCGATAGGGATTGGCGCAGCAAGGCGCCAGTCCCGCCTCCCGCGCCGCCTGCTGCGCCAGCGGCGACAGACGATTGTAGTTGAGGTTGTAGCGGGCGAGCGGCCCGCACAGATAAGAGCCGCGCCCGCGGATGCGCGCATAAAGCGCGTTCGAGCGCTCGAGATGCATTTCCTCGAAATGGTCGTCGTATTCGGCGGGAGGAATGTCGAGGCCGCGGCTGGAGACGATGCGGCCCTCGTTGAACGGGTATTCTTGCCCGTGCCGTAGCGCGACATATTCATAGTCGCGCTCGCGATCCGGGAATTCGAAGGACGCCGTCCAACGCACGGTCTCCAGCGCCGCGTCGCGCGCCCACTTCAGGCGTTCCGCCAGGGGAGCGAGTTCGCGCCGGCGCGGCGCGCGATAGAAGCCGCCGACGCGCACGTTGATCGGATGAATCTCGCGCCCGCCGACGAGCGCAATGATCTCATTGCCCGCCTTCTTGAGCTCCAAGCCGCGGCGCACGTGGTCGCCGTGGTCGCGCGCCATCGCAATGCCGCTGTCGTAGCCCAGAAAATCGGGCGCATGCAGCATGTAGACATGCAGCACGTGGCTCTCGATCCACTCGCCGCAGTAGATGAGACGCCGCAACGCGCGCAACGGCCCGTCGACTTCGACGCCGAGCGCGCTCTCCATCGCATGCACCGCGCTCATCTGATAGGCGACCGGACAAATGCCGCAGATGCGCGCTGTGATGTCGGGTGCTTCCGTGAAGGCGCGGCCGCGCAGCATCGCCTCGAAGAAACGCGGCGGTTCGAAGATCGAGAGATGCGCGCTCTCCACGGCGCCGCCGCGCACGACGACCTCGAGCGAGCTCTCGCCCTCGACGCGGGCGAGATAATCGACCTTGATCGTCTTACGCGTCATGGCGCTCGCTCTCCTTGCGAAACGGCTCCGCGCCGGCGTTGAAGGTGCGATAAACGCGCTGCAAAGCGCCCTGGTCCATCCCGAGCCCCGCGAGCCCGCGGCTGAGCGAAGGGGCGTTCGGCGTCTCCATGGGACCGAAGCAGCCATAGCAGCCGCGCGCGTAAGACGGGCACAGCGCGCCGCAGCCCGCATGCGTGACCGGCCCGAGGCAGGGCGTCCCGTGCCCGACCATCACGCAAACGTTGCCCTTGAGCTTGCACTCGATGCACACGCTATGCGCAGGCGTTGTCGGGCGCCGGCCGGCGAGAACGGCGGAGATGACCTCGATGAGCTGGCGCTTGTTGATCGGGCATCCCGGCAGCTCGAAATCGACCGCGACATGCCGCGCGATCGGCGTCGAGGTCGCGAGCGTGCGGATATAGTCGGGCCTGGCGTAAACGATCGCGGCGTATTCCTGCACGTCGCCGAAATTGCGCAGCGCCTGTATGCCGCCCGCCGTAGCGCAAGCGCCGATCGTGACCAGCAGGCGCGAGCGTCGCCGCACGTCGAGAATGCGCTCGGCGTCATGCGCCGTCGTGATCGAGCCCTCGACCAGCGAAAGATCGTAAGTTCCCTTCACCGCGCCGCCCGTCGCTTCGGGAAAATAGGCGATCTCCACCGCCTCCGCGACGGCGAGCAGCTCGTCCTCGCAGTCGAGCAGGCTCAGCTGGCAGCCGTCACAGGAAGCGAACTTCCATACCGCGAGTCTCGGCTTGCGCTTCTTGGCCGTCACGTCACAGCTCCTTCACCGTGAGCAGCCGCCGCAGCCGATCGTAGCTGAAGACCGGACCGTCGCGGCAGATGAAGACCGGGCCGAATTGACAATGGCCGCATTGGCCGATGGCGCATTTCATGTTGCGCTCCATCGAGAGATAGATCGATTCCTCCGCTACCCCAGCGTCGCGCAGCGCGGCGGCGGCGAAGCGCATCATGATCTCGGGTCCGCAGACGAGCGCGATCGCCTGCGCCGGGTCGAAGACGGCGCGCGCCAGGAAGGGCATGACGACGCCGACATGGCCGCGCCACTCGGAATCGGCGTGATCGACCGTGACCTCGATCTCAATGTCGAGCCGGCGCCGCCAGTCTTCAAGCTCACGGCGGAACAGAATGTCGCCTGGGCTGCGCGCGCCGTAAATCAGGACGATCCTGCCGTAGCGGCGCCGTTCTCCGAGCAGCCGATAGAGCGCTGGACGCAAGGGCGCGAGCCCGAGGCCGCCCGCGACGACAATGACGTCGCGCCCTTCCGCCTCGGCCATGGGCCAGCCGACGCCGAAGGGCCCGCGCAGCCCGACGCAATCCCCTACGCCGAGGCCCGTGAGCGCGGCGGAGACGGGGCCGACGGCCCGAATCGTATGCACGAGGCGCTCCGTCTCGGCGGGATCGCCGCTGAAGCTGATTGGAGCCTCTCCGACGCCGAAGGCCGACAGCATGTTGAACTGGCCGGGCGTGAAGGGCCCATCCCCTACCGGCTCCAGCTCGAGCGTGAAAACCTGCGGCGTCTCGGCGCGCCGGCGCAAGACGCGCGCGACGCGCGGCGTCATCGGATCGGCCGCGAGCGCGGCGCTTGCTTCAGGCCGAGGCGCCATAGACGTCGAGCAATTGCAGCTGCGCGGCATGGAGGCGCTGGATCAAGATTGGCGTGAAGCGTTTCATGATCTCGTAGCCGAGATCGTGATCGCTTTCGCATTTCTGGCGCAGGCATTGGGCGCTCATAGCCACGGCGCGCGTGAGTTCGACCGCCCTCGCGTCGTCGTTCCAACGATAGGGCGCGACGAGGCAGGAGACGCCGACGATCTCGCCTTCAGAAAGCGTCTGAAAAGTGACGGCGCCTCGCCCAGGCGCAGCCACCTGCATCGCCACCCGGCCCTGCCGCAGAAGATAGAACCACTCTGCCGGCTCGCCCTCATGGAAGAGATGCTCGCCGGCCTGGAACACGACATTCTTGGCGCAACCGGCGACCAGCGCGCAGAAAGCTTCGTCTAGCCCGGCGAAGAACGGGTGCCTTTTGATGATGCCTTCCAGGCCTTCCATGGCTCAAATCCTCACTGGCTTTGGCTGTCGCGGATCGCCCGCACCTCTTCGGTGATGTCGATGCCGACCGGGCACCAGGTGATGCAGCGCCCGCAGCCGACGCAGCCCGAGCTGCCGAACTGATCGATCCAGGTCGCGAGCTTGTGGGTCATCCATTGCCGATAGCGGGATTTCGCGCTCGCGCGCACGCCGCCGCCGTGAAGATAGGAGAAATCCATGGTGAAGCATGAGTCCCAGCGGCGCGAGCGCTCCGCGCGCGAGCCGTCGAGCGAGCTCGTGTCCTCGACCGCGGTGCAGAAGCAGGTCGGACACACCATCGTGCAATTGGCGCAGGTCAGGCAGCGTTCGGCCACGTTATCCCAGCGCGGGTGCTCGAGGTTGTTGAGAAGCAGCTCGTGGACGTCGTCCGCGCGCATTTCGCGGCCCATTGCGGCGGCGGCGGCGGCGACGACCTTCTCGCCAGCCGCAACCTCGTCGGGCGTCGGGGCGCGGCGCGGCAGCTCGGCCAGCACCTCGGCGCCCTCGGGGCTGCCGGCGCGCGCGAGAAATATGTGGCCGCTCTCGCCCAGGATCTCGGTCAGGGACAAATCGAAGCCGCTCTTGGCTTCGGGGCCCGTTCCCATCGACACGCAAAAGCAGGTCCCGCCCGCATGGCCGCAGTTGAGCGCGACGACGAACAGCCCCTCGCGCCGCTTGCGGTAATGGGAATCGACGTAGGGGCCGCCGAGCATGACCTTGTCCTGGATCGCGATGGCGTGAAGCTCGCACGAGCGCACGCCGATGAAGGCGAGAGCCCCGGTCTCATCCGCCGGCTCCTCGACGACGCGCATCCTTTCGCCGTCGCGCTCCATGCTCCAGAGCCGCAGCATCGGGGCGTGCAAAAACTTCTTCCAGGAGTGAGGACCGACGGCGTAGCTGAACAGCGCCCGGTCCTCGCGCCGCACGAGCCGGTAGCGGCCGCCGTCCTGCTCGTCGCTCCAGCCCTCGGGAAGATCGGAGACGGACACGATGTCGTCATAGACAATGGCCTGATCCTCGAGCTTCGGCCCGATCACCCGCCGCCCGCGCCGCCGCAGCGCATCGAGCAGGGCTTGCAGCCCTTCCCGCGTCAACACGGCCTCTTCGCCGATATCCATCCGACCCCTTCGAGCCCCGCCTCCAGCGAAGCCTCTTCGCGCGGGCGTTTTATTGTAGCTCAATCTGGCGCGCCGGGGCGACGGTTTTATGTCTCTCAGCCAAAGCGCGGCGGCGGCTCGAACCCGCTATACGTCGAAGTCGCTCT
>DASPSI010000008.1:0-17855 GCA_035624015.1 Methylocystis sp.
GATGACGATCAGCTTCGCGCCCTCGCGCAGCCGCTTCTTCATGCGCGAGCCGAAAACGGGATGCGCGTCGGTCGGATTGGCGCCGATGACGACGATGACGTCGGAGTCGTCGACCGAGTCGAAGTCCTGCGTGCCCGCCGAGGTGCCGAAGGCCTGGTTGAGCCCGTAGCCGGTCGGCGAATGGCAGACGCGCGCGCAGGTGTCGGTGTTGTTGTTGCGGAAGCCCGCGCGCGCGAGCTTCTGCACGAGATAGCTCTCCTCATTGGTGCAGCGCGAGGAGGTGATGACGCCGACGGAGTTCTTGCCGTATTTGGCTTGGATCTCCTTGAACCGCCGCGCCGTGAAGCCGATCGCCTCCTCCCAGGAGACGACGCGCCACGGCTCGTTTATCGACTCGCGGATCATCGGCTCGAGGATGCGGTCCTTGTGATGCGCATAGCCATAGGCGAAGCGACCCTTGATGCAGCTGTGGCCATGATTGGCCTTGCCGTCCTTCCAGGGGACCATGCGGACGATTTCCTCGCCGCGCATCTCGGCCTTGAAGGTGCATCCGACGCCGCAATAGGCGCAGGTCGTGACCGCGGAATGCTCCGGCTGGCCGATGGCGATGATCGAGGTCTCGGTCAGAGTCGCCGTCGGACAGGCCTGCACGCAGGCGCCGCAGGAGACGCATTCCGACTCCATGAAGGCTTCCGACATGCCGGGCGACACGCGGCTGCCAAAGCCGCGGCCGGAGATCGTCAGCGCGAAGGTGCCCTGCACCTCCTCGCAGGCGCGGACGCAGCGGTTGCAGACGATGCACTTGCCCGGATCATACGTGAAATAAGGGTTCGACTCGTCCTTCGGCATCCAGTTGAAATTCGCCGCGCCGTCGTTGCGGACAAAGACGTGGTTGGCGCCATCGTAGCCGTAGCGCACGTCGCGCAGACCCACCGCGCCGGCCATATCCTGCAGCTCGCAGTCGCCGTTCGCCGCGCAGGTCAGGCAGTCGAGCGGATGGTCGGAGATATAGAGCTCCATGACGCCGCGGCGCAGCGCCTTGAGCTTCGGCGTCTGCGTGTGGACCTTCATGCCCGGCGCGACGGGCGTCGTGCAGGAGGCCGGCGTGCCGCCGCGACCCTCGATCTCGACCAGGCACAAGCGGCAGGAGCCAAAGGCCTTGATGCTGTCGGTGGCGCAGAGCTTGGGTATTTCGGTCCCCATCTCCATCGCCGCGCGCATGATCGACGTGCCCTCCGGCACGGTCACGCTTTCGCCGTCGATGGTAAGCGTCACCAAATTCTGAGACTTCGAGAGCGGGGTGCCGTAGTCGATTTCCTTGACGATGCTCATGGCCCTACTCCTCATTCCGCGGCGGCGGGCAGGGAATATTTACGGAAGTCCTCGGGGTAATGTCTCAGCGCGCTCAACACCGGATAGGGCGCGAAGCCGCCCAGCGCGCAGAGCGATCCCCATTTCATGGTCTCGCAGAGATCGGAAAGCAAAGCGATGTTCGCTTCGACGTTCTCGCCGTTCCTGATCTTATCTATGGTCTCGACGCCGCGCGTCGAGCCGATGCGACAGGGCGTGCACTTGCCGCAGCTCTCGATGGCGCAGAACTCCATGCCGAAGCGCGCCATCTGCAGCATGTCGACCGTGTCGTCGAAGACGACGAGCCCGCCATGGCCAATCAGCGCGTCGCGCTTCGCAAAGGCTTCGTAATCGAAAACCATGTCGAAATCCTTGACCGGCACATAGGCGCCGAGCGGGCCGCCGCACTGCACCGCGCGCACCGGACGCCCGCTCTTCGCGCCGCCGCCGATGTCGTTGACGATCTCACCGAGCGTCAGGCCGAAATTCACCTCGCACAGCCCGCCATATCTCACGTTGCCGGCGATCTGCAGCGGCATGGTGCCGCGCGAGCGCCCGACGCCACAGTCGGCGTAATGCTGCGCGCCATATTCGAAGATCATCGGAATGGTGGCGATCGACAGCACGTTGTTGACGACGGTCGGCCTGTCGAACAGGCCAGCGATGGCCGGGAACGGCGGCTTGGCGCGCACGATGCCGCGCTTGCCTTCAAGACTCTCGAGCAGCGAGGTCTCCTCGCCGCAAACATAGGCGCCAGCGCCGATGCGCAGCTCCATGTCGAAGGAAAAATCCGAGCCGCGCACCTTGGGGCCGAGCCAGCCGGCGGCGCGCAGGATCTCGATCGCCTTGCCGAACACCTGCGCCGTCTGCGGATATTCGGAGCGCAAGTAGACGTAGCCCTTGGAGGCGTTGACCGCATAGCCGGCGATCGTCATGCCCTCGATGAGGGCGAAGGGGTCGCCTTCCATGATCATGCGATCGGCGAAAGTGCCGGAGTCGCCCTCGTCTGCGTTGACGACGACATAGCGCCGGTCGGCGGGCGTGTCGGCCACGGTTTTCCACTTTATCCCCGTGGGGAAGCCGGCGCCGCCGCGCCCGCGCAGGCCGGACTTCGTGACTTCCGCCACGCACTCGGCCGGCGACATCGCGAAGGCCTTGGCGAGCCCTAAGCCGCCGCCATGCGCCTCGTAATCTGAGAGCGAAAGCGGATCGGTAATGCCGCAGCGCTTGAAGGTGATGCGGTTTTGCCGCTTCCAATAGGGGTGATCCTCGACCTTGCCGACCCCGAGCTTGTGCTGTCCGCCCGCGAGGAAATTCGCGTCGAAGAGCGAGGCGACGTCGGACGCCTTCACATTGCCGAAGCCGACGCGGCCATTCGCCGTCTCGACTTCTACGAGGGGCTCGAGCCACAAGAGGCCGCGCGAGCCGTTGCGCACGATCTCGATGTCGAAGCCGCGCGCAGACGCTTCCTTCGCGATGGCGGCAGCCACCTTGTCGGCGCCAAGAGCCTTGGCGGCCATGTCGAGAGGAACGAAAACCTTGGTCATTGCGCTTTCGCCTCCGCCACGATCGCATCGAGCTTCTCGCCGTCGACGAGGCCGACGGGCTCGCCGTCGTAGAGCGCCGACGGGCTATGTGCGCAAAGGCCCAGGCAGTAGACCGCCTCGACAGTCAGCGAACCGTCGGGGCTCGTGTGATGCCAATCGAGCTTGTGGCGCTCGAGGAAGTCCTTGGCCAGCTTCTCCGAGCCCATGGACTGACAAGACTCGGCGCGGCAGAGCTTGAGAACGTGCCGGCCCGCGGGGTGGCGGCGAAAATCGTGATAGAAGGTCACCACGCCGTGCATCTCCGCCCGGGAGATGTTGAGCGCCTGCGCGATCTGCGGCACGACGGCTTCGGGCACGTAGCCGAACTCGTCCTGGATGGCGTGGAGGATGGGCATGGCCGGCCCCTCCAGTCCGAGATGCGCGTCTATGATCTCCTGCGCCCTGGCGGCGTCGAAGGCGGCGGCTTCTGGCATTTCTTCCCCTTGGCGACGGCGGCGTGACCCCGCCTTTTGGCCCAATTTGAGCGAAAATGGCTCAAAACGAAAGGGGGATCAATAGAGCCATCCCGTGGTCTGATAGGGGCGCTCTATCGATCGGCGGCGGTTGAGCGCTCCGCCCATGCTTAAGGACTTTCAACACGCTGGCCAGAACAGGATCGCAAAAGCTGACGGCTGCGCGAGACGCCAGCCGATCGGGGCGGCGCGCGCCGCTCGAACGTTTGACGCGCGACGCGCATCACGCTACATTTCGACATGATCATCGGCTTCCGCCATTCCGGGCTAGAAAGGCTTTACCGAACGGGCTCGACCAGGGGCGTCCAGGTCGCCGATGTGGCGAAACTGATCCGCATACTGGCCGCGCAGGACGCGGCGGCAGGACCGGCAGATCTGAACCTGCCGAGTTATCGGCTTCACGAGCTGAAAGGCGACCGCAAAGGCGTGTGGTCAATATGCGTCAGTGGCAATTGGAGAATCACGTTCCGCTTTGCCGGGACCGACGTGGAGCTGATCGACTACGAGGATTATCATTGACCCGAAGGACGAAACGATGATGAAGAACCACCCGCATCCCGGCGAAGTGCTGCGCGAGGACGTGCTCGGCCCGCTCGGACTGGAAGTGACGGAAGCGGCCCACCGGCTTGGCGTCGCCCGGACCACGCTGTCCCGCGTGCTGAACGGACACGCGGGAATCAGTCCGGAACTGGCGCTCCGGCTCGAGCAGGCGAATGTGAGCACCGCACGGTTCTGGATGACGTTGCAGACCAACTACGAGCTGGCGGAAGCCGCAAGGCGCGCTCGTCCGCGCGTGCGGCCCTTGCAGCCTACCGCCTCCGCGTGACCGACAATGCGCTGCTCGGGGGCGTCTTGAAGCTAGCTCCTTTTTCGACGCCCTGGAAGCGGCGCCGCTGCCGTCGGCTCGCGCGCGAGGGCGGCGATGCTCTCCTTGCCCGCCCCCCCGCGCGCGCGCACTGCCATGTGCTCTGGATCGGCCTCCTCGCCTTCGGCTACCTCTTGTCGCATCCGCCGTCCCCGCTTTGGGTCGTCGCGCCGAGCCTCGTCCTCTTCGCGGCGCTGGCGGTCATCGTGGTCTTCGACATCCGCTATTTCCTCATTCCCGACGGCCCCGTGCTGCTTCTGCTGCTCGCTGGTCTCGCGACGGGCTACGCCCTCGACCCCGGCCTGCTTCCCGAGCGTCTGATCGCCGCCGCCGGCGCCTTCGCGGCGCTGCGCCTCGCGGGGCTGGCCTATCGACGTTGGCGCGGAGTCGAGGGGCTTGGCCCAGGGGACGCGCGGCTGTTCGCGCTCATGGGGCTCTGGCTCGGGGCGCCGGCGCTGCCTGGCTCTCTGTTCGTCGCCGCGCTCTCGGGCCTCGTCTCGGCGCTGATCCTTCTGCGCGCGAACGGGCCCGGTCAGGCGCGCGAAGCTTTGCCTTTCGGCCCGCATCTCGCTCTCGCCTTCTGGCTCGCGTGGACGCTCGGGCCGGTGGAGCTCGGGTGAAAAACACGTCGATTCCTCAGACGAATCTCCCTATAAACCTCGCAAATGTCCAATCCGAGAGGCCGCGCCGCCAGAATGACCGTCAGACTCCACCAGGGCGATCTCCCCGACGGCGCCGACTTCGGCCCGATCGTCGCGATCGACACCGAAACGCTCGGCCTTAACCCCAAGCGCGACCGGCTCTGCCTCGTTCAGCTCTCGAAGGGCGACGGCAATGCGGAGCTCGTCCAAATCGCCCGGGGGCAGAAGCGCGCCCCCAATCTCGAACGGCTCCTCGCCGATCCAAACGTCGTGAAGCTTTTCCATTTCGCCCGCTTCGATGTTGCGGCGCTGGCCGAGACCCTCGGCGTCATGGCGCAACCGGTCTACTGCACCAAGATCGCCTCGAAGATCGCCCGCACCTACACCGACCGCCACGGTCTCAAGGACATCGTCAAGGAGCTGCTCGGCGTCGAAATTTCGAAGCAGCAGCAGTCTTCCGATTGGGGGGCGGAGACGCTTTCGGAAGCGCAGCAGGCCTACGCCGCCTCCGACGTGCTCTATTTGCACGAGCTCAAGTCGAGGCTCGACGCGATGCTCGCGCGCGAGGGGCGATCGGGGCTCGCCGACGCCTGCTTCAAGTTCCTGCCCGCCCGCGTGCAGCTCGACCTCGACGGCTGGGCGGAGATGGACATTTTCGCTCATTCCTGAAGCCGCCTCGAAAACGCCACGCCGCCGATCTAGAGGCGCGCTAGCGGATAACCGAGGCTTAAGACTGGATCGATGACTTTGACCGAGGCGTCACAGGGCTCGCGCGATCGTCTCGCCTCCTTCGGCGCGCCGCGCGGGAGCGCCATTCCGGCGGCGAAGCTGCACACGTCGCGCGTCGCCAAGCTCAAGCGCGGCATCGTCTGGGGCGTGGCGCTGCTCGTCGCTGCGGTCTTTCTCGTCGGCGCATACAAATCCCTGCGCCTTTTGCCGATCGACTTGCGTTTCGCGCAGATCGGCCTAGAGGGGTCGCGCATCACCATCAAGACGCCCAAGCTCGTCGGCTATCGCCAGGACGGCAAGGCCTACGAGCTGACGGCGCAGCTCGGCGTCCAGGACATGAAGACTCCCGATGTGTACGAGCTTTCCGGCGTCGACGCGCGCCTCGAGAGCGGCCCCGGCGAAGCGGTGCTGCTGACTTCAGGCGCGGCGGTCTACAACGCGAAGGCGGATCGCGCCGAACTTTCGGATGGCGTGCGCATCCGCAACGACAAGAGCTTCGATCTTGCGCTGAAGCGCGCGGTCATGGATTTCAAGGCGAGCGTGCTCACGAGCGACGAGCCGGCGCTCCTGAAGCTCGACAAGGTGACGGTCGCCGCGGACGCCGTGGAATTCGTCCAGAAGGAGCGGCGCGCCTCCTTCATTGGGCGCGTGCATACGGTGATCGAAGGCGACGCGACCGCGGACAAGGACGAATAATGGCGCGAGGCATGCGCAAAACATGTGCCCTTATCGCCGCGGCGGGCGCGCTTGCCGTTGCGTGCTGCGCGCAGGCGCAAGCGAAATCCGGCGGCGGCGTGCTGCCCGGCGCCTCGGCCAGCGATCCATTGACCATCGACTCCGACAAGGCGGATTATTTCGACAAGGAGCAGAAGGCGGTCTATTCGGGCAGCGTGATCGTCGTGAACGGCCCGTCGACGCTGAAGGCGTCGCGCCTCGTGATCTTCCTCGACAACAAGGCGAAGAGCAACGACGGCAGCTCCGACAGGGTCAAGCGCATCGACGCCGAGGGGCCAGTGACGCTCCTCTCCAAGGACCAGACCGCGACCGGCGAATCCGGCAAGTACGACCGGTCCGAGCACAAGGTCTGGCTTTTCGGCAATGTGGTGTTGACGCAGGGCGAGAACGTCACCAAAGGCGACCGCCTGGTCTACGACACGACGACTGGGCAGGCGCAGCTCCAGGCCGCAAGCGATTCCCAAAGTCACGGCCGCGTGCACAGCGTCATCACGCCTAAGAATCAGTAGGCAGTAAGCAGTAGGGAGGAGGGCGACTGCCTACGGCCGACCGCCTATTGCCGGATGACTCTTTTCCTCGACGACTCCGCTGCCGTTGAGCAGATTCAGCCGCCGTTTGAGCGCCGCGCGCGCGTCGTTGGCTTTATAAACGTTGCGCGCCATCGCTATGAAGGCGGCGCCGAAATCGCCGTCGCGCTCGCTCTCGCGCAGGCCTTCCTCGCTGTCCCAGATGGACTCGTTCAAGCGCTTCAGCTCCGCGACCATCGCTTTTTGCTCGTCGCCGATCGGGGAGCGGCGCTCAAGATCGCGCAGCAGCGCGAGCTCGCGAAAGACATGGCGCAGCTTTTCTGAGTCGGCGATGCGCTCGGTCTTGATCTCGAGAATCGTGATCTTGTCGTAAAGCTCGCCGATCGAGCCCGGGATTGGCAAAAACGCTTCGCGCGCCTTTTGCTCCGCCGACACATGCTCGGCGATTCTTAAAAACGCCTCGTCCCAGTCGCGCCCCGGGTTCTGGCGAAAGAGGCGCGTCGCCGGATACCAGAGGCAGTCGGCGCGCTCGAGTCCCCATCGCCAGTCGGGCGAGAATTTGAGCGCGACGAGCGTCGGCCGTCCGAGCGCGCCCGCAAGATGAGCGATCGAGGTGTCGACGGTGACGATCATGTCCAGACAGAGCATCACCGCCGCGGTGTCGATGAAGGCGTCCGGCCCGTCGTCGAAGTCTTCCAACGTTTCGACGTCGATCCTGCCGCGCAGCGCTTCGAGCTGGTCGAGGCCGTGGCGCTTCTGCAGCGAGATGAGCCTCACGCCCGGCAGCGTGGCGAGGGGGGCGAAATGCTCAAGCGGCGCGAATCGCTCGACGTCGTTCTGGCTCGCAGGGTCGCCTTGCCAGCAGACGCCGATCTTGAATCCTTGCGCGCCGATCCGCCCCCGCCACTTGTCGACGAGTTGCGGCTCCGCCCGCAGATAGGGCGGGAGCGGCGGCAAAGCCTTGCAGGCGCCCGGCAGGCTCATCAGGGCGCTTTGAAAATCGAATCGCGCGTCAGGAGGCAGCGCGTCGACCAGCGCGACGTTTTGAGAAAGTCCGCACAGCAGCCGGTGCAGCGCCGCGCTCACAAGAAACGTGACTCTGGCGCCGGTCGCGCAAAGCAGCGGCAGGAAGCGCGCCGCGAGGAGAACGTCGCCGAAGCCCTGCTCCTCGAAAACGACGATGCTCCTGCCTTCAAGACTTTCGCCCCGCCAGACCGGGAACGACGCTTCGAGCCTCGGCCGCGCCGCGCCGCGCCGGCGCCAGCGCCACCCATATTCGCGCCAACCGCGCTCGAAATCCCCGACCAGCAATGCGCACCAGCCGAGATTGTAATGCGCGTCGGCGTCCTCGGGATCAATCTTCAAGGCTTGCTCGAAGCTGAGCGCGGCTTCCTGCGGGCGCTCGAGATCGAGCCAGGCGAGGCCGCGATTGATGAGCGCTTCGACATTTTTCGGGTCGATCGCCAGCGCGGCCTCGTAGCTTTCGATCGCCTCGCGCGCGCGTTTTAAATCTTGCAGCGCGACGCCGCGATTGTTCAGCGTTCCGACATGGCGCGGACGCAGCGCGAGCGCTTCGTCGTAGCTCGCAAGCGCCGCTTCGAAACGCTTCAATCGGCGCAAGGCGCTCCCACGATTATTCAGCGCCTCGGGCAATTGCCGGTTTTGCGCCAGCGCCGCCTCGAAGCTTCCGAGCGCCTCCTCGGGCCGCGAAAGCTCTAAAAGCGCGTTGCCGCGGCTGTTGTGCGCCTGCGCGTCGTTCGGCGCGAGGCCGAGCGCAGCATCGATGCTTGCGAGCGCTTCCTCGAAACGGCCGAGCCGGCGTAGCACGAGCCCGAGATTGGCGAGCGCCGGCGCTGAGCCGGGATTTACTGCGAGCGCCGCGCGCAGGAGACGCTCCGCCTCCTCATACGCGCCCTGCTGCGCGCGCAGCACGCCGAGAAAATGCAGCGCGTCGAAATGCGCGGGCCGCGCGCGCAGCAGGGCGAGATACAGCGCTTCGGCCCCCGAGAGGGCGCCCTGCGCTTGGAGACGCCGCGCGTCCCTAAGCATTCTGTCGAGGTCTATTTCGGCGAGCGGCGGCATGGAGGGCCTTTTCGGCGCGCGTTCACGGGCAGCCGGCTGCATAATATGTTGGGATCATTGCTGTTGCAGAAATGACACGCCCCAAGTTTTTCTGCACCAGCGGTTGTGCGCGTTATTGCGACGTTCACGCCGCAATGATAGGCAGCTTAATCCAGACCTTAACAAAAGGTAAAGAGCCCGATGCGGCTGACTTGGCTCAAGGTAGTCGTTCTGACGCTCGCGCTGCTTGCGCAGAGCGCGGCGCCGGCCGCCCATCGAGCATTGCTGCTGAGCGGGCACTGGGTCTCGGCATCCTGTGCGCGAGACGACGCCGGCGGCAAGCCCGCCCCAGCGAGCCGCAAGCAGCACGCCCAACATCCCTGCGCCGCCTGCGTCCTGCCGCTCGATGCGTCCGCGCTCGGCGCTTCCGGCCCGGAGGCGCCCTTCGCCTTCGCGCGCATGGAGCTGACGCGCCTCGCGATCGCCAATGAAGCTCTTTCGGACCTGCGTCGTCCCCACGCCAATTCGGCCCGCGCGCCGCCTGCCTCCCTGTCCTGATCGTCAGTGAAATTCGCGGCTTTGCCGCCCTATGACACTCGCCGCTTGACGGCGACAGGAACAGGTTTGTCCCATGCACAAGTCTCTCTCGATGCGCGGCGCGTCCGCCGCAGCGCTTGCGTTCGCGCTTCTTTCCGGTTCTGCCGCCGCTCAGCAGAGCTTGCCGACGATCGAAATCGGCGTCGCAAAAACCAGCCACAAGGCGTCCAAGCCCTCCCGCGGAAAGGCGAGAGGGCCGGCGACGGCTTCCGCGCCGACCGCCCCCGTGACGGCCGCGGCAGGGCAATATTCGGGACCGCCGGGGTTCAGCCCCGAGCGCCAGAAGCTCCCGATCTATCGCGATCCGCCAGGGCAGACGCTGACGACGGTCGACACTAAGGTTTTCCAAAACGAGTCGGTCTCGACCATCGCTGACGAGATCATCTACAGCCCGGGCGTCACCGCCTATCAGGGCAACACCTTCCGCGACGTGATCATCTCGATCCGCGGCTCGGGCGCGCGCTCCTCGACCGGCCTCGCCAACATCCTTGTGCTTGAGGACGGCTTCTCGACGACTCCGACCAACGGCGGCGGCACGAGCATCAACACGACCAAGCCTCTCGATCCGCACGAGTTCGGCGCGATCGACGTCTATCGCGGCGGCTCCTCGGCGCTTTGGGGCAATTATGCGATCGAAGGCGCGGTCAATTTCCGGACGCGCACCGGCGCCGAGATCGACGGCTTCGAGTTCGGCAGCGAGGCGGGAAGCTTCAATACCTTCCAGAATTGGATGATCGCCGGCAAGAAGTCGGGCGACTTCGACGTGTCGCTCTTCGCCTCGGACGCGCGCACCGACGGTTATGTGTTCCACACGGAAACCAACACGCAGACCTTCAACTTTTTGGGCACCTGGTCGCCGACGCAAAACGATCGCGTCACCTTGAAGGTGGCGCAGAACGACTATTTCGCGCAGATGGATGGGCGCGAGACCTGGATGCAATATCTGCTCAATCCGTCGCAGCGCGGCTACGGCTGCGCCTATCTGATCGGCGTGAACTCGAATATGTGCACGGTGGTCAACGGCGCGCCGCTCCCGGCGGACGGAATCACCTCCGTCAACCCCGCGGGCGCGCCGAAATCCGTCTCGCAGACCCCCGACGAAACCGGCTTCAAGAGCCACACCGTGCGCGATTTCGTCGGCCTGCGCTACGAGCATGATCTCGACAATCAAACCACCTGGCGCGTGCAAGGCGTCTATAACTATATCCAGGTCAATCAGCCCAACAACCCGACCGCGCCCGTCAACGGGCCGAGCGTCTCGACGGATTTCCAAACGGACCTCACCACGCATCTGCCGATTTTCGGCCTGCAGTCGCGGCAATGGCTGAACTTCTTCTATACCAACACCCATTTCACCAACAACGCCTACTGGGCCATCCCCTATGAGTTCGGCGAGGGCGCCAGCGGCGCCGTCGACTATTATCAGAGCGCCTTCGCCTCCGACACGGGCTTCAAATTTCGTGACGAGACCGCGCTGACGAAGGATCTGACCGGCGTCGTCGGCGTCAGCTCGACCTGGTCGAAGCTCTGGGGCTACCAGGACACGATCAACTACGTCTCCTACCTCAACCCGGTCCCGTCGACGACCCAGCCCTCGTTCTACAGCGCGGCGCACGCTTACCAGAATTGGGCGCCGGAAGGGGTGCTCACATATCGCGTCACGCCGGAATGGACGGTGCGCGCCCGCTACGAGACTGGCTTCGCGACGCCTGCCGCCGGGGCGCTGTTCACCAACAGCAGCGGCGAGCCCGGCGACAACACCAGTCTCAAGGCGCAGACCAGCCAGGGCTTCGACCTCGGCGCCGACTGGACCCCGATCGGCACGAATCTGAAGGCGAGCGTGACCATCTACAATGAATGGTGGCGCAACATGTTCCTGACGGAGCTCGCGGCGAACGGGACCGGGTACACGACGGGCGTGCCGGGCTCGATCCACCGGGGCGTCGAGGCGTGGGCCGAATGGAGGTTGTGGGACGGTTGGAAGCTGCTCGGCAATTATTCTTACAACGATCAGTATTTCACTGATCTCTACGATATGATCTCCGGCTCGACCACGACCACCGTCAAGGGCAAGTCGGTGACAACCACGACCGTGATGGGCATTGAGCGCGCCGGCAATCGGCTGCCGGGCGTGTCGAAGCACCAGTTCACCGGCCGCATCGCCTATGAGCAGCCCTATGGCGTCTTCAAAGGCCTTGGCGGCTATGTCGAATATACCTTCAAGAGCGACTATCCGATGGACAACGGCAATCTGGTCTGGGCCCCGGGCTACGGCGTGGTCAACACCGGCCTGCACTATACCCGCGACATCGAGAATTCCTTCGTCAAGAAGGTCACGGTCTACTTCGACGTGAAGAACGTGTTCGATCGAACCTACTTCTCCACGAACGCGGGCATCACCGACGCGCTCGTCAACGCGCAATTGCCCCTGCAGCAGAACGCGGCGCAGCTCAACAACTCGATCAGCGTCATCCCCGGCAACCCGCGTGCGTTCTATGCCGGCCTGAAGGTGAAGTTCTAAACTGGGCGCTTCAAGCTTGGTGAAGCCCCCACCCCAGCCCTCCCGCGCTTCGCGGGAGAGGGTACGGGCGGGGGCGCCCGCGTCCGAAAGGACAAGGACCAGACATGCCGCGAGCTTGACGCAACCCTCAACAGGACGCACACTTCGACCATGAAGAGGCGAGGACCCTTGTGGCGGCTGACGGTCGCGGCGCTCTACGCCGTGGCGCTCGTCGTCGTCGGCGTTGCGGCCTCGCATCACGGCCGCGCGGAGGGCTATTCGAGCCGCGGCTCCTCGGTTCAGGCTCAATGCCACGAACAGGGCCATGACAAGGACGCGCCGGCGCAGACGCGCTGTTGCGAGGCCTGCACGCTCGCCGCCGCGCCGATCCTGAATGCGGCGATCGCGCCGAGCTTCCTTTATCGGCAGGAAATCAAGACCCGGCTCGGTTTCGCGACGCGCCTTTGCGCCGATCTCGACGACTGTCCAGCGGATCTCCGCTCGCGCGCCCCGCCGTTCGCCGCTTGAACGGAGGGGCTTCTCCCCCCTCTCAAGACCGCACGCGCGCCCGCCTCGGACGGCGCATTTCCACTTCGGCTCTCATCGAAAGCGTCCCTCATGGCTTTCCTCGACTTCGTCCTCCGTCGCGACACCGCACGAGCGGAACCCGGCGCGCAGGCCGCGCCCGCGAGCGCGAAAGAAAAGCGCAAGCAGCACAACGCCGGCTTCTATTACTGGAGCTTCTTCATCCACAAATGGGCCGGGCTGATCGGTCTCGCCTGGCTCGCCGTGCTCGGCCTCACCGGCTTCTTCCTTGACCACGACTCCTGGCGGTGGCTCCAGCAGGGGAAGGCCCCCGCCTTTCTCACGCCGGCGGCGCTCGACGCCAATTCCGCGCGCGGCGTGGCGCGGCTGCTCCAGTTCGACCCGAACGACCGCGCCGCAGAGGTCGCGGGCGGCCCGCGCGGCCTGTGGCGGACGAACGACGGCGGCGCCAGCTGGACGGCCACGCGCTTCACAGACGGCGACCACCCTCAGATTCTCGCCATCGAGCCCGACCCTGCTCAGGGCTTCGGGACGTTGTGGCTCGGCACCGACAACGGCGTCTATGTCTCGCGCGACGGCGGCGCGACCGCGCAGCCCGCGAGCCTCAAGGGCGAATATGTCACCTGGCTCGCCGCGGGCGCCACCGCGAAGGAGATGATCGCCGTCGTCGACCGCTCGACGCTGATGCGCTTCGACACCGACACGCCCGCGGCGGCGGAGCGCGTCGAGCTCGGGCCGCTCGGCCGCGATGCAGCGCCGACTTTCGTGCAGCTCAATCGCTTCGCGCGCGAGCTGCATTTCGGCAAGGGCGTCTTCGACGCCACCTCCTCGCTCGTCATGAATGACGTGGGGGGCCTCGCCATGTTCGTGCTCTCGCTGACTGGCCTGCTCTATTGGGCCTTGCCGAAATATTGGAAGCATCGCGCGAAGACCCATGGCGCCGTATCTAAGGAGACCAAAGCGGCCCGGCGCTCGATCATCGTCTGGCTGTTCCGTTTCCACAGCCCGACGATCGGGCTGGCCTCGCTGCTTATGCTGCTCTACCTCTCGATCACCGGCATATTGATCGGGCACAGCCGCGAGCTTGGCGACTGGATGCGGGCGACGCATTTGCCGCAGGCCGTGCTGACGCCGGCTTTCGGCGGCGGCGCGTGGAGCGGCGCGATCGACTCGGTGGTCGCCTATCCCGATCGGCCCGGCGCCTTCACGATCGGCAACCGCCTCGGCATGTTCACGACGCAGGATAACGGCAGGAGCTGGACGCGCGAGGAGAACCGCAACGGCCTGTTCGTCCCCTCCGCGTCGCGTCTGCGCCGTATCGGCGACAAGATACTGCTGGCGGGCGGCATGGCCGGCCCCTCGTTCATCCGCGGCGCCGACAACATCGATCGCGAAGTCTCGGTGTCTGACCGCGGTCATGACCATGGCGGCGGCCATCATCGGCATGGCGACGGCGCCGGCGGCGACCAGCAGCGGCGCGGTGGCAGGGGCGAGGGGATGCGCAACGGCGACGCTGCGGCGGCAAGGGTCGCGACCGACGCTTTCGGCGGGATGAACGGCATGGAAGGCATGTTCATGCCCTCCGACGTGACGCGGCTCGGCGACAATTACGTCTGGAAGAGCTCCGGCAAAGCCTATGTCACCGACGCCGACGGACGCGAGATCGAGAACTTCGACATCAAGCAGCCGCAGGATCCCGGAACGCCGTGGTTCTCCTGGCTGCTGCGCGTGCACATGGGCACGATCTTCTGGTCGGAGTGGCGCTGGGTGAACGATGTTTTCGCCGTGCTCGCGGTGTTTCTGTCGGTGACCGGCGCGATCCGCTGGTGGCGCCAAAAGTGGATGTAGGCGCGAGCCTCACCCCTCGTTGGCAAAGGCGGCGCGGCCAAGGGCGCGTCAACGTCGCGTGAGGCAGGTTGATCGGACGTTCGCTCTCCCCGCTCGCCTGCCGCATGCACGATCCCCAAAGTCTTTCCACCACGTCCTGGCCGGCCCCCGGACTTGATCCGGGGGCCGGCCAGGACATTTGCGCAGGGTTCAAACAGTCGAAAACGTCGCGATGAATACGCATGAGAAGAGGATTTCAATCGCGGTCGCCGAAGGCGGACGACGAGAGGAGGCTCGCTTTATCGGCGAAATCCCGAGCCGCCCGGATGCGGTGGCGAAATGGCCGACCGCTCTGCCAGAAACAGATGGCGAGCTGGCGTTCTGTCTCGAGGCGGGGCTTTGCGGCTGTGGGCTTTAGAGACACATCGCCGCGCTCGGCCCTGACGGCGCGTCGGTTGCGCTTTCTCTGGTTTCGAAGCGTCCGGGCGCTCGCGTGAAGACCGATCGTCGTGACGCGCTCGCGCAAGCCTCTCTGTTCCGCTCGGGCGGTCTGACGCGGGTCCAGGTTCCCGACGACGCTCATAAGGCCGTGCGATCAGTGTCGCGCGCGACAAGCGGCGGTCGAGGCGTTCCGCCAATCCGCGCATTAGACTCCGCTCAACCGTCGTCTCGAAGCCTTAAGCCTTCGGCTGCCCCAGCCGCACTCCTTTAACTGCCGCTGTGGAACGGAAGCATTCGGCCGGCGGGCTTAAAAAAGAGATGAGAGAATTGCTGGAGGCGCGGCGCCCGATTGACAGCGCCTTCGCCGCCTTTAAGGTCGCGTAAGCGCAAAGGAGACCTTTTCACGTGACCGAACCTCCGCCGCCACAGCGCGTTGTCCTCATCACCGGCGCGACCTCGGGTATCGGCAAGGTCTGCGCCGAGCATCTCGCCGGGAGCGGCTGGCGCGTTTTCGGCGCCGGGCGTCGCGCCAACGTCCCCGTCCATGGCGCCGAGATGCTCGTCATGGACGTGGACGATGACGCCTCGGTGCGCGCTGGCGTTGAGACCCTGCTCAAGCGCGCGGGAAGGCTCGACGCCGTGGTCAACAACGCCGGGTTCTCGACGCGGGGCGCGGCCGAGGACTTTTCGATCGAAAACGCGAAGGCGCAGTTCGAGACCAATTTCTTCGGCGCGATGCGCGTCTGCCAGGCCGTGCTGCCGGCGATGCGCGCCAGCGGCGGCGGCCATATCGTCAATATGAGCTCGCTCGCGGGCCTCGTCGGCCTTCCCTTCGCCGGCCTCTACAGCGCGAGCAAGTTCGCGCTCGAGGGATTTAGCGAGAGCCTGCGCCACGAGACGCGGCCGTTCAACATCCGCGTCGTGCTCGTCGAGCCGGGCGACTTCCGAACGGAGATCGGCGCCAAGCGTCGCTTCTATGCCTCGCAGGACAGCGTCTACTGGAGCGCTTTCGAGAAGCTGATGCAGCGGCGCGGACGCGACGCAGCCGCCTCGCCGACGCCCGAGCCGATCGCGCGCTTGGTCGAGAAGATTTTGAACAGCGATCGGCCGAAGACGCGCTACGCTATTGGCATGCGGCATCAGCTCCTCCTAATTCGCGCCAAGCGCTTCCTGCCGCAGGCCGTATTCGAATGGGCCTTGATCCGCGCCGTGGGGCTTTGAATTGTGGGACCTTTGTGTCCTTTGTGTCTTTCTGGTTCAAATTCACCACAAAGGCGCGAAGGGGACGAGGTGAGCCGGAGAGAACGCAGTGACCAGAGTAAAGCCTTCGCGCATCGTCGATCTCTCGAAGGAAATCGCCTTCAACCGCGACGACCCGTTCTTCATGCGCGTGAAGATCAAGCATCACCCGCATAAGAGGGCGCGCTGGCTGGTTCGGGCGCTGGGCCTGCCGTTTCGCTTATTTCCCAAGGATTTTGCCGGCTGGGCCGACGACACCATCACGCAGATGGGCGTGCATTCGACGACGCATGTCGACGCCCCCTGGCATTACGGCCCCAAGCTCGCCGACGGGAGCCGCCCCGCCGCCATTCACGAAATGCCGCTCGAACTCTGCTTCGCGCCGGGGGTCAAATTCGACATGCGCCATAAGGCCGACGGCGAGGAGATCACGGTCGCCGACCTCAAGGCGAGCCTGAAGGAAAGCGGCGCCAAGCTTTGCGAAGGCGTGATCGCGCTGATAGAGACCGGCCGCGACCGGCTGCAGGGAACCAAGGACTATTGGAAGAGCGGGGCAGGCATGGGCGCGCAGGCGACCGAATGGCTCATCGACGAGGGTGTCCTGGTCATGGGCGTCGACCAATGGGGCTGGGATGCGCCGTTCCACTCCCAGATCAGACGAGCTAAGGCCGAGCGCGACGCTTCCTTGTTCTGGCAAGGGCATCTCGTCGGGCGCCGCAAGCCTTATTGGCAGATGGAGCAGCTGCGCGGGCTCGATCAGTTGCCGGCTCATGGCTTCGACGTGGCGGTGTTTCCGCTGCCGATCAAGGGCGCGTCGGCGGCGCCGGCGCGGGTGGTCGCCTTTCTCTACGATTAAATACGGATCCCGTGACGCGTTGCAATTCGCGATGCTCGCTGTTATCTACAGCGTCGCCGGCTCCCCCCGGCGCAACTCACCAGTTTTCGACCCCGGGCCGCGCCGGCCCGGCTCATACGCGAGCCGTCGTTTCGTCTCCCGCGCCATGCCGCGGAAGCGGAACGTCCGAGGACCGAAAGCTGACCCGCAACGCCAACCCAAGCCGGCGCCGCCCGAAAGGGCACTCCAGGAGAAAAAATGGCAACCGCAACCGCTCAGCGCGCTCCGACGCGCGAGGATTTCGCCGCTCTGCTCGATGAAAGCTACGGCGGCTCAGACGCTTTCGAAGGTTCGGTCATCAAGGGCCGCGTCGTCGCGATCGAGAAGGACGTGGCCGTCGTCGACATCGGCCTCAAGACCGAAGGCCGCGTGGCCCTGAAAGAATTCACCGGCTATGGCCGCGACCCCGCCCCGCAGGTTGGCGAAGAAGTCGAGGTCTATCTCGAGCGCATCGAGAACGCGCTCGGCGAGGCGGTCATCTCGCGCGACAAGGCGCGGCGCGAGGAGAGCTGGGTCAAGCTCGAGAAGGCCTTCGAGAACAACGAGAAGGTCGAAGGCGTCATTTTCAACCAGGTCAAGGGCGGCTTCACGGTCGACCTCGACTCAGCGGTGGCCTTCCTGCCGCGCAGCCAGGTCGACATCCGTCCGATCCGGGACGCGGCGCCGCTCATGAACGTGCCGCAACCGTTCCACATTCTTAAGATGGACCGGCGGCGCGGCAACATCGTCGTCTCGCGCCGCACAGTGCTGGAAGAGACCCGCGCCGAGCAGCGCCACGAGATCGTGGCCAATCTCGAAGAGGGCAAGGTCGTTGACGGCGTGGTCAAGAACATCACCGACTAC
>DASPSI010000023.1:0-27582 GCA_035624015.1 Methylocystis sp.
CCTGCGACGACGCGAGGCAGCCGAGCAGCGCCGCTGTCTGGGTCGCGCGAAGGATCAGGCGGCGTTTCGACATTTCGACCAACCAGGACGGGCGCGCTGCCCAAGGGAGACCCGCCGGCTAGCGCGGCGAGAGCACCATGATCATTTGCCGGCCTTCCATCGACGGCTCGAGCTCAACCTTGGCGATCAGCGCCGTCTCGGCCTTTACGCGGGTCATGAGGCGATAGCCAAGATCCTGGTGCGCGATCTCACGCCCGCGAAAGCGCAGGGTGACCTTGACCTTGTCGCCCTCCTCGAAAAAGCGGCGCGCGGCCTTCATCTTGGTGTCGTAGTCGTGATCGTCGATGCCGGGACGAAGCTTGATCTCCTTGACTTCGACGATCTTCTGCTTCTTTCGGGCTTCGGCCGCGCGCTTCTGCTCCAAAAAGCGGTGGCGCCCATAATTCAAGATCTTGCAAACCGGCGGATCGGAGGTCGGGTCCATCTCGACGAGATCGAGGCTGGCGGCCTCGGCGAGCTCCAGGGCCTGGGCCAGCGGCACGACGCCGTGGTTCTTGCCCTCTTCATCGATCAATCGCACCTCTCGCGCGCGAATCTCCTTGTTGATCCTGAGCCCCTCCTTCTGCGGGGCGGCAGCGGACTTAATTGGACGGCGAATGGATGTTCTCCCTGTGGACAAGCGGCCGGCGTCCGCCGCAACGATTCTTCGGCGCGCTCCAGCGAAGCCTAGGCATAGCGCGCCCCTGCCGGGAGAAGATTCTCACGAAAGCCCGGCATGTCAACTCCGCAATCTAGCGAGGCCGCGGAAATTCCGGCTCCTGTGGCGCCAATCCCACAGCGCTTGCCGCTTCGCCTTGGCTCCCCCCGGCTTTTGGGCTAAACGACGCGCGCCGCCATCCCTTCAAGGAACTCCATATGTTTCCGAAGCCCGTCGCCGAGCTCAAGCCAAACACTTTTGCCTACGAGCAGACGCCGCTCGTCAAGGCCACGGGATTTCGCGAATATGACGCTCGCTGGCTGTTCGAGAAGGAATTGAACCTGATGGGCGTGCAAGCGCTGGGGCTTGGGCTCGGCACGCTGCTCCACGAGATGGGCGTCCCGCTCGAGCTCGCGACGGGTCACGACTACCGCGCCTATTCGGCCTCGATCAAGCTCGCTCTGGTCACGGGGCTCATGGGCGCGGGCGTCCATGTGCACGACATCGGCCTCGCGCTCTCGCCGATGGCTTATTTCGCCCAGTTCGAGCTCGACCTCGCCGCCGTCGCCATGGTCACCGCCTCGCACAACGACAATGGCTGGACCGGCGTGAAGATGGGGGCGCAACGTCCCGTGACTTTCGGCCCCGACGAGATGTCGCGGCTCAAGGACATCGTGCTTGGAGGCAAGTATCGCGAGGTCGGCGGCGGCTCGTATCGCTATGTCGAGAATTTCGGCCAGCGCTATCTCGACGACCTCGTCCGAAGTGTGAGCCTCAAGCGCAAGATCAAGGTCGTCGCGGCCTGCGGCAACGGCACCGCCGGCGCCTTCGCGCCGAAGCTTCTGGAGCGCGTGGGCTGCGAGGTGGTCCCGCTCGACACGGAGCTCGACTACACCTTCCCGCGCTACAATCCAAACCCCGAAGACCTGCACATGCTGCACGCCATGGCCGACAAGGTGCGCGAGAGCGGCGCCGATGTCGGCCTGGGCTTCGACGGGGACGGCGACCGTTGCGGCGTCGTCGACAACAAGGGCGACGAAATTTTCGCCGACAAGATCGGCGTCATGCTGGCGCGCGATCTCGCGAGGCTCCATCCCGGCGCTAAGTTCGTCGTCGACGTGAAATCGACCGGGCTCTACGCCACCGATCCCGAGCTCATCCGGCTCGGCGCGACCGCCGACTACTGGAAGACCGGCCACTCCTACATCAAGCGCCGCGTCACCGATCTCAAGGCGCTGGCCGGCTTCGAGAAGTCGGGGCATTTCTTCTTCAACGCGCCGGTCGGCCGCGGCTATGACGACGGCCTCGTGACGGCGCTCCATGTGCTCGAGATGCTCGACCGCAACCCGGGCAAGACCATGGCCGACCTGTATGCCGACTTGCCCAAGACCTGGGGCTCCCCGACGATGGCGCCGCATTGCGCCGACGAGATCAAATATCAGGTCGTCGAACGCGTGACGGCGCGCTTCAAGACCATGCAGGCGGAAGGCGTCCCCCTGCTCGGCGGACCGATCCGCGATCTCGTGACTGTGAATGGCGTGCGCGTGACGGTCGAGGACGGCACTTGGGGACTCGTCCGAGCCTCCTCGAACAAGCCGGAGCTGGTGGTCGTGGTCGAGAGCCCGAAGTCGGAAGCGCGCATGCGCGAGATGTTCGCCGCCGTCGACAGGGCGCTGCGCGAGAACCCGGAAGTCGGGGCTTACAACCAGACAATTTGAGGAAGATCGGACCGAAGCCTATTGGCTGATCACCCAGTTTTCGATGCTCGAATCGTGCTTGGCGCGCTCCAGGGCGTCGGCCTGTTCCGAGAGCTGAGCGTGTCGCCTTTCCGCCTCGTCGGCGGCTGCCCCGTCGCTCAGGATGGCGATCTTGAGTTGAGCCGTCGCTTGCGCGCCGAGCGCCCTTATCCACTGATCGACGATGAGAATCAGCTCGCGCTTTCGCTCGCGCTGCCTCTCCTTGGAGAGGTCCTTCTCGTCGGTCGCGAGCGCGAGGTCTTCCCTGGTCGAGGCGATCTCGGCGTCGAGACCCTTGAGCTTTCCTTCGAGGGCCGCGATTTCTTCGGGCTTGGCGTTCGCGGCCTTAGCCTTGTCAAGCGCTTCGCTCGCCTCCTTCTGCGCCTTCTCGAGATTTTTGAGGCCGGTCTCCAGCCACTCTTGCTCCAGCTTGAGCAGCGCGTCGCGCGCCCGCCCGGAGACGGTGAGATCGCCCGGCAAGGGGAAATTCGGGCCGAGCTTGGGGACCGCGCCGGCGGGCGCAGCTCCGGCGAGCAGCGCCGCCGAGAGGGCGAAGGCGAAACGGCGTTTCCACGACATGGATTGCTCCCTTGCCGCCGGCTTTGAGACTGCGACAGCGCAGCGGCCTCGGCTTGATTGCGGCGGACTTTCCTCGATCAATACGGTTCTGGCAAGGGGGCTTGCATCGCTGCGGGATCGGCAGCCGGCGGTGGATAGACGGCAGTAGAGGACGCGGCGGACTGCCTCCTGCCGATTCGGTCATTTCACGGTCCGCCCTCACCCCCGCGCCCGCCAAAGCCCCACTGCCGGGAACCCCTCGCCGACGAGCAGGCCGTAAGTTTCGTAAAGCGGCAGCCCCACCACGGCCGTGTACGACCCGCTGAGCGTCACGACAAACGCCCCGGCGAGACCCTGGATCGCATAGCCGCCGGCCTTGCCACGCCACTCGCCCGCCGCCAGATAGGCGGCGATCTCCGCGCCGGTCAGGCGCTTGAAACGCAGGCGCGCCTCGACGAGTTTCTTGCGCTCGACGCCTTTCGGCGTCAGCACGCTGACCGCGGTGTAGACCCGGTGCTGGCGCCCCGAGAGCAGGCGCAGGCAGTCCTCGGCTTCCTCGCTCGTCTCGCACTTGGGCAGCACGCGGCGCCCGACCGCCACAACCGTGTCGGCGGCGATAAGAAAGGAATCCGCGAGCTCCGGATTGGCGGCTCTGACGCGCTGCGCGCTGGCCACTTTTTCGCTCGCAAGGCGCGTCGCCAGCGCGCGCGGCGGCTCGGCCTTCTGCGGCGTCTCGTCGATGTCGGCGGGAAGCAGCGCGTCGACCTCGAGGCCGGCCTGCTGCAATAGCGCGAGGCGGCGCGGCGAGCCGGAGGCGAGCACGAGCTTCGGTCGCGCGGGGGCAGGCTCAGACGTCACGAAGGGCGCTCCAAACTGTTTTGTCCCAGGAAGGCTTTAGCGGAACCGGTAGGTGATGCGACCCTTGGTGAGGTCGTAGGGCGTCATTTCGACGAGGACCTTGTCGCCCTCCAGCACCCGAATGCGATTCTTGCGCATCTTACCAGCGGTGTGGGCGATGATCTCGTGGTCGTTCTCAAGCTTCACCCGAAACATGGCGCTGGGCAGCAGTTCGGTGACGATTCCGGGAAATTCGAGCGATTCTTCCTTGGCCATGGGGTTCCTTTTGCGGGAGACGGAGCGGCTTGAGAGCTCGGGTCGCATCAAGCCCGCCTCCGTCGCCGCGGCGGAAACTAATCGAGATTTGCCGTTTTGTGAACTGCGGCGGCTCGCGATCAAATGTGAATGGCGCGGCCGAACGCGTCCAGAACGCTCTCGTGCATCGCTTCCGACAGCGTCGGATGCGGGAAGATGCTGCGGAAGAGCTCCTCCTCCGTCGTCTCCAAATTCATCGCGACGACGAAGCCGTGGATGAGCTCGGTCACGTCGGCGCCGACGAGGTGCGCGCCGAGCAGGCGCCCGCTCCCTTCCTCGAAGATCGTCTTGATGAACCCTTCGGGCTCGCCTAGCGCGATCGCCTTGCCGTTGGCCCGCAGCGGGAAGCGCCCGATCTTGATCTTCAGCCCGGCTTCCTTGGCGTCAGCCTCGGTCAGGCCGACGGAGGCGATTTGGGGATGCGAATAGGTGCAGCCGGGAATGCGGTTCTTGTCCAGTGGATGCGCGGGGAGGCCGCAGATGGCCTCGACGCAGGCGACGCCTTCGTGCTCCGCCTTGTGCGCCAGCATCGGCGGCCCGGCGACGTCCCCGATCGCGAACAGGCCGGCGACATTGGTGCGGCCGAGGCCGTCGGTCGCGATGACTCCCCGCTCGATTCTGACGCCCAAGGCCTCGAGGCCGAGCCCCTCGACATTGGCGACGACCCCCGCAGCCGAGAGCGCCCGCTCGGCTTCGACCCGCCGCGTCTCGCCGGACTCGGTTTGCAGCTTCGCCGCGACGCCGTTCTCGCGCTTTTCGAGCTTTGCGACCTTTGTCGCCGTCGCGACGACGATTCCCTGCCGCTCAAAGCTCTTGCGGGCGAGCGCCGCGATTTCGGCGTCCTCCGCGGGGAGGATCTGCGGCAGCGCCTCGACGAGCGTGACCTCGACGCCGAAGGTTCGATAAAAGCTCGCAAATTCGACGCCGATCGCGCCGGCGCCGACGATGAGCAGCGACTTCGGCATCGCCGCGGGCGCGAGCGCCTCGAAATAGGTCCAAATCAGCCGGCCGTCCGGCTCTAGGCCCGGCAGCACGCGCGGACGCGCGCCGGTCGCGACGATGATGTTCTTGGCCGCATAGGCGCCGGGGCCGAGCACAACTTTCGGAACCGGCGAGGGCAATGGCGCTCCGGCCTTGGGCGAAGCCTCGACGACGACTTCGCCGGCGCCGCGCAATCGCGCTTGCCCGAAGATCACCTCGATCTTGTTTTTCTTCATCAGGAACTCGACGCCGGCGTTGAGCTTGCCCGAGACCTCGCGCGAGCGGGCGACCAGCGTTTTGGCCTCGAACGCGGGCGCTGCGCCAGAAGAGAGGCCGTATTGGCCCGCCTCTTTTGCAAGCCGGTAGACCTCGGCGGAGCGCAGCAGCGCTTTGGTCGGGATGCAGCCCCAGTTGAGGCAGACGCCGCCGAGATATTCGCGTTCGACGATCGCGGTCTTGAGGCCGAGCTGCGCGGCGCGAATCGCCGCGACATAGCCGCCTGGTCCCGAGCCGATCACGATGAGGTCGTAAGCGTTCGACATCGCAGCCTCTCCTCGCGCGCACTGCTTCCCGTGTTTTACGGGAGCCTATGCGGCGCGAGCAAGAGCCCGCCCTCTCATCGCGACGGCCAAAAGGCGGCGGTCGCGGCAATGAAGACGAGCCACAGGCCGATTTCCAGGGTCTCTGTAACCGGCTGCACCCTTTGCAGCGCGCCAACAACGTGAATCACGACCATGGTTGCGAACGTCAGCATCATGAACTCGAAGACAAATTTGAGCCCCTCGCCGGTGAGCCCCGCCCGGATCGCCAGAATCTCCAGCATGAGCGCAATCGCGCCGAGACAGCGCCCGAAATACAAAGCCAGATCCGTGTCCTCGGGGAGCCTCCAGAGCATGAGCCGCGCCCAGCGCAGCGGCGCGAAGGCGATTGGAATCGCAAAGAGCGCCGTTGTCGTTCCTGCGAGCGCCAACATGTAGGCTCGAGCTTGATCCCCGAAAACTCCAATAATCAACGGCCTGCTCCCTCGGACGTGAGCTCCCGTTCGAGACCATCGAGGCCGTCGCGCAGCACGTTTTCGATGACCGCCACGAAATCGCTCGACCCGAAGGCGTTCTGGAGAATCGCTGTCAGCGCCTGCGCCTGATCGTCGGGTGCTTCCGCGCACGCGGTCCATAAAACCAGCGCGCGGCCTTCGCCCGCGTCCCGCACCTCGACCGTTCCAATATAGTCCTCGGTTGGGAATGCCCATTCGAAACGGCGGTAGCGGAACCGGCGATCCTCATTGGAGATCTCGATTATTCGATCGTTCATGACGCCGCCTGCGGTCGTCAACGTGCGCACGGCGCCGACGCCGTCGCCGTCCAGCCGGCAGGAGTCGATCAGCGAGAACCAGCGTTCGAGCCCGTCGCCCGTTCTCAAGGCGGCCCAGACAAGCTCGCTCGGCGCGCTCATGGTTTTCGAGACATGCGCGTTCCAAATCATCGGCTCCCCTTAGGTTCCTGGTCGGATTTGAGCTTTAACGTTCCGGCATAGAATTTCGCGGCCCGCAACCATGCTTCATCGGTGTCGCCACGGAAGCCAAAGGTCTGGTGGTAGATCGGCGCCTGCGTTTTCACGTCCTGAATCAGTATGTCCATACTGCCGATCAGCGTGCTGATCTTGTTGAATCGCCCAAGCATCACAAAGTCGGCGCCGGCCTCGCGCGCGAGCTCGATTTGGCAGCCATTGCAACTGCGCAAATATTGATGGGCGAGAACGGCGTCGATCTTGGCGCGCACGACGCCGCTGTCGACGACCTCATAGACCCCTCGCGCAGCGATCGCTTTGGCGAGATAATCATGGACGGCGGCGAGGCGCCGCGCGTGCTCATCGCGTCTATCGATCGGCTCGTTCGACGTGTCGACGAGTTCGAAGTCGAGGACCAGGAGCCGGGGCGCTGCGACCGCCGGAGCCGAGGCGAGAACAAGAAGCGCGCCGAGCGCGAGCAGGTGCTCTTTCATTTCCTTCCTTACCTTCACTCGGCGCTGGCCAGCGCGGCCTGCTTTTGGCGAGCCGAGCGCCAGGCGGCGCGGACCGCAAGCAGGGCGAGAACCAGAAAGCCTATGGTTATGCCCGCAAAGCTCAACGCCGCCAGCGGCGGAAAATGCGGCTCAGGGAGGTGGGCGGGATCGAGCTTTGGCGCATAGGCGCGCCTCACGAACCCGAGCGGATTGTAGAACGCCCCGAAGCTCGCGGCAGCGATCGCCCAGCGCGGCGGCTCGATCGCAAACTGGCGCGCGAGCAAGCCGAAGATGAGGAAGAACTGCGCCATCATCAGATAGTCTATATGCGCACGGATAAGATCGGCGCGCTCGACGATTTGGCTGGCGAGCTCGCCTTTCGGGAAGAACAATGTAACGCCGAGCACCCAGGCGAGCACGAGCGCGACCGCCAGCAAAAGCGTAGCGTAGAGAAGCAGAAACCCGGCCCGGGAGGGGAGCCTGTCAGCCACGGATGCAAAAGCCATTGCGGAATCTCCTTCATGAGCGGCGCGCCCAGATGCGCACAGCGCGCGAAGGAACAACAGGGAGCCCGTCCCGTAACGGCGAAGGAAATTTGCCCGATTTCAAAAGCGCCGGCTGCTCCTTTCTCCCACTTGTGGGAGAAGGTGGCCTCGCGAAGCCAGGTCGGATGAGGTCCTCGCCGCTCCAGTCCCCTTAAGGGCGCAACTTGCCCGCGCGCCCGTTAGCGAGGACGGGCGTCTCGCGCGACGGGCGACGAGCCGGATCGTGGTCGGGACAGCGCGGATTCAGCGAAGGCGGATTGGGGTTGAGAGAACCCCCATCCGGTCTTGTTCCGCAAGACCGCCTTCTCCCGCAGGCGGAAGAAGGAACACCGCTGACTCGAGCTTAATTTTCAGACGTTATTTCCCCGACGAATTACTCCGCGGCGAGGGTCGGGCGCGGCGGGAAGCCGACCTCGATCAGCGTGCCCTCGTTCTTGCGGCTCCTGATCATCAAGGTCGCGTGATTGGCCTCGATCAGAGCCTTCGTCACCGGCAGCCCGAGGCCTGTGCCCTGCGTCTTGCGCGAAGTCTCGACCTGGCGGAACGGCTCCAGGGCCAGCTCGATCTCGTCGTCGCTCATGCCGATGCCGGTGTCCTTGACGCGGATGACGACATAGCCCGCGTCCGTTTGCGTCGTCGACACGATCACCTGGCCGCCGGGCACGTTGAACTTGACCGCGTTGGACAGCAGGTTGAGCAAGATCTGGCGCAGCGAGCGCTCGTCGGCGCGAATGCGCGGCAGCCGCGGCGCGAGCGAGAGGCGCATGATCACGCGCTGCTTGCTGGCCTGCGTCTGCATGATCGACGAGCACTCGCCGATCACGGCGTTCACGTCGATCGAGTCGGCGCGCAGCTCCAGCTTGCCGGATTCGATCTTGGACAGATCCAGCAAGTCGTTGACGAGGCTCAATACATGCTGACCAGAAGCGTGCACGTCCTTGAGGTACTCCTTGTAGCGCTCCGAGCCGATCGGTCCGAAACGCTCCTCGATCATGACTTCGGCGAAGCCTAGGATCGCGCTGAGCGGGGTGCGGATCTCATGCGAGACGCGCGCGAGAAACTCCGATTTCAAGGCGCTCGCGCGTTCGGCCGCGGCGCGCGCCAGCGCATCGGCGCTGCTGTCCTCGCGCAGCAGCGCGCAAACGAGCTTCTTCGGCTTAAGGCCGAGGCCGCGCAATTGCAGCCGCCTCTGCCCTGAGAGATGGATCTCGCCCGTCTCGCCCACGCCTGCGAAGAAGGCGGCGACGCGGCCGGCATCCTCCTCTCCGAAGAGGCTCGCGAGCGCGCGTCCGGCGGCGTCTTGCGGCTTCACGCCGCAGAGCCTCGCAAAAGCGGGGTTGGCGCGCTCGATTCGACCCGCATCGGAAACCAAGGCCTCGGCCTCGCCGTTCGCATCGAACGCGGCGGCCAGCGCCTCGTTCTCGGCGGCCAGCCGCGCGATCTCGGCGGCGGGGGCCCCGTCGGCGTGCGCGGCGAGATGGCGACGCAAGCTGATCAGCGTCGCGGGTCCCGCTTCCCAGGCGACGCTCTGCACATGCGCGTCGACGTCCACCAACTCGCCATCTTGCGCCGTGAGCTCGACGGCGCGCACCGAGGCAGGATCAGGCTGCGGCAGGCGCCCGGGATGTGGTCCAGCGAACAGCCGCCCAAGCCCGCCATGGCCGGAAAGCTGCTCGAGATCAGCGTAGCCGAGGTAGTCGAGCAGTGTTTTATTGGCGTAAAGGGGCGTCGACCCGCGCGCAACGAGCACGCCGATCGGCAGCACGTCGACGAGTCCGGACACGGCGTCGAGGGCCGTCGCCGGGGCGCGCGCGGACTCCAAGGCGCGCGCGACATGCTCGATCAGGTCGCGCGCCGGGCCCGACGGCGGCGGACCGGCGCCGGGCTGCGCGGCGAGCGCCCGCCCGATCTCATCGAAGGCGCCTTTTTCGACCGGCGACAGCGCGCTTCGCCTAGCCTCGTCATTGCCGTCGCGCGGGGCCGCGCTCACCGCAGGCCGCAGCGGCACGATGTTGTCCGCGGGCGGCTTCTCGACCGGCGGCGGCTCTCTTTGCGGCTCCTTTGGCGGCTCGGGCGCGGGCGCTTCGACCCCTCGCGGAATCGCCTGATCGAGGCGCAGCACGCCATAGCCTTGATAGCCCGAAAAGCGGCGGGCGGCGTCGAAAAGCGGCAGGGCGCCGAGCGTCGTCGGCGCGGCGCAGAAAGGCTCGTCGATCGGCCAGTCGACGCGTACGTTGGCCCAGGATCTCCGCGTCGCCAGCGCGTCGGCGAAGGCTCTCCCCAAGCCCAGCGCGCGCGACAGCTCTTCGATGTCGCGCCCGAGGATGTCGGCGTTGGCCGCGCCGGCCACGTCGGCGAGCACATGGGTCACCTCGGTGAAGCAGCCCTGCCCGTCTGTCTTCCACAAAAAGCGCGCGGCGGCTCCATGGTGGGCGACGATCTTCTCGCGCAACGCCTGCAGGCCCGGATCCGTGGCTTCGGGCGCCGCCGCGTGCAGCGCCGGCTCCGCGGCGGCCTCCGTTTCCGCGGGCTCGGCCGCCCCGCGCAGGCCGAGCGCGGCGACCACATAGACCGGCGTCTGGCCGGTCAGACGGCGGCACAACACAGTGACGCAACGCGTCTCGTCGGCGAACGCGAGCGGCAGACGCTCCAGCCGCGGCGCGGCGCTCTTGCGCAGCTGTTCCATGAGGCGCTGGAGACGCTCGCCGCCGCCGTCGGGCGCGAGAACGAGCCGGGCGTCGGGAGGCGCGCCGAAGACGGCGGCGGCGGCGGCGTTGGCGTAGACGATGCGCGGCTCTTCGCCGACGAAAGCGACGATCGGCGCGCCGGAGGCTTCAAGCGCCGTAAAGGCCGGATCGGCGGAAATTTCCGCCGCCAATCTGCGCTCCCCCTCGGACATCTCGAAACTTCGCTCGCCTTCTCGTTTGAGAGGCGGCTCGCGAGAGCCGCCGCCTGAACCGCGCGGGGCGGCGCTTGGGTTAATCGAACATTAAAGGCTTAACACGTCACGGTCCATGCGCAGGACGCCCGTTATCGCCATTATTAGCGATTCATCATGAATTTCGCGGCGGGCGCCGGACGTGCCCGAGACGATCCTGTCTCGGCCGTCGCGTCGCGGGGACGGCGCGCTTTCGTGAGGAAGCCCGATCCTACGCGCAATGCGGCAAACGCGGCGGCGGCTTTCTTGGTGAACGCGCGACTATCAATGTCGGTGAACAATGCGTTGAATAGAGCGGTGTTGATCGATTGCTAACCACCGCAAATGCTTGAGATTTACGCTAAAAATTTAGGGTGTATGCTCCGAGACGCTCACTAATAAGCACCGCGCCGGCCAGGCAATGGTGCGCGAACATCGGGCGCCCAGATGTCTTCATATCGTACTGTCGGATCCACGGCGCTGCTCGCGCTCGCCTTGAGCGGCGCTGGGGGAGCGTCCGCCGCGCAGCACTGGAACAGCCCGGAGGCGCAAGAGCAAGCCGCGGCCTATGCGGCGTCGGAGCCCGCCCCGCGGGATGACTATGGCGGCGGCTTCATCGAATTTCTGGTGACGGGCTCCGACCCCGCCTACCGCGCGGCGCCGGCGCAAGCCCCACAAGCGCCGCAAGGCTATCGAGCGAGCGTCGGAGGCGTCGAGCCGCAGGCGCTGCGGCGCGAGATCGACCCCATCTACCGGCGCACGGAAGTCGAGTATGCGGGGGGCGCGCCGGGCACGGTGGTCATCGACACCACGAGCAAGTTTCTCTACTACGTCGAGCGCGGCGGTCGGGCGATCCGCTATGGCGTGGGCGTCGGGCGGCCTGGCTTCGAGTGGTTGGGCGTCAAGACGATCAGCCGCAAGACCGAGTGGCCCGACTGGACTCCGCCCAAGCAGATGCTGGCGCGCCGGCCGGATCTGCCGCGCTTCATGGCGGGCGGCCTGGAAAATCCGCTCGGCGCTCGGGCGCTTTACCTCGGCTCGTCGCTCTACCGCATCCACGGCACGAACGAGCCGTGGACGATCGGACAGAACGTGTCGTCGGGCTGCATCCGCATGATGAACGAGGACGTGAAGGATTTATATGCCCGTGTGAACGTTGGCACGAAAGTGATCGTGCGATAGCGCCGTTGCCAGAGGCTGCGCCACCGCCTATAAGGGCGGCAAGTCGGAGTGTAGCGCAGCCCGGTTAGCGCACTTGTCTGGGGGACAAGGGGTCGTGGGTTCGAATCCCGCCACTCCGACCAATAAAATCCTTAGAAATCATAGACTTGGCGCGCCTGACGGCCCAATCCCGCGGTAAAGAACGAGGAGGGCGCCGACGGGCCGATTTCGGCCGTGCGATACGACGTCGCCGCCTTTCCGTTTGTCCGAACGGCGGCGATGCGCTTGTTGACGCATTCGCGTCAACAAGCTTCGTCCAACGTCAGGTCAGAGTTCCCAGAGGCATCGAAAGCCCGGGGCCGACGCGCCCAGGCGCGCGTAAGATCAGTGGCTCCAATCGTTTTGGCGGTCCGAGACTTCGGTTCCGGGCGTGAACGAGACGCCGCGCAGCACCTCGGCGAAGCCTGCTGTTCTCAACGTCGTGAAGCTCTCGTTGGCGGGCAGGGACGTCGCGGCGAGGGTGTCAGTGATCGCGACGAGCTTGTTGGGGTCGGCGCCTTGATCGCCGCTGCCGCTCACGGTCGAGGTGACGGCCCAGATCGTCACGGTGCCATCGCGGTTGACGCGGCCCGTCAGATTGCGCAGGCCGTCCGTCGCCGGCGACCAAGAGGGCATAGTTGTCGTCGTTATCTTTCCACTCTTGTAAACGGTGTATGAGTTCGCGCCGGTAGGATAGCCCGTCACCGTGTAGGGAACGCCGAGTTCCAGACCGGCCTGCAGCGTATAAGCGAGCTGCCACTGGCCAGCGGCCGCATTGAATACCCACTTTTGCAGCCCGGCGGTCGTCGACGCGGCGGCGGCCGTGTAACGCCCCGTCGTCGCGTCGTAGGTGGCTGTTCCATCTCCTTCGTCCGCCACATAGACCGTGGTGGCGTTGGCGAACCATAGGCCGAAGGGGAAGGAATTCGTCGAGGTCTTCGCGATAACGGTGTTGAAGCCTTTGAGCACGCATATGTTGTTCGGCAGCCCGTTGGTCTGCAGCGTGCTCAAGTTATAGCTCAGCGGCGTGTTGGGGAGCTTTGCGCCGGGGGCCGGAAGCCCCACACCGTTCGGACACGCCAGAGGCGCGCCCGCCGAAGAAGTTCCGCTGGTGTCGACGAAATAGACGGTGTCGACGCCGTTGCCGCCGCTGCCCTTCGTGTAATAGAGCACGTTGTTGAACACGGTCATGCCGCGGAAGTTGTCGTCCTTGCCGATCTTGTCCGCCGTGTCGCCCAACTCCGTTATGTTGAAGCTAGCGACTGGCGTCGGCAGCCCCGGATCCTGCCAGGGGAGCGGCGCCGTCGACTCCGTCAGGCCTTGCGCGCCCGCCCCAAGAATTACGCCGTTGGGCTGGGGATTGCTGCCGTTTCCGGCATTTCCGGCGGAGTAAAAGAGATTGGAGCCGAGGAAAGGACGCAGGATCGCGGCGCGACCGTTGTTGCCGCTATAGGCGTTCGTCGACGTGAAATGCAGATCCCCTTCCAAGTCGAGGTCAGCGACCACGCGGTAATAGGCGTTGGGCACGGGATTGGTCGGATCGATAACGGCCGGCGTGTTGGAGTTCGAAACGTCCAGCGCATCGACAGGCGCGAGATAGCCCATGAAGGTCACGTGCTGGCCGTCAAGCGAAAGATTGAGCGCGAGCTCCGATTTCGACGAGAAGCTCGTGACCATTTGATCCGAATTCGGGGTGACGCCCGGCGTCGTGTTGTTCGGAATTTCGAAAGTCTTGATGGTCGCGCCCGAAAGCGTCATCTCATCGAGCAGGATTTTCGAAGTGATCCCGAAGCTGCCGTCGGTGGGCGCATTGTTGAAAATTTGCGGAAACGCTCCGTTATTTTGCGCGGGGACGCAGTTTCCGTTCGTGCAGTTCGGCGGCAGCTGTTGGCCGACTGTGACATTGGCGGCGTTATTGTCATAGACGGTGCGGCTGAGCAGAAGATCGCCCGGCAGCGTCTTGAAGTCGTGATCCTTGGCGTAAGCGCTTCCGGCGCCCGCGAGCGCGGACAAGAGGACGGCGCTTCCCAGGCGGAACTGGGCGAGATCGAGCAGACCTAAGCTTTGGTGTTTGGACGACATTTTTGCCTCCATGATGGATGCGGATTTCCGCCAAGCGTAAGCGAGGGCTTCTCATGGGGGCGCAGCGTGACGCGCTGAAGAATGTTTTATTGCAATCCATAAGCTTGGCGCCATGACCGACGAAATGCGAGGATGAAACCAGAGGGCGGAATAGGCTCCTGTTGCGTTCGCGAACGGAGCAAAACAGGGCGAGAACTTGGATTTTCCTCTCTTCAACGAACTGCGAACCGATTGGCCGCCAGCTCCCTGTTGACACGCCCCCGGACAACCGCACATCTTCCTCAGCGCAACACGACCGCGAAAGCCCGCCGGTGCGCCTCCCCGACAATCTCCCGGCAGCCGCCAAATCCGCGCCCAACGACGCTCTGCCGTTGTTGCGCGTAACCGGCCTTACGAAAAGCTACGCCACGCCGCAGGGGCGTCTCGCAGTTCTCAAGGGCGTCGATCTCTCGCTCTTCGCCGGCGAAACCGTCGCGCTCATGGGCGAGTCGGGCAGCGGCAAGAGCACGCTGCTGCATCTCATCGCTGGCCTCGACGACGCCGACAGCGGAGAGATTTGGTTCGACGAGACTCGTTTGACCGGCCTCTCGGACGGCGCGCGCGCGGCGTTGCGGCGCGAAAAGCTCGGCGTCGTCTTCCAGCAGTTCAACCTCGTCCCGAGCCTCAGCGTCGCCGACAATCTCGCGTTTCAGGCGCGGCTCGCCGGCCGCTACGACTCCGAGTGGACCCGATCACTCGCCGAGCGGCTCAAGCTCGACGCGCTGCTCGGACGCTTTCCCGAGCAGCTCTCGGGCGGCCAGCAGCAGCGCGTCGCCATCGGCCGCGCTCTCGCGGCCAAGCCGCGACTGCTGCTCGCCGACGAGCCGACCGGCAATCTCGACGAGACTTCGGGCGACGACGTCCTCTCCCTAGCGCTCGAACTCGTGGCGGCGACGGGCTGCGCCTTCCTCATGGTCACGCACAGCGCGCGGCTCGCGGCGCGGCTTTCGCAACGCCTGGTTCTCCACGCCGGCGCGGTGGAGGCGGCGTGACGCGCGTCGTCTGGGCCCTCGTCGCGCTCGCCGCCCATTGGCGCCGCCACCCGATCAATTTCGCGGCCCTCGTGCTCGGGCTCGCCATCGCCACGGCGCTGTGGAGCGGCGTCCAGGCGCTGAACGAGCAGGCGCGCGAGAGCTATCGCCGCGCCGCGCAATTGTTCTCTGGCGGCGCCGGCGGCGTGGTGGCGACGAGCGGCGGACTGTTCGCGCAGGACCTCTATGTCAAGCTGCGGCTCACGGGTTACAAGGTGTCGCCGGCGCTCGAAGGCTCCGTGCGCATCGGACGAAACGTCCATCGATTGATCGGCGTCGAGCCGATGACGCTGCCGCGCCGCATGCGGCTCTCCGGCGTCGCGGGCGGCGACTCGTTCAGCGGCTTTCTCCGGCCGCCCGGCGAGACCATCGTCGCGCAGCAGATGCTGAAGCAGATCGGCGCCGCGGAAGGTGACGCGCCCCTGCTCTCGACCGGCCGCAAATTGCCGCCGCTCGCGGTCTCGGCCGAGGCGCCGGCGGACGCGCTCATCGTCGACATCTCTTTTGCGCAGAGCCTGCTCGGAAAGCCGAAGCTGCTGTCGCGGCTCGTCCTCGGCGACGGCCCGAAGCTCGACCAGGAAACGTTGAAGACGCTCTCGGGCGGCGCGCTGCGCCTCGTCGAGCCGCAGGAGACGCCGGAGCTCGAAAGCCTGACGGCCTCGTTCCATCTGAACCTGACCGCCTTCGGCTTCCTCGCCTTTCTCGTCGGACTCTTCATCGTGCGCGCCTCGTTCGGGCTCGGCTTCGAGCAGCGCCTACCGACGATCCGCACGCTGCGCGCGATCGGCGTCTCCGCCTGCGCGCTCGTCGCGGCGCTTGTCGCAGAGCTGACGCTGCTCGGGCTTCTCGCCGGTGCGCTCGGCGTCGCCTGCGGCTATTTTCTTGCGGCGGCGCTGATGCCCAACGTCGCGGCGAGCCTCGACAGCCTCTATGGCGCGCAGGTGTCGAGCCGGCTTTCGCTCGATCCGGCGTGGTTTCTCTCGGGCGTCGGCATGGCGCTCCTGGGCGCGCTCGCCGCCGCGGCGAGCGGTCTCGTCAAGGCTTTCCATCTGCCGACGTTGCAGGTCGCCCAGCCCTTCGCCTGGCGCGAGGAGCAGCAGCGCGTGATGCTGCGCCAGGCGGCGCTCGCCGCCGCCGCCCTCGCCGTGGCGCTGGCGGCGCTGCTCTTCGGCGAGAGTCTCGCCGCCGGCTTCGTCTCGATCGCCGGCGCGCTGATCGGCGCGGCGCTCTTGCTGCCGCTGCTGCTCGCCGTGGTGCTGCGCTTTGCTGAGCATCACGCGCGCACGCCGCTGTGGCGATGGTTCTGGGCCGACGGCCGGCAGCAGCTCTCGGCGCTCTCGCTCGCGCTGATGGCGCTGCTGATCGCGCTCGCGACCAATGTCGGCGTCGGGACCATGGTCGAGGGATTTCGTCAGACCTTCGTCTCCTGGATCGACGAGCGCCTCGTCGCCGAGGCCTATTTCGAGGCGGCGAGCGCGGAAGACGCGCAGCCGATCCTCGCCTGGCTGCAGAACCGCGCCGAGGTCGCGGCGATCTTGCCGACCTGGCGCACGCAGATGAAGATTGCGGGCGGGCCGGTCGAGGTTTTCGGCACGCAGCCGCACGAAACCTATCGCGCGCATTTTCCGCTGCTCGACGCCGCGCCGGACGCCTGGGCGAGGCTCGCGCGCGGCGACGGCGTCATGGTCAGCGAGCAGCTGGCGCGGCGGCTGAAGCTTCGGGTCGGCTCTATGTTCGAGATCGCCGCACCAGGGGGCCTCTGGCGCGCGGAGGTTGTCGGCGTCTATCCCGACTACGGCAATCCGAAAGGCCAGCTGCGCGTCGATCTCGACGCGCTCGTCGCGCATTGGCCCGACGCGCTGCGGACGAATTACAGCCTGCGCCTGAGAGCGCCCCAGGATGCGGCGCCGCTGCTCCATGATCTCGAAGCGCAGTTCGGCGCGAAGATCGCGCGCGCGATCGATCAGGCCGGCGTCAAGGAGATTTCGATCGGCGTGTTCGAGCGCACCTTCGCGGTGACGGCGGCGCTCAACACGCTGACTCTTCTCGTCTCGGGCGTGGCTTTGCTCGCGACGCTGATGACGCTCGGCAATCTGCGCCTCGCGCAGCTCGCGCCGGTCTGGGCTTTGGGGGTTCCCCGCCGCCGCCTCGCACTTATGGAATTCTTTCGCCTGCCATTGCTGGCGCTGGCGACGGCGGCGTTCGCGTTGCCGCTCGGGCTCGTCATGGCCTGGCTGCTCGTCGCCGTCGTCAATGTCGAGGCGTTCGGCTGGCGCGTGCCGTTCCATGTGTTTCCGGGGCAATGGGCGCAGGTGCTGGCGCTTTCGGTCGTCACCGCGCTTGCAGCGGCGGCGATCCCGGTCCTGCGGCTCGCGCGCACGGCGCCGGCGCAGCTGCTCAAGGTTTTCGCCGATGAACGATAGGCTGCGCCTCCCCGCTTGCCCTTGGCGCGCGCGCGTCTCGAAATTCACCCAAAGGGTCATGGCCGGGCTTGTCCCGGCCATCCACGCAGCGCCACAGCCGACGCCGCTGGGACGCTTCCGCTCTAATCGCAACATCGCTCAGCGTCTCGGCGTGGATGGCCGGGACAAGCCCGGCCATGACGTCCTCAGCCTTTCATTAAAGCGATGGCGCGTTCCGATTGCGGCAGCGCTGCTGCTCGCGCCGGCTCTTGCAGACGCGGACGAGTTCTCCACGCTCTCCCGCAAGGCGCCTGGCTTTACCGAAGTTGCGCCCGGAACGCCCATCGTTTTTCCGCGCGATTTCGCCGCGCATCCGGGCTTCCGCATCGAATGGTGGTATTTGACCGCCAATCTGCGCGACGAGGCCGGCGCCGCCTACGGCGCGCAATGGACCTTGTTCCGAATCGGCCTCGACGCGGAGAAAGAGCGCGAAGGCTTCGCCAATCAGTCCCTCTGGATGGCGCACGTCGCGGCGACCAGCGCCGGCGAGCATCTCTTCACCGAGACTTTGGCGCGCGGCGGCGTCGGGCAAGCCGGCGTCGAGGCGCGGCCCTTTCGCGCGTTCATCGACGACTGGTCGATGGCGGCGCCAACCGACGCGCCGCCGGACGCCGGGCTGTCGCGCCTACGCGTCAAAGCGCGCGATGCGGCCTTCGCCTATGATTTGGAGCTTGTGACCGACAAGCCGATCGTCCTGCACGGCGACGGCGGCTACAGCCGCAAATCCGACCGGGGCCAAGCCTCATATTATTTCAGCCAGCCCTTCTATACTGTGGCGGGCGCGCTGACGCTGCACGACAGGACCTTCAAGGTCACGGGCGAAGCCTGGCTCGATCGCGAATGGAGCAGCCAGCCGCTGGGACAAGGTCAAAAGGGCTGGGACTGGCTCGCGCTGCATCTTGCGACCGGCGAGAACGTGATGCTCTATCGCTTCCGCAGCGAGAGCGAGCCGGACTATTTCGCCGGCACGTGGATCGCCGCCGACGGCGCGGCGCAGCCGCTCGCGCGCGACGACACTATAATGACTCCGCTTGCGCAAACGCCCATCGGCGACAAGAGCCTGCCCACGCGCTGGCGCGTCGAGGTGAAGAGCCGCGCGCTCGCGATCGAGACGCGGCCGCTGAACGCTCAGGCCTATAACGGAACGCGCTCGGGCTATTGGGAGGGGCCGATCGATTTCAAAGGCTCGCACGAGGGCCGAGGCTATCTCGAGATGACGGGCTATTGATAGACGGGGAAGCGCGCGCACAGCGCGATCACCTCGCGGCGAACGCTCTCGATCGCCGCCGCGTCATGCGGACCGCGGAGCACGCGGGCGATCCAGTCGCCGACGATTTCGAATTCGCCCGCCCCGAAGCCGCGCGTCGTTCCGGCGTTGCTCGAGAGCCGCAGTCCGGAGGGCGCCTCTGGCGGGCGCGGATCGAAGGGGATCAGATTCTTGTTGACCGCAAGCCCCGCCCGCTCCAGCGACTTCGCCGCAATATCGCCAGTCACGCCTTGGCCGGCGAGATCGACGAGCATTAGCCCCGTGTCGGTCCCGCCCGTGACGATGCGAAAGCCGGCCTCGGACAGCGACTGCGCCAAGCCGCGCGCATTGTCGAGCACTGCCTGGTTATAGGCGCGAAACTCCGGCCGCAGCGCCTCTCCGAGACACGCAGCCTTGCCGGCGACGCCGTGCAGCAGCACCGAGCCCTGCACGCCCGGAAAAATGCCGGCGTCGATCTTCGAGCTCAGCGCCGGATCGTTCCACAGCACGAGTCCGCCGCGCGCGCCGCGCAACGATTTGTAAGTCGTCGTAGTCACGACATGGGCGTGGGGAAACGGATCCGGATGAAGCCCCGTGGCGACGAGCCCGGCAAAATGCGCCATGTCCACCAGAAGATAGGCGCCGACCTCATCGGCTATGGCGCGCAGGCTGGCAAATTCCAGCGTGCGCGGATAGGCCGAGCCGCCCGCGACGATGAGCGTCGGGCGACTGGCCCGCGCCAGGTCCCGCACCTCGTCGAGATCCACGCGCTCGCTCTCATAGTTCACGCCGTAGCGTCTGATTTTGTAGTCGCGTCCGGCGAGCGTCGCGGGATGGCCATGGCTGATGTGGCCGCCCGCGGCGATGTCCATGGAAAGGATAACGTCGCCGAGCTTCAGCAGGCCCAGGAACACGCCGGCATTGGCGTTGGAGCCGGAGTGCGGCTGCACATTGGCGAAGCGGCAATTGAACAGCTTCTTCGCGCGCTCCACCGCGAGCGCCTCGATCGCGTCGGCGAACTCGGCGCCGCCGTAGTAGCGACCCCACGGAGGTCCCTCGACGGTCTTGTTGGTGAGCACCGAGCCTTGCGCCTCGAGCACGAGGCGGGAGACGAGATTTTCGGAGGCGATGAGCTCGATCCCCTCCCGCTGTCGCTTGAGCTCGCCGCGGATCTCGCTCGCCAGTTCGGGATCTGCGTCGAGGCCGGTTGTGAAGTAGCCGTCGTGGAGGTAAGACATGCGAGATGTGCCGCTTTCGTTCTCCGGTTTAAAGCTACGAGGCGAAAGAGTCGACGACAATGCCCGAGGCGAAGACCCGCGACGACGAGCCGAACGCCGCTGCCGCGCGCGCAGCGCCGCGCAAGATCATCCATATTGATATGGACGCCTTTTATGCTTCCGTCGAGCAGCGCGACAATCCCGAGTTTCGCGGCAGGCCAGTCGCGGTCGGTGGCGCGCGCGAGCGCGGCGTCGTGGCGGCGGCGAGCTACGAGGCGCGCAAGTTCGGCGTGCATTCGGCGATGCCCTCCGTCACTGCGCGGCGCAAATGCCCGGACCTTATTTTCGTCAAGCCGCGCTTCGACGTCTATCGCGACATCTCGCGCCAGATTCGCGCGATCTTCGCGCAATACACGCCGATCATCGAGCCGCTCTCGCTCGACGAGGCCTATCTCGATGTGACCGAAAATCGTGCGCGCCTCGCGACCGAGATCGCCGAAGAGATCCGCGCCACGATCAAGGCTCAAACCGGGCTCACCGCCTCCGCGGGCGTCTCCTACAACAAGTTCCTGGCCAAGCTCGCCTCGGACTTTCGTAAGCCAGACGGACTCTATGTCATCACGCCGCGCATGGGACTGGCCTTCGTCGAATCGCTCGCGATCGGGAAGTTCCGTGGCGTCGGGCCGGCGACGGCTCGGAAGATGAAGGGACTCGGAATAGCGAACGGCCTCGAACTGCGCGAAAAGCCGCTGCCGTTTCTGGAGCGGCATTTCGGCAAGTCGGGCGCTTACTTTTATTGGATCGCGCGTGGCGTGGACGAGCGCCCGGTGAGAGCCGACCGCCCCCGCAAGTCGATCGGCGCCGAAAACACTTTTGCGGCGGACATCTTCAGCCTCGAGGCGGCCCGCGCCGAGCTTGCGCCGCTCATCGCCAAGGTCTGGCGGCAGGCCCTGGCCCTGGGCGCGCAGGGGCGCACCGTGACATTGAAGGTCAAATATGCGGACTTCCAGCAGATCACGCGGAGCCGCACAGAGACCGCCGCCATTGCGACGGGGCCGGAGTTCGAGGGGCTGGTGATGGAGCTTCTCGCTCCCGTCTTTCCGACGAAAAAGGGTGTACGGCTGCTCGGCGTTTCCCTGTCGTCGCTCGGCTCACGCGAGATGGAAGCCGACGATCAGCTCAGCCTCGGTCTTTGAGAAAGGCGGCGATTGCGTAGCGCCACTTCTTCGCGCCCTTCGCGCCTTTGTGGTGATTTTAAACCACAAAGGCGCGAAGGGCGCGAAGGAGGCGGACAAAATTTAACCCGCGCGCGCGGAAATGAGCAGCTTGGCTTTCAAGTTTTGCACCGGCTCGTCGTTCTGGTTGAAGGTGGTCGTCTGCATCAAAACGACGCCCCGCCCCGAGCCCGCGCGCGGCGGCGAGATTTGGGTGATCCGCGCCTCGACGCGCAGGATGTCGCCCGGCCGCACAGGCCGCGGCCAGCCGATCTCGCCGCCAAGCCCGATCAAGCCGCCGGCGAGGGGCGTCGATTCGGTCAAAAGGCGCATGGTCATCGCCGCCGTATGCCAGCCGCTCGCGACAAGCCCGCCGAAGAAGCTCGACTTCGCGGCTTCGGGATCGGTGTGGAACGCCTGCGGATCGTATTCGCGCGCAAAACGTTGGATGTCCTCGGCAGAAAGCCTGACCGGGCCGGTTCCAAAAACCTGACCGACGGACAGATCTTCGAGATAAAGCGCCTCAGTCATTTGTGCTCCAAGCGTCGAATCGCAGTGACGTCGCCCGCGCCGCGCTCGATGTTTCGCGCGCGAACCAGCGCCAAAGGCTCGCTCGTCACCAGCATATGCGCCGCGTTGGCGTGCAAGAGCTCCGTCGCGTCGCGCATGACGCCGACATGGCCCCTCCAGAATATGAGGTCGCCGCGCTGAAGCGGCGCGCCCGGCGCAACCTCTGCTCCAAGCCCGGACTGCTGCATGTCGCTGTCGCGCGGCGCGCTGAGGCCTGCGAGCCGCAGCCCGGTTTGGATGAGACCGGAGCAATCGATGCCGAGCGCGCTGCGTCCGCCCCAGAGATACGGCGCGCCGATGAGCCGCTCCGCGACGGCGACGAAGTCCGATTCAAAAGAGTCGATCGGCGAAAGATGCGTGGCGAAGACGTAGCCGCCTTCGCCCGTGACAAGGAACTCCTCGCGTTGTCCAACGATCCCGAACTCGGCGCCGAGCGGCGCCGCGAAGAGCGCGGGCGCCTTGATGCTGGGCCCTGGATAGACGAAGGTGCGCAGCGTGTTCACGCGATGGGTCGGCGCGTAGACCTTGCTCCACAGCGTGTTGGCCGCGATCCAGCCGACATAGCCGTCGCTTTCGAGCTGGCCCCAGGCCCAACCCTCCTCGTCCTCGTCGTAGACGGTGAAGCGCTCGCCATAGAGCGCCTGGGTGTCGAGCGCGGCGTCGGGCCGCGGCTCGCGCTTCAAGTCGACGACGCCCTCCTTGACCTGCATGACGACTCCCTCGACGAAGCGGGCGGATTCGATGCGGCCTTCAAGATGCTTCGCCGCGATGTCCGGGCGCGCCGGCGTGACTCGGCGATCGAATTTCTCATTCACTTTAGATTCTATCCTTGGCGAGCGCGCGCGCTTCGAGAAGATCGTAAAGCAGCCGCGCGACCGGAATGTCTCCGCCCTCCGGCCGCCCGGGGCGCGCAGTGGGGTTCCAGCAATAGAGGTCGAAATGCGCCCAACGTTTGGCGTCACTGATAAATCGGCGCAGGAACAGCGCTGCCGTGATCGAGCCCGCAAAGCCTCCGCTCGCGACATTGACGAGATCGGCGATCTTGCCCTCGAGCCCGCTATCGTAGCCGTCCCAGAGTGGCATGCGCCAGACGGGGTCATTGGCGGTTTCGCCAAGCCGCGCGATTTCCATCGCAAGCGCGTCGTCGCCCGTATAAAACGGCGCGATCTCGGGGCCTAAGGCGACGCGGGCCGCGCCGGTCAGCGTCGCGAAATCGAGGATGAGATCGGGCTCGTCCTCGCTTGCGAGCGCTAGCGCGTCGGCGAGCACGAGCCGGCCTTCGGCGTCGGTGTCGCCGATCTCGACCGAAAGGCCCTTGCGGCTGCGATAGACGTCGCCAGGCCGATAAGAGCGGGCCGACACGGCGTTCTCGACGATCGGCAGAAGGACGCGCAGGCGCAGCGGCAGCTTCGCGTCCATGAGCATGAAGGCGAGCGCGAGCGCCGTGGCCGCGCCCCCCATGTCCTTCTTCATTAGCGCCATGGCGTTGCTCGGCTTGATGTCGAGCCCGCCGGAATCGAACGCCACGCCCTTGCCGACCAGCGTAACCCTGAGGCCGTCCTCCGGACCATGGATGAAATCAACGAGGCGTGGCGGCTCTTCGGCGCCGCGCCCGACGGCATGAATGAGAGGGAAGTTTTCGGCGAGCAGCGCTTCGCCGGCAATGACGCGCGCCTGTGCGTCGAAGCGCTGCGCGAGATCGAGCGCGGCCTCCGTCAGCGCGTTGGGTCCGAGCTCATTGGCCGGCGCGTTGACGAGATCGCGGCCGAGCGTCACGCCTGCGGCGAGCCGTCCCAGACGCTCCGCGTCCACGCCCCGTGGCGCGCGGAGCCGCGGAGCTTCGGTCTTGGCTGCGACGAAGCGCGTAAATTTATAGCGGGAGAGCAGAAAGCTCAGGGCCGCCGCGAAGGGATCGAACGGGCCGCTCTCGAAGCGGTAAAGCCCTGCCGGCAGGAGCGTCGCAAGCTTGCCGGGCAGGAAGGCGTCGCGCCGGGGCGCGTCCGCGGCCTCGACTCCAAACAGCACGCGCGCGAGATCGCCGCCAGCTTTCGGCACGAGCAGCAGCTTTCCGGGCTTCGGCTCGAATCCGCTCGCTTTTGCGAGGTCGCCGAGGGGCTCAGGCGTCTCTCCCGCGAGCCGCTGGAATTCGGCGGCGTCGACGAAATGGATCGGGACCGCGTCTCCGCTCCAGGGCTCCAAACCGGCTTGCGCCTCCATGCCTTCTCCTTAGCCGCTCGGCTGCCGCGCTTCGTTAATCTGTCATTAGGGTTAACGGTTTATTTCGGCAAACGCCAACCAGTCAGCAAACGGAAAGAATCGCCGTGACCGACGCCTCGAGCCCCACCCCGCGCGCGACCTTAAGATTGATCTTGGCGGCTCTGGTCCTGGGGCTCTGCGGCTGCAACAGCGCGCGGCTCAATGACATCACCGGCTCGATCGAGAGGCCGAACGCCGAGCCGGCCCTGCCGACCAACGAAGCCGAACTGCGGATCTTCGCCGAGGAATGGGGCCAGCGATACGATCGCAATCGCAAGGACAAAGCGACGGCGATGACCTATGCCCGGGCGCTGCGGGCGCTGAACCAGACCACGCAGGCCGCGGCGGTGCTTCAGGGCACCGCGATCCAATATCCGAACGACATGAAGGTGCTCGCCGCCTATGGCAAGGCGCTGGTCGACGCCGGACGCCTCAACGAGGCGGCGGAAGTGCTCTCGCACGCCGACACGCCTGAGCGGCCAGATTGGTCGGTGCAGTCGACGCGCGGGCAGATCGCGGACGAGCTCGGCAATCACGAGCAAGCGCGCGCCTTCTATCAGGAGGCCTTGAAGCAGAAGCCGAACGACCCAGGCGTGCTCTCCAACATGGGCCTCTCCTATGCGCTGTCTCGCCAGCTGCCGCGCGCGGAGGAGACTCTGATCGTCGCCGCGGAGCAGCCGACCGCGGACATGCGTGTGCGCCAGAACCTGGCGTTGGTGCTCGCTCTCCAGGGCAAGTTCGATCAGGCTGAAGATTGGTCGCGTCGCGACCTCTCGCCGATCGACGCCGCGGCGAACATCGCGCAGATCCGGCAGATGATCTCGCAGTCGAACACCTGGCGCGAGATTCAGGGCCCCGCGCAGGCGCAGCGCAAGGCGGCGGCGGCGACGAAACCGGCGGGGGGGCGGGAACAGACGGTCGGGCAGGCGAAGCCGTTGGAGGGGCAAACGCGGCCGATGCAGGACGCGGCGCGCTGATTTGCTTTACCGCCCCTTAAAGCCGCCCCGCTAGCTTGCGGCAAATCCGCCTCAAATCCGCGTTACCAACGCGACGGCTGGCGGAGGAGGCGTAAATGGCGAGAGGCGACAAGCGGCGCGAGCCGAGCTTTGGGGACGAGAACGACGACCCGTCCCCGCCGCGCCGTCAGAAGATTCGCGAGAAAGAACGCCCGAAGGCCCACTCCGGCTCGCTGCTCGGCGCGCTCATCTATTGGTCGCTCGTGCTCGGACTGTGGGGCGTCATCGGCGCCGCCGGGCTCGTCGTCTATTATGGCGCGCGGCTCCCGCCCATCGACCAGCTCGCGATCCCCAAGCGCCCGCCGAACGTCGCTATTCTGGCGATCGACGGCGAACTCCTCGCCAATCGTGGCGACACTGGCGGCGCGGCAGTGCCGCTCAAGGAGCTGCCCGCTTATCTGCCCAAGGCTTTCGTCGCCATCGAAGATCGGCGATTTTATTCCCATTTCGGCATCGATCCGATGGGCCTGATGCGCGCGCTCGCGCGCGACCTCCTGCACCGCGGCGGTGTGCAGGGCGGCTCGACGCTCACGCAGCAGCTCGCCAAGAACCTGTTCCTGACCCAGGAGCGCACGCTCTCGCGCAAGGCGCAGGAGGCGCTGCTCGCCCTGTGGCTCGAGCACAAATATTCGAAGGATCAAATCCTCGAGCTTTATCTCAATCGCGTCTATTTCGGCTCCGGCGCCTATGGGGTCGAGGCCGCCGCGCGGCGCTACTACGGCCATGGCGCGCGCGAGCTGACCCTGCCCGAGGCTGCGACGCTCGCCGGCCTCGTCAAGGCGCCGAGCAAGCTCGCGCCGGACCGCAATCCCAAGGGCGCAACCGAGCGCGCCGAACAAGTGCTCGAAGCGATGGCGGAGCAGGGCTTCATCACGCCCGGCATGGAGAAAGCGGCGGTCGCCCTTCCCGCGCGCGTGAAGCATGACAACAGCGCGGGCTCCTTGAACTACGCCGCGGACTATGTGATGGACGCGCTGCACGAGCGCCTGGCGGCGATCGACGAGGACATCGTCGTCACGACGACGCTGAGCCATCCGATGCAAAGCGCCGCCGAGCGCGCGCTGACCGAGGAACTCGAAAAAAAAGGCGACAAGTTCGGCGTCGAGCAGGGCGCGCTGGTCGCCATGGACCCGTCCGGCGCGATCCGCGCGCTCGTCGGCGGCCGCGACTATAGCGACAGCCAGTTCAACCGCGTCGTGGCCGCCAAGCGCCAGCCGGGCTCGGCGTTCAAGCCTTTCGTGTATCTTACCGGCCTCGAGCAGGGCCTGACGCCCGACACCGTGCGCGAGGACGGACCGATCGAAGTCAAGGGCTGGCGCCCGGAAAACTACAGCCGCGAATATTTCGGCCCGGTGACGCTGACGAAGGCGCTGTCGCTGTCGCTCAACACCGTCGCGGTGCGCGTGGGGCTCGAGGTCGGCCCGAAGAACGTGGCGCGCACCGCGCATCGGCTTGGGATCGCCTCGGAGCTGGCGCCGAACGCGTCGCTCGCGCTCGGCACGTCGGAGGTCTCGCCCCTGGAGCTCGTTTCGGCTTACGCGCCTTTCAGCAATGGAGGCGTCGGCGTGCAGCCGCACATTATATTGAAAGTGAAGACCGCGGGCGGGAAGCAGCTGTACATTTATAAAGGAGCGTCGAACGGGCGGGTGATTGAGCCACGCTTTGTGGCGATGATGAATTCGATGATGGAGGAGACGCTGCTGACCGGCACGGCGCGCAAAGCCGAGCTTCCAGGGTGGCAGGCGGCGGGCAAGACCGGCACGAGCCAGGATTTTCGCGACGCCTGGTTCGTCGGCTACACGAGCCGCCTCGTTGCGGGCGTGTGGCTCGGCAACGACGACAATTCGCCGACGAAGAAGGTCTCGGGCGGCAATCTGCCGGTCGAGATATGGAGCCGCTTCATGAAGGCGGCGCATCAGGGCATGGGGCCTTCGCCGCTGCCCGGGGGCGAATGGCGCGCGGAGGCGCCGGTCGCCATGGTCGAGCCGCAACGGCTCGTGGACGGCATCGCGAGCCTGTTCGGCGGCGGCTCGACGCAGCCCTATCGCGAGCCGCTGCAAAGGCCGCGCGTGGTCCTCGCGCCGCCGGAGCCGGCGCCTGCGAGGCAGCCGGCTGCGCATGGCGAAGAGGACTTGATCCCGCCGGAGGATATTCCGACTGGGGGCGTGAAGCGCGCTGAACGACCTGCGGCGTCGCAGCCGGAGAAGAACATTTTCGAAAAGCTGTTTGGCGGGTGAGCGGCCCCGCTTGCGGGCAATCCCGCGCCACGGAGGAAGGGGTCTACTGGGAAGCGCGACGCGAGTCGTCTCTTCCTTTGCGCATATGGGCGCCGGCGACCTCACCCCAGAAGGGGTCGCTCTTGCGTCCCCATGCGGCTATAACAGCCGCAAATCCCCCTTCTCCTCAAAGGACCACGCCATGACGACAGCCGCGGCCACAAACCCTTTAAAGCTCCTCAGAGGCGCGACCGGAGATTGGGAGGTCGTGATCGGCATGGAGATCCACGCGCAGGTCACGAGCCGCGCCAAGCTCTTCTCCGCCGCCTCAGCCGAATATGGCGGCGAGCCCAACGATCACGTCTCGCTCGTCGACGCCGCCATGCCCGGCATGCTCCCCGTCATCAATGAGGAGTGCGTCGCGCAGGCCGTGCGCACCGGGCTCGG